>CAZNHN010000099.1:1404-17396 GCA_964572415.1 uncultured Phaeodactylibacter sp.
TCTTTTTTGATCATAGTATTGACCGTTTCCACATCGTTTTGAGGCATTTTCGGGGTCAGAGCGCGAAGGCTGTATTCGAGTTCTTCGGCATCCAGCATTTGAACGAATTCCTCCTTGACGTCAAAGTCAACTAGCTCTATCGGAGCCTCCTCCAAAAAGGGGTTGCTGCGCTGGAAAAAGACGGTCTTGCTGCTGAGCAATCCTTTGGTTCGGTCACGCACTTCCACAATCAGGTTGTAATTCCCGGAGGGCAGCTCCGTGATGTCTATGCCAATGAGTACAGGGACAATGGGGGCGGGTTTTTGCCGTTTGTGACCAATCATGATCGGCTTGGCATTTTCTTTATTGGCAGGCTCCACGGAGTAGCTGACCAGGTAATCCTCCCCCAGCGCCTGCTCAGAATTGTAAACTTCATTATAAAAAATCAGGCGGGAAGCATGGCGGCTGTAGAAGTTGAAAGGCAGGGGCTCCATTTTGATGCCGTTCTTGACAAACATGTTGTTTTGTCCGGGCTCGGCCTTGGTATAGCTGGAAAGCAGGGTCAGACCCGACTGGCATATTTCTGCTTCCGGGAAGCCAATGCTGAAGTCGGTATTGTACTCTTTGGCATTGCCCTTTTCGTTGAGATCAGAAACGGCTACAACGAGGTTATAATCTCCCGGCTCAAGGGCAAACCGCTTGAGGTCTATAAAGTCAATGCGGTTTTTGGTCAGGGGGCTGTTGAGGGCGTACTTGTCAAACTTGACAATTACCTCCCCCTGCTTGAAGAGGATCACCACTTCCACATTCGCCTGGTACAGGCTATCGGGCATCTCTTTGAAGGCTACCGTTTGCCCGGCAATGTGCAGGTAAACTTCTATGTAAGGGTTATCCGGCGTCTTGAAGGTCGCAAAGGAGACACTTGCGTCTATTGCGAATAGCCCGAGCGTGAAGCACAGGCTGGTGATCATGGTTAGGACAAACTTTTTCATGGTATAGCATTTGAGTCTTACAACTTACAATAAAGATAGCAGTTCCGCCAGCCCACGGGCGGGAAAAACGGGTGAATGTCAGCCTGGCGTTCGTAATTGCGGCTTTTAAACTCCCGAATGAAGGATTGATCCTAAATTAAAAAACAGTAAAACAGGAAAAGTTGTATTTTGGTAATCATCAATTGCGTTGCCCGGAAAATCAGCCGTTTATGCCATTCAAGTCCACCATACAGCGGGTGTCGAAGCAGGTCTTGTTCATTTTAGCCTCTGCATTTTTAGTCTTTCAGTCTTTCGGGCTGCTGTCCGGGATGGACTACTACGCAGAGATCAGCTTTTGGCCGGCGGTTTTTCTGGCGTGGGTGATCAATATGTTTATAACCGGCATATTTGCATTTGCTGGTTTTGCGCTGCCTACGCACCGGCTGCTGCCCGCTCGTTACTATGAGATTTCCAACCCTGCTCAGCTGAAATGGTTTTATCAGGCCTTCAGGGTTGAGCGGTTTAGGAAGTTACTGTTGGCTACACTTTGGCGCAGTAAGGCGCAACAACAAAAGTATTTTAACGGCCGGTCCGATGGGCTCGGCCACCTTGCTGAGCAGTCCCAGAAGTCAGAATTCGGGCACCTTCTCCCTTTTCTGGTCCTGACGGTGGTTGGTATATATATTGTTTTTTTCGTTCAGCCCGTACTCGGTGCGTTATGCCTGGTAATCAACCTTTTAGGCAACTTTTATCCGGTTTTGCTACAGCGGCACCACCGGATGCGGCTTCAGCGGATAGCCGCTATCAGAACAAGGGCTCGTGCATAAAGGGGATAAGAGCAAAAATCAGCGGTTGGATATACAGGGCTTCCCGGCTGACCAGCCCATTAGTAAGCAGGCCTACGGCACCACCCTTGTGCTTGGTGTTCTGCTCCTGAAACAGGTTGTCCATGACCGGCCCGAGTTCTTCGCCGTCTTCTATGGCTGCTACCGCGGCCCGCGGGAGTGGAAAACTGGCACTTCGGGCGCTGTACTCCCGGCTGTCCGTTCGTACGCACATCCAGCCGAAGGCCTGCATGCCCAGCCCCTGCATATTGGCTACGCCGCCTTCCAGCCCGACCCAAAAGTCTGCATGAGGAGACATCTGCTGTGCCCGCTGCGCCCGCTGCCGGGCCCCGAGCAAAGTTTCAGCATCCGTCATAGGTTGATCGCGTACTCCGGAGGGCACGTTCACACCGGTAACATTGATTTTAAGCTCCGGAAAGGCTTTTTTGAAAGCTATCTGAGCAGCAGCCTGCTTGACCGGATTCAGGGAGGCAACAACGACCTTGGTGAGAGACATAAGGAAAGCTATTCTTGGTTACCGGTAGCCCGTATCAGATCAAATTGAAAGGGGGTGTCCCGAAGTTCTGTCTGCAGTACAAGCGTACTATCTGTGATAGAGGCGACCGTATAGGCGATGACATTACCTTCCTGGTCTTGTTCAATGCTCTGGCCGGAGATTTGATAGGTGCTTTCGCCTTTTGCAACTGGCAGGTTGGTCCGCATGGTGCCTTTATCATCAAATTCATAATACAAGTCGGCCAGTGAACGGGTGAGTTCGCCATTTCTGGTAGCCTGCTTCAGTTCCCACCTTCCTGGTAACAGTTCCTGAATATTCTGTGGCTCCTCACCGCAGGAGACGGTCAAAAGCAGGAGCGCGATACTCAGCAGAAGGGTATGGGCAATTCGTTTCAAGTTCATAGTCATCCAAATGATTTGTTAGCAAAAGTACCAATTATTTTGTGCAGACTTCCGGATTAAGGATTCAAATTCAGCGTGCCTGGTGCGTTAATCACTGAGCTGGAATAGTAAGGTTGAAAAATCACCGCTTGTTTAATTCCGGAGGAATTATTTCGTGGGCGAAGAGTTATTGGCAAGATGTTAATTTAATTCAGAAATATTCGTTTATTTTGAGTCTCATTCAAAAATACTGCGCTGTTGCTGAAGAAATGATAATGTATGGCTAAAGGAACCGAAATTGATGACCTGGACAGAAAAATTCTTTCTATCCTGATGCGGAACGCCAAGAAACCGTATACCGATATTGCCAAGCAACTCTTCGTATCCGGCGGAACCATCCATGTCCGCATGAAAAAACTGGAGGACGCTGGAATTGTTAAAGGCTACAACCTTGCTGTTGAGCCCGGAAAGCTGGGGTATGACATCTCTGCTTTTCTTGGAATCTACCTGGATAAGAGCTCGCTCTACGAGGATGTCGCCCGGGAGTTGGCGAAGATTCCGGAGGTAGTGGCGGCACACTATACCACAGGGTTGTATTCTATTTTCGCAACCATCGTTTGCCGGGATACGAAACACCTGAGGGACGTTCTGCATGATAAGGTGCAAAAGATTAATGGCATTCAGCGAACAGAGACTTTTATCTCGCTTCAGGAAAGCATCAACCGGCCGATTCACATAACCGATGAGCCCTTTCCAGATGAGTATGAGGAAGAAGTCTAACGCATCAAAATAGTATGCCCGCCTACGGTCTGCAGCCCTCCGCTGGTTAGTTTCACAACAGCCATATAGGTGTAAACCCCCGGGTCCATAAGTTGTCCGCGGAAGGTGCCATCCCATCCCAACTGTTCTCTGTTGGGAGGAAAATTAGTAGATTCGAACATCAGTCCACCCCAGCGGTCAAAGACCCGAAACGTAAGAATCTGCTCGACCTGATAGGGGTTGGCGTAGACATTAAGCCGGTCATTTACCTGGTCTCCATTGGGTGAAAAAGCGGTGGGAATATATAGGTCTATGGATTCATCTACCGTTATAGATACGAATGCTTCAACGGCGCAACCATACAAATCTGCCACCGTCAGGGAATAGGTGGCCGGCTGGTTAATCATAATCTCCGGATACGGGCAGTCTGTACAACTCAGGCCGGTAGCCGGCGCCCATTGAATACTTGAAATCAGGTCTAGCGGAATATTAAAGAATGGGCGCAGGGTATCAGACTGCCCCAGCTTGACTTCAATGTCGGCAGGCAAGTCAAACAGCGTGACGTAAGTGGCTGGCCATCGAATATCCTGTTCCACCTCACAGCCCATGGCATCCCGAATCAGGATATGATAGTTTTCGCCCGGGGTAAGCTGATCCAGTATTTCAGGACCTGCCAGTGCGCTATAGTCGATAGCATACTGATAAGGGGGCGTGCCTCCGGCGGCCCGGGCCTCTATTCTGCCGGAACTTATGGATGCACAATCAAATTCCAGCGGTTGCAGTGGTGGTGGGGCGCTGATCTCAAAGGTGGCTTCCGCTTCACAGTTGCTGGCATCCGTCACAATAATGGTGTAAGAGCCAGGGCTAAGGTCATGCCTTTCGAGTTCGGGCGAGGGGGCGTCCAGCCAGAACCAGTCATAAGGAGGCGTGCCTCCGCTTAGCGAAACTTCAATCCGGCCATCGGTTGCACCGGAGCAGGACGCATGGAGAGCCTGAGCTTCAATCCCTATTGCATTAACCTGCACGGCAGCAGAACCCGTAACGCTACCCTCACAACCGGCATCCGCTACATAAGTCAGCTGGTGCATACCCTGAAGAGTGGCGGGCAGCAGGTAAGGAGATGCCTGAATATTTTGTACTTCGAATAACTCACCAGCTACTTCATAGCCCAGGCTCCAGGGAGGCGAGCCCTCCAGGTCAACCGTCAGCCAGGCGGTATCTCCCTGACAAATGGTCCCGGAGCCGCTGATGGAAGCAGAGGGCGGGGGCGTTATAAAGGTAACAGCAGAGTCCACCTCAACATTACCGCAGGCATCCGTGACGGTAAGCTGGTAATGAGCAGCCTGTTCGCCCGAAACGGAAATGGAACTCGTGCTCCCGCCTGTACTCCAGGAGTAGGTAAACCCTCCGGTCCCTCCGGAAATCACCGCTGCCATGATATTGGTTCCCTGTTCACAAACGGCTACATCCGGAACGCTAAGGTCGAAGCCCGGGCTGTCTGTAATATACATCGTTGTGGAATCTGAATAACAGGCGCAGGGGATATCGAGCACCAGGTCTATGTGCTCCAGGGGCTCTACCAGCCCATCGTTGATCAGGTCTACAGGTACTGTTGCAGCATGCTGGTGCGCAGGTATTGTAATGCTGCCGGGCAGCGGCAGAAAGTCGACCCCTTCCTCTGCGGAGCTGCTGTTTTTGACCCGGTAGTTGACAGACAGGGGGAAGCTGTCATCTGTACCGGGGGCTCTTTCAAAGATAAAGTAGTTGTCCGGACAGCCTTCCAGTGCAGGATTGCCAGGCGTAGCTCCTGTGCCGGCACTGACCTGCACCTCACCACCGAGATTAAAGCTTTCGGCTTCCAGGAATACGGCGGAGTCGAAGTAATTATCTCCCACATCTGAAACTACCAACCGGATATGGTACGTTTCGCAGGGAATCAGCCGGAGTACTGCCGTCAGCCTGGTTGTAAAGCCATCGTATTCTATGAAAGGGTGGTAGGTGCCGGATGGAGCCGGAAGGTCGCAGATGATAGCATCGGTGGAAAGCTCGTTATGTACGTAAAGGTGAGCATTATCCTGGTAGTTGACAGAGTTAATCGTCACAAAGTCTGAAGTGCCGGGCAGAATTGCGACATTCTTGGCGCCATTAGCAAAGCTGCCGTTGATGCCCGGGCCGGAAATGAAAAAACCGAAAACATCATTATAAATGCTCCCCACGAACTCGCAATACTCCTCAGAAGCAAAAACATACCGGAAAGCCACAATAGAGTCGAGGGGCATAAAATCAAATTCAATCCCTACCGCATCTTTTACGGGGCCGGTGGCCATGCTATTGAGGTCGGGGTCACCGTTGGAATCTTCAAAATTGCCAGATAAATCAGTGTGTGAATTTGGGCCATGAGCGTTTGCAATAGGGCCAGTGGCGAGGATGACGCCCCGTTCCATACCTATACTGCTGCTGCCCTCTTCAAAATAGCCAATGCCATCTTCATGTCCTATGGCCTGAATATTGGTAATGGTATTGCAGGCACCCTCCACAAAAATATCCTGTACCAACTCCTCCACGGTATAGGTATTGTCTGTGACGATACTGCCTGTCGGGAGAGCATAGCTGTATCGCTCAGACCGGTGGCTTCCAGCGAGTGTAAGCAAAACCAAAGTAGTCCAAAGGCTAATATTCGCCAACCTATGCATAAGATTAGGTATAGGATGAAATCCGGAGCAGTGCCTGACAGTAGCAGGTATGCGCCATAGATTTAATTACGGAAAAATAAGCATTTTAAATGGATAAATCGACAGGCAGCTTTGGGAGGGTCTCATTATACAGCGGGCGAAAGGTAAGATTAATTTATGAATTATTAGCATGTATCAAAGCTCAAAATTGTGACACGGAAAACCTGCTGAGTTTTTGTTTTAGGTTCAGGGCTTGAACAATCCAATGAAATACTTTACCTTTGTCCGCGTTAAAAACCCGCCGCTTGATTTTCAAGTTACGCGGGTATGTTTTCACCACAATAATTTTAACAAGCCAATGGCAGTTAAGATGCGTTTACAAAGAAAGGGTCGCCGTAAGCGTCCTTTCTATCACATCGTTGTTGCAGACGGACGCGCACCGCGCGATGGTCGCTTCATCGAACGACTGGGTTCTTACAACCCGATGACTAAGCCTGCGACGATTGAGATCGACCGGGATAAAGCTTTTGACTGGTTGCAGAAAGGTGCACAGCCCACAGATACTGTGCGTGCGATTCTGCGCTTCAAAGGGGTATACTACAAGCGCCACCTGATGCGTGGTGTGGCCAAGGGAGCCCTGACTGAAGAGCAGGCAGAAGCTAAATATCAGGAATGGATCGACGCTAAGGAGTCAAAAATTGCAGCCCGCTTTGAGCAGTCTGCTGCTGAGCGTGCTGATTTGCTGGCTAAGCTTTCCGGTACACCACCACCTCCTCCCCCGGCCCCTGAGCCCGAAGAGGAAGAAGCTCCTGCTGAGGCAGAAGCGGAGAGTGCTGATAACAGTGCGGAAGCTCAAGCTGAGGAAACTCCTGCAGAAGAGCCTGCTGCTGAGGAAGCGGCCGCTGAAGAGCAGCCTGCTGAAGAAGAGAAAAAAGAAGATTAGTCTTATTTTTCCTCATGGACGAAACAAGAGGGTTTGCCGGTCACCGGTAAACCCTCTTGCCATTTAAAAGCTGATGTGGATAATAATTCGCAGGAAAGCTTTGCGCTTTATCTCACATTAGGCTATATTTGCAATTCAAAACTAAGGCAATACTTTAATTCTATAATATCTGACCTGGTAGTGCATTAATTTGCACTATCAGGTTTGTTTTTAAAATATACATTCATGCAAGCGTTAGCCGAAGCGTATAAGACCAAATTGGAAGCACTCGGAGCCGAAATTCAGGAATCCGAAGAATTGAAGGCTTATTTGGAAGAAGAAGAGGAAGAGTTGTACATGCAGCTTAAAGAAATGTTTGAGCCCCGTATCGCTATGATCTACGACGAAGTGGCGGCGGCTCATCCCCTGCAGTTGATAGCATTGGAGACCCTCCTGCTGCAACCGGAATTTGAGGGCCTGTACCTGCCTAAAATTCTTGGCTTCACTGTGTTGCGCGGTGAAGTGGATGAAGTCCGTATGAAGTACACCCGGACGCAGGAGCATTTTAAGGAGGTTTTAATGGCGATCTGCAATTCGGCCAACTTCGACCTGCTGCGCAAGCGCATTGGGCAGTCTATTCAGATGGGCTTTGCACTAAGCAGTGATATCTGGACCACTAACCTGATCAATGAAATTGACAACAAACGGGTGCGGTATTTCCTGCAGGGGCAGAAGCTGGACCGCTACCGTGTCCTTGAGGAGCGGGTAAAGGGCTATCAGCGCTATCAGCGGCAGTTCCGGAGTGAAAATTTCATGTCCGCAGAGTTCCCGGAGGCCCTGTCTGACCTGAAAGTCCTGTATTCGCCACTTAAGCGGTTCCTGCTCTACCGCGTGGATGGCAATTTCGATAACAGCAGTATCATCCCGCACCTGCGTAGTTTTGTGGAGCATAAAGACTTTAAGGGGCATCGCGAGCATCTGGAGGTTTTAGTACTGTACGCATCTTTTTTCGAATTGGAAGGCGACGACCTCGACCATTTGCGGAAGCATTTCAACGAAGTACGCAAGAGCATGGGCGACTTTCAGGAACAATACCTGGAGTACCTCCTGGAACTTCACCTGAAAGATGAAGTGGTTATTGACCCGGATGCCGACAAGCGGATCTCCTCGGTGTTGGACCACAAAGTGAAGGATGACTTGTCCAAGTACTACGACCTGCTCGATGAAGTGCACAGTAAGGGGTACACTACTGATGAAGCGCAGGAAGCCGTGAAGGCATTCTACACCCAATATCAGGGGCTTAGCAATATTAATGAATGCCTGCGGCAGACCATTTACGGTTATTTTCACCGGCTGATCAGCAACCTGGAGGAAACCGACTATCCGGAGCTATTCGAAATTTCCAAGCTCTATCCGGTCTATATGAATATTTTCGCCAATCAGCAGTTCAATCAGCAACTCAAGGAACTAAGTCTGGAGTATGTAAGCAAGTTGCTGAAGAAATACACCGACAAGCGCGGAAAGGACTATCAGGATATCAAAAAGTTTGTCACAACCACTTTCCAGGATCTTGGTTTCCTCAAGGAAAAAGAAGTTGTGGAGATGTTTAAGACCCGCCGCAAGCGGAAGAAAACGTCATAGTACGAAAATACAGGTAGAACTCTATAGCCCTTTGCTTTCCCGCGAAGGGCTTTTTTTGTTAATTTTGGCAAAGACTTACTTTTACACTATGCCACCCCTTCGTCGTTTTCTTAACTGGCTTTTTCAGCTGCTGTTTGGACCTTCCAACGGGACGGGGATATTAAAGATTATCAAGCAAAACGTCTACACCATGATCAACAACATCACTTTCTCCACAGAGATGGATACCCTCTTCCTGATCGATAATGACCGGGCTATTCCGTTCCCGTTAGATAATAAAAACGGGATTCTTATTGGTGTCCTTAAGGGGCAACTTACTGTGGCCACTGATTTTGAAACGCCGGCTTCACCCGATCGGATTGAGCTGGAGGACGGCCGGCAAATTGGATTCAGCCGCTCCAGAACCGAGGTGAAGCTGTCCACGGATAAGACGGTCTGGTCAGCGGCTTACCACCGGCGCCGGCGAGTGCTGTCTTTTATTGGTGCCACGGAGGTTGAAGTGCGCAGCAGTAATCCTGAATACGATTACAAACCTGAGCTTGTGTTCTTTGAGTTGGACGGCCGGGTGCTCAATATTCAGCGCAAAGGCAATTCTATTGTCGTTAAGAGCATGATGCTGGCTGATACGGAATCGCCGGATCGTTAGATTTCAGCTTTTGTCTTTGTTCGGAGTACCACTCGCAAAGATTGTTTTTTTATTCTGCTTTCCAGCCAGTTCGACATCAGGTCATCCAGCCCGAGGGGAATCCTTTCCGGTGGGGCGATTTTGTATTGTTCGAGCAAATCAGAGAACTCCTTCATCGTGCTCTTCCGTTCGCCGGAAGGCTGGTCGTATAATTTTCTTAAATACTTAGCACAGGTTTTAAAGAAGTGAGTGGGGGTTTTAGCTTTCTGCTGTCGTAAGCTGCGCTGAAGGGCCCGAAGGCCGGAGTCGAAATCGTCAATGTCATCCATTGAATAAGTGGACATCAGGCGAATCAGGAGGGTGGCCAGCCGGAATTGCTCACTTTCCACTTTCCGGTTGTAATGCTGCAAAACTTTATCAGCCCAGGTCCGGCATTCCTGATGTTGCTCCAGGATGAGCAGGAGTACGGTGACATTGAAGGCAATAATCAGCTGGCTGACCGGATTCAGTTTATAGGTGGACATACCTTCCTCTACCCGTTCCAGCAAGCGCTCATGCCCTTCTTCAATTCCCAGGTTGATATGGTAAAGCAACTGGTAGTTGGTCAGCTGTTTGAATACCAGTACCTGATCGTGATAGCTTCCTGCTTCCTCTTGTTGTATTTTGGTAAGCAACTGCTCAAACTGATCGTATTTTTTCTGGCTGTACGAGGCATGCAGCAGATTAAAGGCATCAGCCAGATAGCGGTTGTATTCCTCGTCTTTGATATGTGGGTACTCATCCCACCATTCCACCATCTTAGCGTAGTAGGTGTTGGCCTGTTCCACATCGCCAATCAGGTCATTTAGCAAAGCATGGCTCTGCAAAAACCGGCGCTGGGCGTGGGCTGTAGAGGGCAGTGGCGCAGATTCGGCCTGTAGCTGATCCGCAAAAGCCGCACTGCTGGCCTTCCGGTCTGCTGCCTGAGGCTGCTCTTTAGCCACCTGTATTTTGTACGCCAGAGAAAGGTAACGCAACTCTTCATTGATATGGTGTATGTACTCATCTTTATCTGCCAGCAGGTCTTCGATCTTAGAACCATAGTCGCCCTGCTTCATCGTCCAGACATAATTGAGCTGCTCCCGGCTGATTTCCAGGAGCGCGAGCTGATCGTCGAGGTCTCTTGCCAAAGCTTTGGCCTGCTCCAGCCGCTCCTCGCTTTGGTGGTAGAGCCCTCTTTTGTAAAGGTATTTAGCATCAAGCAACATCTCCTTAATCCGGGCAGCCCTGGATTTTGAGCTGTTGTAGTCCCGCATGCTTTTCAGTATCGCGTTATAAAGGTAGTGCTTGTCGGTAGGCAGGCTGTTCCCAAACTTTCGACGCAACCTTCCTTCTTCATAGGCCTCCATTTGGTTGATGGCTTTAAAAAGATCCAGGTAGCGGCTGCTGTTACGCCCACTCTTCTTTGCATCCAGCGAAAAATATCGCTTTTCAGACTTTGACATAGACTGGATGAGGTCGAATAAGTCATTTTGATGCTTCATGTTACCGTATAATAGATTTATGGCACCGTTTACGTATTTTTATATGCCGTTCTTTGCTAAAAAATTGCACTTTTGAAAAGTAATTTAAGTTTTTTTGATGTTGTTAGAAACTTAATCTCTTATGTTGTGAGGCTTGATTTTAATTAATTGATTTTAAACAACTTAAGTATTTGGTGTGCGTGATAGAACACAAATATAAGCGTTTTTTATGCAGTTAGAAGTTTAAGGTCGATAGAATTGGTGGTTTGAGCTGTGGGGGCAATCCTCCTACATTTGTAAATGTAATTAGTCAACAACGTTATTTGAAACGACGGACACTACAGAGGTTGCAAACTTACTATGAGAAATTTTCGTAGAGCAAATGTGCAGCCGTATTGTCCTCCGGGGCAGTCGGCTCCGCTCTCCGGAATTCGGGCTGGAACCCGGAAAAGCTATGAACAAGATATAACTGCCGAATCCGGCAGCTGAAGAATTTAGGGTGTTTTATTTTCAGAAGGGCGCGTCCACAACGGTGGGCACAACCTAATTGGAGATAAGTAGATAGTTGCTATTATTCCGGGCTGGGTAGGGGGTCAAACCACTGCCCAGTTCTTTTTTTTAGCAGCAACTAAAAACCAAATGAAAAAACCATCGGGATAAAGGCTGCCGTTACATCGGAGGGATAAACGGTGGGCCTCCCCGGTGGTCCAAAAAAATTGTATTTTAGAGCACTAGTGCGACTAGGCCGAATTATTTTGATAGTATTTCCACGCTTAAGCCTTCTCTGGTGCGTGGCCTGTAATTGTCAAAAGTTTACGGCTCAATCCACCAGGCTCCCAAAACAGGCCATAATGCCTGTTTGACGGATGTCCTTCTTTTTTATTCCCTGTTTACTCCGGCATTTGCCGGCACCTGAAAACCAAGCAACTATGAACTTGAAATCTTTCCTCCCTGCTTTTTTTATAGCAGGACTGCTGGGCTTTTTTACCTTTTCTACAGCTCATGCCCAAATCAAGGGCGACCTAAAGGCCGGTATTACCCCTTCAGAGCTGACGCTCCAACTCGATACCCTGCCAGCATTCGAAGGCGTGGATGTCCCGAAGCCTTACCGCCAGCTTTTCCTGATATTTAATGACCGCCAATTTTACACCGCAGATGTGGCTGAGGCAGTTTTTAAGCAGTCTCATGGGTTTGATGGCGCTATCCTGGGCAGCGATACGGCCAAAGCGATAGTCTTCTCCAAGGCCATCTACAGCGATGAAGATGACGATCCGCCTCCAAAGATGGTTTCCGCATCCGGTCCAACAGTAGCTGCCGCAGCACCAGACCATACCAAAGCGGTACCTGACTCCGCCCTGATCGTCATCACTCCGGATCATCCTGCTCTCATTCCAAAAGGGCGCACTGTCCTGACGGTCTCTGTAAAAAATGACAGCAGTAACATCGCGACAGCAGGCTTACCCTATAGCGGCTATTTATTACTTTTTCACGAGAGTAAGCTGCTGGTTGAACCCGCTAACAAGTTGACAAAGAAATCCGGCGCTATCGGGAAGGTTTCCCTACCCGAAAAGGAAATCAACGCCTATATTGAACAGAAGGACATGAAGTCCGAACTTCCACCTTCACTCTATCCCGTTGCTATTGATGCGGTTGATCTGACTACTTTAAATCCGAACAGTGCCTACCGAACCCTTCAGATATTCAGGGTGTCCGGTCTTCAACCGGGAACAGAGCAACACTTTTTCCAACCGGTACTCAACCATGATGTCCACTATAAATCCATTCCGGAGGGAGGTTCCGGTACCGCTCGCTACGCAGCAGTGCTTTTGCTGGAACCCGGTAACTTTGACCCCCCTCCGCTTAGCAATGAAGAAAATGAGGGCATTAGTAAACTGGGGCTTCCTCAGTTGCTGGGAGAAGGTATTCCTGTTGCCTCTCTTGGAGATACATCCGGCACATTAAACGAAGAACTTCAAGTGGTGGCTTACACCAGCACTGCGCAGAAGATTCGCCGTTCCTACGACCCGAATACCATTACCCTCTCTGCCTGCTCTTGTCCGGACCCCGGAGTAGCTGCCCAAAAACTTCTGATTAAAGTTGCTTTTGAGAACGAAGGTACAGGAGCGACCAGAGCCGTGAGGGTTCGGGTGCCTTTGCCCGAAGCTATGGAGGTCTCAAGTATTCCTGACGAACTGTTCTCTGTTTCTCCGGGCATAGAGACTATGGAACTGGAAAGGGACCCATCCACCAATACCCTCACAGTTACCTTCCCCAGTCTTCGGCTGGCTGGGGCAGACGAGGGTAAAAGTATAGAAGCCCGGTCCGGATATTTCTCTTTTATTGTTTACACCAAACCGGATACAGATGTAAGTTCGCTTCCTCCTACGCAGGCTTGTATCGGTTTCCGGGATGCAGCTGCTCCGGATGACCTGTTCAATACCGAGGTCTGTACACCACCGGGTACTGTTACCTTCATAGAAGCCACAGAAGCGAATGATAGTGCGATGGCACTTGACTGCCGGGATTGCAAAGTGGAAACGGGCGAAACCGGAATAACGGTACTGGGTATGCCGCTATGGCTGTTCTTTTTGTTGCTGCTCATTATTACAGGAGCAATACTACTCGCTTTTTACTACGATGAATGGCTGGGGTGATCGCCGTTTTCTGCCCTTTACAGGTACAGAATAGTCTTTTGCCTTAAGAAACTTTAAATTTTCCGGATTATGAAGAGCCCGAACCTCTTGCTATCAGCCCTGTTATTGCTGCTGGTTGCTGGTGCTGCCCGCGCATCAGTTGGTACAGATACCTTGGGCCGGGTCTATTGGGCACAGGCACAAACGGCGATCACGGAGAACGACCGGGATTGCTTTTTTACCATGCTTTCGGAAGCAGGGCAAGCTTTCCGGTCTGCCAACGACCTGGAGGGCTGGCTTACGCTATATAAAGAAGCCGGTAAGACCCTGCGGGAAAGCGACTGGCAAGATGCCATCCCGCTAGCCGTGTCCATCATGCAGGAGGGGCTTCAACCCACTTTCGGGCGGTCGCCGGCTTCTCCTGAAGAGTGGGATGCCCTGATTTGGCTTCACGTTAACCTGGGCTACATACAGCAGCACTATCAGGATGACTATCAGCAAGCCCTCGTAGCTTACGAAACGGCAAGCCGGCTTTTTCAGCAGCATTTTGAAGAAGAAGACTACTACACGGTCAATTACATCTACCGCCCGCTGGCCAACCTGTACAGCCGGTTTGGAGATTATCAGATGGCTATTGGCCTGCTCCGCAAAGCCTGCCGGTTTTTTAAGGCAACCGGGCGGGAGGCGGCACAGGCAAAAGTCCTCAATGATTTATCCATAGCAGAAGAGCTGGCGGGGGCACCGGAATCCGCTTTGATGCACATCGAAGAAGCCCTTCAGCTTGGCACACTATCTGCTAAAAACCTGGTGTTACTACACAGCGCCCGGGCCAGGGTGCTCAGTGTCCTGGGAAGGCATGAGCCTGCTCTGGAAGCTATTGATGCTGCCTTTGCTGCGTTTGCTGCTTTGCCAAAAGAAAAGCGGGAAACATCTGATCAGCTTCGGGAGTGGGAGGGGACCCTTTGGAATGTGCGGGGCAGTATCAACGCGGCATTAGGGCGATGGGATGCATCAGCGGCTGATTTCGCAGAAGGTGAAGGCATCCTGCGCACCTCCGGCGATGTCAGCTTCCGTCGTTCTTTGGGTAAATTATTGGTGGACAAAGGAAGGATGCTACAGCAAAAAGGGACATGGCAGGAAGCCGCCGAATGTTATCAGACTGCTATGGAAGCACTTCTCCCCGGCTATAGATTTAACCACTGGCATGAATTGCCTGCTTTGGAGCTGCTCTATGCCGAGAATACTTTTTCCGAAGCCCTGGCCGGATGGGCGAACTGCCTGTGGCAGTGGTACGAACAGGATGGGGGGCAGGAAAAGCTGGAACCCATACTACAGGCCTGCAGACTTGTGTTTGAGGTCGAACAGATGTTGCGTCGCCGATATCAGGGAGAGTCCGCAAAGCTGTCTAGTGTTCAAGGCATCAGAGCGCGGACTGAGCTCGGCGTTCGGGCAGCACTGGAGCTGTGGACACTTACCCGGAACCCGTCTTACAAAGAAGCCGCCTTTGAGCTTGCAGAGCAAAGTAAAAGCCTGCTGTTGCGGGAAGCTATGCAAAAAGCCACGGCTGAACGGCAAGCTGATTTGCCTCCGGAAGTACTGCAACGGGAGGGACAGCTTCAAAGGGCTGTAGCTGAATATGAAGGGAGATGGTTCCGCCTGCAATCAGGCGAAGGGGATCTGGGTGTATTGGCCGAAATTGAAGAAGCGCTACTCAGGCACCGGCAGGCTTACGCCGCCTGGATCGATAGCCTGGAACAAAACTACCCGGATTATTACCAGCGCAAGTACGACCTGGAGGTGGCTACGCTGGCAGAGGTACAGCAGGATTTGTTGCAACCAGGGCAGGCGCTGGTGGAGTACTTTACCGGCAGCAGCCTGAGCTGTGCTTTTGTGGTTACCCAAGATCAGTTGGAAGTCATTCCTCTGGATGCCTCTTATCCTCTGATGGAGCAAGTAAGCACATGGCGTTCTGCAATCGAGGGTTTTCAGTTTAGCAGCGCTGACCGGCAGGCGCTCTGCCAAGTATACCGGCAGGTGGGCTACGAATTGTATGAGGTATTGATATCGCCTCTTGAAGCGCAGTTGGAGCTGCCGGAGCAGTTGATCATTGTGCCGGGCGGGGTGCTGGGGCTCCTGCCCTTTGATGCGCTTTTGACGGAGCCGGCCGGGCATTGCAATTTCTCTGGGATGCCTTACCTGATCAACCGTTACGAAATCAGCTATGCTTACGCTGCGACTTTCCAGCGTACCGTGCAGCAGCGTGCGGTGAAGGGAAAGGGGCTTGTGGCCTTCGCACCGGATTTTGACGGCAGGGGCGGGTTTGGCGCATTGGCTTATAATCAGCCACAGGCGGCAGCGGCAGCCAGTTTGTTCAGGGGGCAGGCATTCTTAGGTCCGGATGCGACGCGGGCGAAATTGCAGGCTGTGGCAGGAGGGGCCGGTGTGCTGCACTTTTCCACCCATGCACAAGCCAATACGGAAACGGGCAATTTTTCCTTCATCGTTTTTGCAGATGGGAAGGGCGGCTATGATTCCCTTTTCGTGAAAGACATTTACCTGCTGCCTTT
>CAZNHN010000099.1:17455-19249 GCA_964572415.1 uncultured Phaeodactylibacter sp.
CGATGGGGAAGGCGTCATCAACCTCGCCCGGAGTTTCCTGGCGGCTGGTGCCAACAGTGTGATCTCTTCTCTGTGGTCCATCAATGACGATGAAAGCTCCCATGTGATGGAAACCTTTTATGCCGGGCTAAGTGCCGGTCAGGCCCGCTCGGCAGCCCTGCGCTCAGCAAAGTTGGAGCAGGTGGCTTCCGGTGGTAAATTAGGGGCGCACCCGGTTTACTGGGCGGCTTTTCATGCGGTGGGCAAGCCAGGGAAGTTGCCTGCATCTGGTGGGGGATCCCGCCTGCTGTTGTGGGGTATGCTGGTCAGTGGCTTGTTGCTGGGGGTGGTGTATTGGCGTTTTCAGCTGTAACCACTAATTCGCCCACCTGTACCATGTAGACTCCAAATCCTCCAGCAATCGTTCTGCTTTATCCGCGTACTCGTGACCGGGGGTTGTACGGATCCGCCGCGCTTCCGCAATGACATCAATAGGCGGGTTATCCATAGCCGTGGCAGCCAGGAGGCGGTTCCAGCCCGCTTGTTCCAGCAGCAGGGTTTTGTTGAAATCATCCAGGTTAGAGCGGGGGATCTCCCGCATCAGGCTGTCAAATGCCATAAATGCGGCATTGTATTCTTTCCCAATCAGTTGGCGGTGCGCAAAGTCCATTCTTTCTTGCAGGGGTGTGCTTTCGGCATTTTCTCCTCCCATCGTGCGCTCGGAAATGGGCGACTCATAGTAAGCACGGCTTAGTGCGGGCCCGCTGTAGTTGACCTTCAGGTAAAGGCTGAAGGTGGAGAGCGCGATTAGCAATGCTCCGACCGCCGCCGCTGCATACTGCCACACGGGCCGGCGGCTGACGACCTTCAGTGTGTTTCCGGAGTCTGCCTGCTGAGCCCTTCCAGCCTCCCAATCCTCCAATTTGCTGCGGAAATCTTCATCCTGCGCCGCCTCCATGCCGCCGAGGAGCTGCTGATAAGCCATTACCTCTTCCCGGAAAGCCGGGTCTGCCGCCATTCGGGCTTCCACCACTTGTTGCCCCTCAGGCTTCAGCTGCCCCTCCAGGTACCAGGTAATAAGTTCTGTTTGGTCATTGGCAGCCGTTTCGGCCGACCAGCTGTCCAGCTGAGCCCGGAAGTTTTGTTCCTGCAAGGCGTCCAGTCCTTCCAGCACCCGTTGGTAAGCAGCCACTTCAGCACGCAGCTGTTCGTCCTGCTCCAGGTCGGCTTTGAGCTTCGCCTGTTCCGGGGTGGGCAGCGCCTGCCGGAGGTAAGCTTCAATCTGTTCTGTAGTCCAATTTTCTGCGTCCATGATCAATGAATTAAAGTGGCATCAAGCAGTCATCAGCTCCCGCATCTTGCGGAGGCAATCGTGTTTGCGGCGTCTGGCAGCTCCGGGAGACGGCAAGTCCAGCTCCCTGGCAATGGCTTCCATGACATAGTTTTTGAGGTAAAACAGCTCCAGCAGTTCGCGGCAGGGCGAGCCCAGGCGGTCCAGCAATTGCCGGGCAAGTTGAGCTTTGGCCTTGCGTTCCTGTTGGTCTTCCACCTCGGGAAGGATGGGGATTTCCGGAATCTCTCCTTCCCATTGCTGCGTGTCTGTCCCTTTGCGCATCAGCAGCACCCGGCCGATCCCTATGATATAGGTACGAAGGGCGCTTTTCAGCGGCGCCTGAAGCTTCCCGGTCCGGATATTCCGGTTGAGAATGACCATGGCTTCCTGGAACATCTCTGTGGCTACCTCCGGTGCCGTCCCGTACCGGATAAAGTACAGCCGGAAGGGGGACCGGACCTCTTCGTACAGGTTCCGCCAGG
>CAZNHN010000100.1:0-8612 GCA_964572415.1 uncultured Phaeodactylibacter sp.
TGCCCTTCTTCATCGGCAGGCACCACTTCCAGTACAGAAGGGATGACCCGGCCGTCCATCTCCTTCACCTGCTTACCGTAGATAGTCTGCACGAGGTAGCCGTCCTCATCGTAAAATTCGCTTTTCAACTGCAGGTACTCGTCTTTGCTGACCCAGATGATAATCTCGCCCCAAACGACCGGTGCATCCGGCTTTGGGGTCATTTTGATCTTATAGCAGGTCCGGCCTTCCAGGGTTTCTGTGCCCAGTAATTCGTGCTCGTAGTCGGTGACGATACTGGACTCCCTGACCAGGTCATCGTTGGTAAAATCAGAACCCATCCAGGACTGCATCATCATGGAAGGCGGCATCTTAATGGTTCGGTCGATGGTTGGTTGCCAGTTCCAGATTTCCTTTTCGCGCTTGAGGAATGCGGTGCCTTTGTCGCGGGCGGGGGCGGTCACCAAAGTCAGAGAATACTCCGTGCCTTTGGCCCAGCTCTTGAGCGTCATCTCCCGTTCCCAGGTGGGCCGGATGATGGTCATTTTGATGGTTGCGATATTGGACTCGCCCCGCATCTTTTCGTCGGCTTTTTGGATGATTTCCTTTGCGGTTGGGTCATTAGCAGTGGGGCAAAATCCGTTGTGTATTTTATTTTTCGAGAAGCCCTTTTCTGCGATCAGTGTGCCGTTAATGAATGGCAGCAGGAATAGCAGCAGCAGTATGCGTTTCATATGGTCGTGTTTTTATTTTTTCTCCGTCATTTATGGTTTAAGGTACCGTTTGAGCACCATTTCTTTCATTTGTTCGAGTGGATAGCCCTCCGGCATTTGCACAAACTGAAGGGAAATCCCGTCCATGACTGCACTGTAGTACATGGCTTCTTCCTGAGGGTTAGGTACGCCTAATTGGGCAAATACGGCAATGACTTTCGCCATGGCCGTGCCTTGTTTTTCCATGAGTTGCGGCATAATCCCCTCCAGGATGTCTTGCTGAAAAGCCAGTGCAGTCAGCAACCGCCAGAATACCGGGTCTTTTTGCAGCAGCCCCAGTGTGCCTTCCGTGAAAGCCCGGAGTTGTTCCTGCGGGCTGTCGTTTTGAGCCAGTGCCTGTTCCAGCAGGGCCTCCCCAACCTCCACAGCATGCAGGATGATGAAATGCAGCAACGCTTCCTTGCTTTCAAAGTAGTTGTACAGCAGACCTTTTGAAACCCCTGCCGCCCGGGCAATCTGCGCGATGGAGGTGCTGTGAAAACCTTTCTCCCCGAAAAGCTGTAAAGCTGCATTTGCGATTTTCTCCATGCTTTCGTGCCGCATGGCTTCAAACTGTTTTTTGCTGCGTGGCGACATAAATTCAGATTACATTTTTCCACTAATCCGATGGTCAAACCATTGTTGACCAACCGTTCAGTCAAAAGTATTTTAAAATGGAGTACTTTCCAAGAATCCACGGCCAAAGCCCTTTTTTATCCGACCAACAGCGCGCCCCTTTCGATTAAACAAAGGGCGTAGCAAGCGCAATACTCCTACCTCTTGTCAAAGCGGTGCAAGTTTTGAGCTTATGACAGATATATGTGGCATTTTATGTAAGCAGTGCTTAGCTTTGCCGTGTTTTTACTGAAAACCAAGCATGAAAGTCACAGAATACTTCGAGAAAGCCAACGGGCAAACCCTGATTTCCTTTGAGGTGCTCCCCCCGCTCAAGGGTGGCAGCATGCAGGCCATTTTTGATACCCTGGACCCCCTCATGGAATTCAAGCCTCCATTCATTGATGTCACGTACCACCGGGAGGAGTTCATTTACAAGATGCGCTCCAGCGGGTACTACGAAAAGACAGCCATCCGGAAGCGCCCGGGCACGGTGGGCATCTGTGCAGCGATCATGCACCGCTATGGTGTAGATGCTGTACCTCACCTGATCTGCGGAGGTTTCACAAAAGAAGATACGGAGAACGCCCTGATCGACCTCAATTTCCTCAATATCAACAACGTTCTGGCCCTGCGCGGCGATGCCCGGAAATTTGACGGGAAATTCGTTGCGGAGGAGCACGGCCACGCTTATGCCATTGACCTGGTAAAGCAAATTGCGGAGATGAACGAGGGCAAGTACCTCGACTCCAATATTGAAAAAGGCGCAAAGTCCGACTTTTGCATCGGCATTGCCGGCTATCCGGAAAAGCACTTCGAAGCGCCCAATATGGACGCGGACATGGAGTTTACCAAAGCTAAGATCGATGCCGGAGCCGACTACATCGTCACGCAGATGTTTTTCGATAATCAGAAATACTTTGACTACGTCGATAAATGCCGCGCCAACGGCATCAACGTCCCTATCGTGCCGGGGCTGAAGCCGATGACCAAGAAGTATCAGCTCAACGCCCTGCCCCGCATTTTCCACATCGACCTGCCCGACGACCTTGTAAGGGGCATACGTGATGCCAAAGATGCCGAAGCCCGCCGTCAGGTAGGCATTGAATGGTGCATTCAGCAGTCCAAAGAACTGAAAGCCGCCGGTGCCCCCTGCCTGCACTATTACACTATGGGCGACTCGAAAACCATACAGCAGATTGCAGAAGCGGTATATTAACGGCAGGAAAAGCAAAAAATCAGTAGTTTTGCGGGCTAATGATGAAAATCCAATCCTGCATGAGTTCCCGATTCCTGCTAATTTGCGCGGCTTTATGGCTGCCCCTTCTGCTAGACGCCCAATTACTTTCTCCTTCGGAGTTTCTGCCTCATCAGCACGGTGAGCAATTCACCCCGCACCATATTGTCGTTGATTATATGGAGCATGTGGCTACTCAAAGCCCGAGGGTTCAAATTCAGCAATACGGCACTACCTATGAGGGGCGCCCGCTGTTGTTGATCACCATTTCCGACCCCGGCAACCTGGACCGCCTTGAAGACATCCGAAAGAACAATCTCCGCCACGCCCGGCAGATCGAAGGGGAAACTTCCCCGGAACTCGACAAGGCCATTGTTTGGCTTAGCTTCGGTGTGCATGGCAACGAGGCCGGAGCCACCGAAAGTAGTATGAGCGTACTGTACGAGCTGGCCCGGGAAGATAACCCCCAGGCCAGTGAGTGGTTAAAGGAAACCGTGGTTTTGCTGGATCCCGCCCTCAACCCCGATGGCTATGCCCGCTATACGGAGTGGTACCGGCGGGTAGCTCCTGCGATCAACACGCCTGAACGGGCTACCCTTGAGCATCAGGAGCCCTGGCCCGGCGGCAGGGTCAACCACTACCACTTTGACCTCAACCGGGACTGGGCCTGGCAAACGCAAACCGAAAGCCAGCATCGGATGGAGGCTTATCAGCAATGGATGCCGCATATCCACGTTGATTACCACGAGCAGTATCCGGACAATCCCTATTACTTTGCCCCGGCTGCAGCGCCTTATCATGAATTCATTACCGACTGGCAATCGGATTTCCAGTACGAAATCGGGCAGAACCATGCCCGCCACTTTGACCAGCAGGGGTGGTTATACTTCACACGGGAGGTGTTTGACCTGCTCTATCCCAGCTACGGTGACACCTATCCTACTTTCAATGGCTCTGTAGGTATGACCTATGAGCAGGCCGGGCATGGCATTTCCGGCAGGGGCGTACTGATGGAAAACGGCGACACCCTGACCCTGAAAGACCGTATTGCCCATCATACCGAGACGGCGCTTTCCACCATTGAGGTGGCTTACCGGTCCAGATCAGAAATGCTGAAAAAATTTGAAGCCTACTTCGATAAAGCGATGCGCGACCCGATGGGCGAATACCGGTCCTATGTAATCAGCAAGGACAACCCGGTGGGTAAGCTCAAGGCACTCACCCAGCTGCTGGGCCGCAACAACATCCAATACGGCACAGCCACAGACAGCCGGAAGCTTTCTGCCTTTGACTACCAAAAAGGAGGAAAAGCAAGCGTGGCTATCCAAAAGGGAGACCTGATTGTGAGCGCCTATCAGCCTCAGTCCGTGTTAGCACAAGTCCTGTTTGAACCCGTCCCAAAGCTGGAAGACTCCCTAACCTACGATATTACCGCCTGGGCTTTGCCTTATGCCTACGGCCTGAAGGCTTTTGCCAGCGCCGAAAAAATTAATGCAGACCCCGGCTATGCCCTCCCGGCAGTGACGCCGGTTACTGCCGACAAGCCTTACGCTTACGTAGCCCCGTGGACTGCTGTGGCTGATGCCCGCTTCCTGGCGGCTTTGCAGCGGGCAGGCATCAAAGTCCGGTCTGCTATGGCTTCCTTTGGCATTCAGGGTGAAGATTATGAGGGCGGCACTTTGGTCATTACCCGGGCCGACAACCGCAAGATGAGTGGTTTTGATCAGAAAGTCCGGCAAATTGCTGAAGCACACGCACAGCAATTGAAGACCCTGAAAACCGGGTTCTCGGACGAAGGTTTTGACCTCGGCTCGGACAACCTCAACTTCCTCAAAGCACCGAAAGTAGCCTTATTTGCCGGCAGCTCCGTGGATGTGGGCAACTACGGGGAAGTTTGGCACTTCTTTGAGCAGGTATTGGAATACCCGCTATTCCTGCTGGAAGCTGACCAATTGTCTTCTGCCGATTTGGACGAGTACAACGTCATCGTGTTGGCAGAAGGGCGTTACAGCCTTGACGAAGCCAGCAATCAGACCCTGCAGCACTGGATGCGTCAGGGCGGGCGGCTTATTGCTCTGGGGGGTGCCAACCGGAGCCTCGCCGGACAGTCGGGCTTCAACCTTTCCTCAAAGGAAGCCGAGCCCGAATTAGAAGAAAAGCCTGCCCCTGAGCCTTATGGGGGCAGCAGCCGCCGGGCCATTTCCAACTACATACCAGGTGCGATTTTCCCGGCAAAGGTAGACAACACGCATCCGTTGGGCTTCGGGCTGGGTAAGACTTACCATAGCCTGAAGACATCCGGAGCAGCCTACCAATTGCTGGATGAGGGCTGGAATGTGGGCTACCTGGATGATCCGGTGACCCCCATTGGCTTCGCCGGTAGTCAGGCGATTCGCCGGCAGGGCGGTACTTTGGTGTTTGGTATCGAAAACAAAGGTCGGGGTGCAGCTATTTACCTGATCGACAATCCTTTATTCCGGGGGTTCTGGGAAGAGGGCAAACTACTGTTTTGCAATGCCCTGTTCCTGGCGGGTCAGTAATTGCAGAATGTCGGCATTGAGCCAAATGTAGGGTACAGATTGTCTGCAATGAGGAATTGTAGTACATTGGTGTACCCCAGGCATACAATGGGAAAATCATAGAGACACAGCATGCACAGTCGTCTGCTTATTTTGCTGCTCCTGGCGGTCAGTTTGGAGCTTTTCGGACAAAGAGTGGTACCTGTACCGGGTGCGTCGCCCTTGTCGGGGGTGCCCGTTGTTGCCCTGTCTGCACTGGACAATGAAGCCCTCCTGCAGGAAGAACTGGACAACCGCAGCCCGGAACGCCCACCCAGGTTCGCCCAGCGCCGGGAAGTAGATATCCGGCCAACGGAGGCTGGATTGTGGGAAAGCCTGCCGAATGGCGATATGCTCTGGCGGCTGCGCATTCAGTCGCCTAACGCCCACTCCATCAATTTAGGCTTTACAGAATACTATATGCCTGCCGGAGGTCGTCTCCTGCTCTATGATCCGCTCCAAACGGAAATTCTTGGGCCCTTTACTCCTTCCGACAACGAAGGGCATCAGCAACTCTGGACACCTGTGCTGGGCGGTGATGACCTGGTACTCGAGGTTGTCATTCCCGCCCACGAGCGCCCTAACCTCCGGCTTCGCCTGACCAGCATCAACCACGACTTTCTCAACTTCTACGGCGTTACAACCGGTGCCTGCCACCTCGATGTACTCTGTGGTGAATCTGACGGCTGGGGCATCGTAGATTTATACCGGGACATTATCCAATCTGTAGCGGTCTATGGTACAGGAGGTGAAACGTTTTGTACGGGAGCTCTGATCAACAATTCCGCTAATGACTGCCGACCCTATTTTCTTTCTGCTTTTCACTGTGATGTAACGCCCTCCCAAGCCCCTTCAGTTGTTGTCTACTGGAACTTTCAGAACACCTACTGCCGTCAACCAGGCACAGTTGCCAGCGGCAACCCCGGCAACGGCTCCCTGAATAACTTTAATACCGGGGCAACTTACCGTGCCGGTTATCAGCCCTCTGACTTTGTGTTATTGGAGCTCGACGACCCAATACCGTCCTCTTCCCAGGCTTACTTCGCAGGTTGGTCAAGAGAAGCTACTCCGCCTAAGGATACAGTCATCTGCGTGCACCACCCTGATGGAGCAGAAAAGAGGATTAGTTTTGCTTTCAATGATACCTACTCCGGGCTCTGGGGCAACGGCAACCAGGAAGTACCGGGAGGAAATCACCTTATTGTACCCGACTGGAGTATTGGCAGTACGGAGGTCGGTTCTTCCGGTGCCCCATTGTTCAACCGGCAGGGCCAGATTGTCGGGCAGCTGCACGGTGGAGCGGCAAGCTGCAATAATAACGAATATGATTCCTTCGGCTGGATACGCTCAAGCTGGGAAGGCGGGGGCGAACCGACCTCCCGCCTGAAGGACTGGCTCGCACCCGACGGGGCCAACTTATTTTTTCTAAACGGGCGCATGCTGTCCAGCTGCAATACTTCGATCTTCATCCAACCTCTGGTCAGCAACATCTGCATTCCCGGCACAGCTGGGTTTGAAATAGAAATTGCGGAAGCTTTCACCGGTTCGGTAAGTCTCGAAGTCAGCGGATTGCCTCCCGGCGTAGACTACAGCCTTAGCCCTGGCGCCATTTACGGTGGAAGTACTGCAACCTTGACCCTTAATGCCTACGGTTCGGGCCTTACTACGGGCTTGCTCAGTTTTTCAGTTACCGCATCAGACGAATATAGCTCGGTCACAGAGTCTACTTCTGTTTTTCTGGTAGCAGATGTTCCCGAACCGGCACAGGGCAGCACTCCGGAGCCGGAAGCTACAGGTGTTTCCCTTGCCCCGGCATTTTCATGGGCCCCTTCAGAACATGCTACGGGCTACGACTTACAAATTGCCTCTGACGAGGGGTTCAATAATCTTGTCGCTACATTAAATAATCTGGCAGGCACCACATATCATGGAGTAATTCTTGATCCATACACCGCTTACCATTACCGGGTTCGTGCCCGGAATCTTTGTGGCCCCGGAAACTGGTCAGATCCTGTAAGATTCCATACTTCTGCCATCCGATGCGAAACCATACAGGGTGATGATATTCCTCTATCTATTTCCAGCAGCAGCCCCAATAGCATTTCCTCATCATTGAACCTGAGTGCAGAGGGGACTATAGGCTCCGTCGCGGTGCGAAACCTCGAAATTGACCACACTTATGTTGGTGATTTATCCGCTATCCTCCGTTCGCCTGAAGGCAGTGTGGTACAGTTGTTTGATCGTCCCGGGTTCCCACTAATTCCCTTTGGCTGCTCCGGCGATGACCTTTACCTTCATTTCAATGATGATGCGGAAGCCAGCCCTTTTGACCTGGAGGGCACATGTGGTAACGAGCCTGCCATAGCCGGTGTGTTCCAACCCGGTACGCCGCTGTCAGGCTTTACCGGAGAAGCTGCTGCTGGTGAATGGCAGCTCATTGTTATTGATAATTTTAGTCAGGATGGTGGCCAATTGAAAAACTGGGAACTGGAAATTTGCACCACCTATCCACCATCTGCGGAAATCTTTCTGGAAAGCGGAATTCTGGAGGCTTGTATTGATCAGCCCAAAAGCTTTGAACTATTTGTTGGCAGCGGCTTTGAACAACCTGTGGAGCTGGGAATCGCCGGGCTGCAAGATGGTGTTTCAGCCATCTTTCAACCTGAGGTTGCTCCGCCCGGCACTTACGCGACCCTCACACTTGACAGCATGTACGCCACCACTGAAAGTGACATCATTGTCTATGGAGGAGATGGCTCGACTATTCATTTCTGTGAGTTGGAGCTGCATATCAGCGCTGAACCTGATGCACCAATTTTGTTCGCGCCTGCTAATGCGTCTCCCGTATTTCAGGGGGTACAATCCTTTTCCTGGTCTCCTTCGGCAGGTGCCGATAGCTTCCGCCTGGAAATCAGTACGGATACCACTTTTCAATCGCCGGTATTTAGTGAGACCCTAACACAGTCTTACTTTTCGCTGTCTCCCGAGCTCGATGCCGGTTCCTACTTTTGGCGGGTAACAGCACTTAATCGTTGCGGGCCCACATACAGCTCCGTATTTTCTTTCTTTAAGGAAGGAGCGGTAACCGCAACCGGGGCACAAAATAAGCAGGGGCGGGCAAATATTTTCCCCAACCCTGCAGCGGGTACCCTTTATGTACAATTGCCTGAAGGCATCAAAACTGCGACAGGCAGGCTCCATGGCGTAGGGGGGGAGGTGTTGAAGAGAATAAACCTGACCGGAAGAACATTGCTGGAGCTTGATGCTTTTCCCAGGGGTGTGTACTGGCTACATCTTCAAATGGAAGATTGGGTGGAAGTCCACAAAGTGGTGCTGCAGTAATTTTCCTACATTTGCCCAAAACCAAATTGCGATGATTCAAGCAAACGACCCAAAACTCAAATCATGGGTGCCCGTACCTGAGGGCAGTGATTTCCCTATACAGAATTTACCCTTTGGCATTTTTAAAAC
>CAZNHN010000100.1:8644-17204 GCA_964572415.1 uncultured Phaeodactylibacter sp.
GTATTGTCAGAACATGGCTTTTTTGATGATCTCGAGGTGCCCCGGGAAGTTTTTGCACAGCCAACGATTAACAGCTTCATGGCGTTGGGCAAAACCAAAACCAGTGCGGTTCGCAACCGTATTTCCGAAGTCCTCGATGATGACCTGGAGGACTGGGACGCGAGCCAGCTTGCAGACTATTTTCTGCACCCGCAAGAGGAGGTGAAAATGCTGCTTCCCGTTGAAGTGGGGGACTACACAGACTTTTACTCCAGCCGCGAGCACGCCACCAATGTTGGCACCATGTTTCGGGGCAGCGATAATGCGCTGATGCCGAACTGGCTGCACCTACCCGTTGGTTATCATGGGCGTGCCTCTTCGATTATCGTTTCCGGAACACCGGTACGCCGTCCTATGGGGCAGCAAATCCCCAAGGATGCGGAACAGCCGGTCTTTGGCTCCTCCAAACTGCTCGACTTTGAGCTGGAGATGGGCTTTGTGGTAGGTAAATCCACTGCGCTCGGCAGCCGGGTGGATGTGGCGCAGGCCGAAGAATACATCTTCGGGATGATGCTCTTCAACGACTGGTCGGCCCGTGATATTCAAAAATGGGAATATGTGCCGCTTGGGCCTTTTTTGGGAAAGAGCTTTGCCTCAACCATTTCACCATGGATCGTCACACTTGATGCGCTGGAACCCTTCCGGACGGCTGGCCCAAAGCAGGATCCCGAACCGCTGCACTACCTGCAACTGGAAGGCAAACACACTTTTGATATCAATATCAGTATGTCCATTCAGCCGGAAAACGGTGAAGAAAAAACAGTTTGCGCCTCCAACTTTAAGTACTTGTACTGGAGCATGGCGCAGCAACTGGCGCACCATACTGTCAATGGCTGCAACCTCCGGGTTGGGGACATCATGGCATCTGGTACGATTAGCGGCCCGGAAGAATCCTCCTACGGCTCTATGCTGGAGCTTACCTGGCGGGGCACAAAGCCCATCGCTATGCCTGATGGCAGTGAGCGCAAGTTTATACACGATGGAGACACCGTGATAATGCGCGGGTACTGTGAGCGCGACGGGCTACGTATTGGTTTCGGTGAGGCGGCGGGGAAAGTGCTTCCTGCTCAACCCTAAAACCCACTTTCGCATGTTAAAGCACCTATCCATAGCCTTGTTCCTGTTAAGCTTTTGTCAGGCTGCCATTGCACAGAGTAGCTGGCAGCGTGCCGCTGACCGGCTAGCTGGAAACCCTGCTTTGAAGCATGGTAGCATTAGCTTATGTGTCATTGATGTAGCTTCCGGTAAAACAGTGGCGCAAGTTGACCCTGATTTAAGCCTCAAGCCTGCGTCCAACCTAAAGGTCCTGACTACCGGCAGCGCCCTTGCACTGCTTGGGCCGGATTACCGCTTCTCGACGAGACTGCAGTACGAAGGCTCCATCAATAAAAGCGGCGTACTTGAAGGCGACCTTTTCCTATATGGCAACGGAGACCCCACCCTGGGTTCACCCTTGCTGGAAGCAGCCACTGGTCCGGAAGAAACGCTTCGCTTGTTTCGGTTGGCCGTACAACGAGCCGGCATCCGGCATATCAGAGGGCAGGTGGTCGGAGATGCCTCCGCTTTCGGATCGCAGGCTTACTGCCGGACCTGGCAGTGGGAAGATATGGGCAACTACTACTCTGCCGGCGCCTGGTCGCTCAACTGGCATGAGAACCTTCACGAATTGCACTTTAAACAAACAGCGGAAGGTAAGATACCCTCAATATCCGGCACCACACCATTTGTACCAGGTTTAACCTTTAAGAATGAGGTGGTCTCCGGCAGCCCGGGCTCCGGCGATAACGCCTATATTTTCGGCGCCCCCTACCAAATGGAGCGCTACGTAAGGGGCAGTATCCCTGCCGGAAGCGGTACCTTTACTATAAAAGGAGCACTTCCTGACCCGCCTTTACTTTTGGCACAAAAACTGCAGCAGGAACTATCCGGGGTGGGCATTCTGTCTGGTGGAGCCCGCCGGCAATTTTCAGTAACTACCGAGGACAAGACTACGATTTACACCCATCACTCCCCTTCGCTTTCGGCAATTGTGGAGCGAACGAATATGGAAAGTGTCAACCTTTACTGCGAAGCCATGCTACGCACGATTGGATGGGAAAAGCAACAAGAAGGCAGTTATGCAGCTGGCCACAAAGCCATGCAGCAATACTGGGAGGACCGTGGTCTTGGCTGGGAAGGTGTGTTTTTGGACGATGGCAGTGGCTTATCGGAGGGCAATGCTGTACCAGCCCGTTTTCTAGCTGCATTTATGCGTAAGATGGCGCTTGGGCCAGTCGATGTATTTCAGGCCTTTGAAGCTTCCCTGCCTGTAGCAGGGCGCAGTGGGTCCATGAAGTATGCCCTTAAAGGCACCGCCGCAGAAGGTCGGGTGTTAGCCAAAACAGGGACGCTGGAGCGGGTACGTGCCCTGACCGGATATGTGAACCGGCCCAACGGGCAGCGACTCGCCTATTCTATAATTGTTAACCGCTACGAAGGCTCAGGAGGTAAGATTCGTAAAGTTATGGAGCAGTTTTTGCTGGCTTTGTGCCAATAGTTCGCCGCGTACCATAGTTGAATATCGTTTAGATTAAGGAACGGTTTACTAACTTTGGTGGAAATAAATTCTATATGCTATACCGACTACTGTTTTTTCTGCTTGCCTCAACCCTAACCTGGGCCTGTCAGCCTTCATCTGCTCCGGAACAGACCACAGTGCCGGCTGAAAACACTACAGAAGCGGTACCGGATACGAAGGAAGACACTCTCTCTGATACTAAAACCCGGGTGAAGGAAAAGGAGATGTACGAAAACACTAACCGGATGGTGTGGCAAAAACCGGAGATGATCCTGAGTATGCTGGGAGACCTTGAGAATAAAACGGTAGCGGACATTGGGGCGGGTACCGGGTTCTTTGCCAAACGCCTGGCTCAAAAAGCAGAAAAAGTCATCGCCATTGATATCGACCAGCGGTTTCTGAACTATATTGATAGCGTGAAGGTGCTCGAAATGGATGAAGCGGCAGCAGAGCGGCTGGAGACCCGCCTGGCTTCTCCCACACACCCCAACCTTGAGCCGGGCGAAGCAGATATTATCATGATCGTTAATACCTTCATGTATATCAGGGACAAAACTGCTTACCTCAAAACGCTCCGGAACTGCCTGTCTGACAACGGCATGCTGATGATCGTAGACTTTAAACGGAAGCGTACTGATATTGGGCCACCCTCTGTGATTCGACTGCCGCTATACCAACTCGAGGAAATGATGTACGAAACAGGATATAAGGCTATCAGAACCAATGACACCGCGCTGGACTATCAATACATCATCACAGCGCAGAAGCAGCGTTAGCTTTTACCGCAGGATTAGTTTTTCACGCTCAGGTCCGGTGGAGACCATAGTCACTTTTACGTTCAACTGCTCTTCGATGTAGTGGACGTACTTTTTTGCCGCTGCTGGCAAGGCTTCAAAGTCAGTTATGCCTTCCAGCGTAGTTTCCCAGCCCTTTTTCGTCTCGTAGACAGGGTCAAGTTCCTGGTCACAAATATCATAGGGGAGTGCCTGGGATTCTGCTCCGTCTATCCGGTAAGCAACGGCAGCCTTTATCTCTGCGAAGGCATTGAGTACATCGATTTTGGTCATAACCAGCTGCGTAACGCCATTTACCATAATGGTATAGCGCAATTGGGGCAGATCAATCCAGCCACAACGCCGGGGGCGACCGGTAGTAGCGCCAAACTCTCCACCTTCAGCGCGCAAGCGCTCACCTGTTTCATCGTGAAGCTCGGTAGGAAATGGCCCTGAGCCTACTCGGGTACAGTACGCTTTAGTGATGCCAATGACTTCTCCAATTTGGCTTGGAGCTACACCTAAGCCCGTACACACGCCGGCAGAAATAGTATTGGAGGAAGTCACGAAAGGATAAGTGCCGTAGTCAATATCCAGCATTGAGCCTTGTGCGCCTTCAGCCAGAACTTTTTTACCCGCCTTCAGTGCCTCATCGATGTAATACTCTCCTTCTACCATTTGAAGGGCATGCAGCTCATCAAGGGACTTCATCCACCGGGTTTCTTCCGCCTCCAGATCGAAATCCACCGGGGGGTAAATCTCCAGGAGGCTGAGGTGTTTTTCCTTAAGCGCGAGATATCGCTCCATGAAATTTGGGCGGGCAATATCCCCGACCCGCAGTCCATTCCGGCCGGTTTTATCCATATAGGTAGGTCCTATCCCTTTAAGGGTGGAACCAATCTTGGCTTTCCCTTTGGCATTCTCAGATGCAGCATCCAAAAGGCGGTGGGTAGGTAAAATAAGGTGTGCTTTTTTAGATACCAGCAGGCGATCCTGAAAACTTACACCAGCTTCCCGCAGCTTATCCAGTTCTTTGGAAAGCGTTATAGGATCAATGACTACGCCATTGCCAATAAGGTTTTGCTGTTCTGTACGGAAAATACCGGAAGGGATCGTATGCAGAACGAACTTTTTCCCGTCAAACTTCAGGGTATGCCCTGCGTTAGGTCCACCCTGAAAGCGCGCAACAATATCATACTCGGAAGCGAGGTAATCAACAATTTTTCCTTTCCCCTCGTCGCCCCATTGCAGCCCGAGGATTACGTCAATCGCCATTTAGTTTTGATTTAGAAACCCGGTCAACCAAACTTGGCTCCCGGGAAAGACTGATTTCAACAAAGGGAGCAAATTAACAAAACCTGACGGAATACCAGTATCCGGCAGGATGAATAATCTTAAGATTTCTTGTTCCAGGGTAGAGCAGAAATCAGTTCTGTCTTACTTCCTTCAAAGCCTGTTCCACTGAAGTGCTCATGACGAACATCGGTGTCAGCTTCGTCATATCGAGCAGGTCTTTTACTTTTTCGGAAACATTGGCGACAACCAGTCCCCCCCCTTTTTCGCTGGAGCGCGCACGCATCGTCAGCAGAAAATTCAGCCCAACGCTGTTCATATATTCAATGGAAGAAAGGTCGACTACGAAAGAAGCGTAACCCTCACGAAGCTTGTGTTCCACCGCTTTAATGATTTCGCGGTTAACGTGCTCGCTCAGAAGATCATTGATATGAAGTACTTGTATGCCGTCTTTTTCGGCAAGGGAGTAATTTAGGTTCATGGGTGCGGTAGCTATTTCTTAGGGTTTGGCAGCTTCGGGTTTTGCCTCTTTACCTGCCGTACGGGGGCACGCCCCGTCACACTGTCCATACAAGTTAAGCGAATGGTGGGTAATGTTAAATTTTAACAGTTCTCCCATCATACTTTTAATCTGCTGAATACGTGGATCACAAAACTCGAGGACCTTACCACAATCAACGCAGATGAGATGATCGTGTTGTTTATAGCCGTAGGACTTCTCGTACTGTGCCAGGTTTTTACCAAACTGATGCTTCTTCACCAGGTCACAATTGACCAGTAATTCCAGGGTGTTGTAAACTGTTGCCCGGCTCACCCGGTAATTTTGATTTTTCATGTGGATGTAGAGCGCTTCTGCATCGAAGTGATCCGTACGCTTGTAGATTTCTTCCAAAATCGCAAAGCGCTCCGGTGTTTTCCGGAAGTTGTTTTTCTCCAGGTGGGAGGCAAAGATATTTTTTACCTCCTTAATGATTTCCTCTTGTGTTCTGCCCGCGCTCATATCCGTAAGTCCTTATTAATGTTATTCTACCCTTGTAACAGTCGAGATGTTCTCTAAGTTCTTGAGCCCCTGAATAGCCATATACAGTTGATCGGTGTTTTTCACCAGCAGGCTGATCTGCCCCGTAAAGTAGCCTTCATTGCCTTCGATACTGAAGGATCGGATATTCAGGCCCAGGTCAGTTGAAATGCTATGGGTCAACCGCTCGATTACTCCGGGACCATCATCAATACCTGTGATCTTCAGGTTAACGACAAAGGTGGTATTGGTTGTTGATACCCATTCTGCTTTCATCACCCGGTAGCCGTAGTGCGCGATCAGGTTGGTCGCATTGGGGCAGTTGGAACGATGGATTTTTAGTCCGGCATTAGCCGTAAGATAAGCAAAAATGGCATCGCCCTGTACAGGGTTGCAACAACTGGCAAAGGAATACTCAAACCGCTCTGCAGGCTCCCCGTTAATAAGGAGGCGCGGTTTATCTGTCATTTTCTGCCGGCGTCGCTTCGGTGTTTCCTCCGGTGCACGCTCTGCTTCCACGGGCGCTTCCGGGCGCTCTACCAAATGACGGGAGCCATCGTTGTAGACATCAACCTGATGGGTTTTGAGAATGTCATTAACATTCAAGTCTCCGGTAGCGATAGCGAAATAAAGGTCTACGTGAGAGGTTGTGTCATAGTATTTGACCAACTGCTCCACCGACTCTTCAAAGTCGACTTTTAAAGGCTTCAGCTTGCGCTCCAGCGCTTCGCGACCCACTGCTCCCTGCTGGCGGCGCTCTTCCTTCATGGCGGAGCGGATTTTTGAACGGGCTTTACCGGTCGTCACCATTTTCAACCAGTCTTCTGTAGGGTGTTGTTTTTTATTGGTGATGACTTCCAGCTGATCGCCATTGCGCAGTTTATAGCCCATTGGCACCATCCGGTTATTCACACGTACAGCCTGGCAGTGGTAACCCACATCGGAGTGGATGCCGAAGGCGAAATCCAGAGCCGTAGCTCCTTTAGGCAAAATGCGCATATCACCATTGGGCGTATATACGAAGACCTCTTCATTAAACAGGTTGTTGGATTTGAAGTCGCCCAGAAACTCGACTGCATCTGTTTGCGGGTCTTCCAGTATTTCACGCACACTGTCCAGCCAGCGCTCATAAAGATCAGGGTTCCTGGACACCCCTTTGTACTTCCAGTGCGCGGCAAAGCCACGCTCGGCGATTTCATCCATGCGCACTGATCGGATCTGCACCTCTACGAAACGCCCCTGCGGCCCGATTACTGTGGTGTGCAGTGACTCATAGCCGTTGGACTTGGGCGTGGTAATCCAGTCCTTCAGGCGCTCGGGGATCGGCGTATGCACATCGGTAACAATACTGTAAATCTGCCAGCAGATGAGCCGCTCCTGCTCAATAGGCACATCTACAATGATACGCACCGCGAAGAGGTCATATATTTCCTCAAAGGGCACGTTTTTATTCTTGATTTTATTCCAGATGGAGTAGATCGATTTTGCCCGGCCCACTATCTGATAATGCACATTCAGGTCATCCAGCTTTTGTGATAGTGGTTTAATGAAGGCGGATATATATGCTTCTCTCGAACGTTTTGTTTCTGCCAGTTTCCGGGCTATTTCACGATAGTCGTCCGGGTCTGTAATTTTCATACATAAGTCAAGATACTCCGTCTTGATATTGTACAAGCCTAGCCGATGAGCCAAAGGTGCATACACATAGCTCGTCTCTGCTGCAATCTTCAGCTGCTTATGCCGGGGCATGGCGCCAAGCGTACGCATATTGTGCAGGCGGTCAGCCATTTTAATGAGTACCACGCGCACATCGTCTACGAGAGTACTAAGTACTTTGCGGAAGTTCTCTGCCTGCGGGCTCTCTGCGTTATAAGCGCTATCCAGTTTGGTGAGGCCATCTACGATTTTCGCAATACGTGATCCGAACTGCTTCCGTATATCTTCCAGAGTTACCTCGGTATCCTCCACCACATCGTGCAAAAGTGCGCAAATGATGGCGGTAGGGCCAAGACCGATCTCATCGGCACAAATCTTGGCCACTGCGATGGGATGCAGAATGTACGGCTCTCCTGACTTCCGCCGCTGAGTGGCATGAGCCTGCACTGCCAACTCATAAGCCGCCCGGATGTTGACCCGATCCTCCTCGTATACATCTGACTTGATAGACCGGAGCAAATCGCGGTATGCACCCTGAATGAGCTGCCTTTCTTCATTATTTTCGATCAATACCTCTGCCATAATCTTGTGTGTCCTGCTGGATTAGTAATTTGTTAGTTCACGTGTACAGATTTGCTGATTGATTAGGTTACTTTGATATAACGCACAGGCAATGCCTATCGTCCACTTTTGGTGCTGACTTTCACAAATATTTAATATTCAACGATATACAAGAGAAAACGTTTCATCATTCCAGCCAATAAATCGTCTCTTACCATTGCAGTTGATTCAATTGAAGCATGCCGTTGCTGCTGCTTTTAGGCTGAAAAGGTGGAATAGGGGTGTTTTGGGAAGGAGTAATTACTACAGTTACTGCTTCTGCAGCCTTAATACAAATCTAATAAAAAGTATTTCGTTTCCAACATACTTTTCGGCCTGCCCCTATCCCCGGCAATAGCCTCACCCCTGCGATATTATTTTTTTACGCTTCAGATAGCAGTTTATGAACAAAAACCCTATCTTTGCCGCTCATTTAATAAGATGAGGCAACTCACAGGCGCTAAATGTAGCGTTCAACCCTGCTGAGTAGCTAAATCTTGCGAGCGGGTGTGGCGAAATTGGTAGACGCGCTAGACTTAGGATCTAGTGCTTAACGGCGTGGGGGTTCGAGTCCCTCCACCCGCACGAAGAGGTAAATAACGAAAGGTTGTTTACCTTTTTTTT
>CAZNHN010000100.1:17304-19035 GCA_964572415.1 uncultured Phaeodactylibacter sp.
TTTTTTTATGTGACGGAAGAGGGGGGAGAAGTTTATCCACGCTCTAAGAGCGGGAAGTCCCTCCACCCGCACGAAGAGGTAAATAACGAAAGGTTGTTTACCTTTTTTTATGTGACGCAAGAGGGGGGAGAAGTTTATCCACGCTCTAAGAGCGGGAAGTCCCTTCACCCATGATTTGGGTTAGAGTGAATGAAATGCTTGTATGCTTTTACGGTTCATATTTTGCATCATTACCATTCATGAGGATACGTATTCACAGATATGCAAAATGGCAACTTTAGTATTGAGTGTAACAAGCTTGAAAATCCTTGATATATTGGTATCTTTGCACCCATTTTAGAAAAAGGTAGAACCAATATTTCACCATGAATACAGCTATAGAAAACAAAAACGAATTAGAATCTACTCTTTCCATCACACTCACAAAGGAGGATTATAAACCTTTAGTGGAAAAAGAGTTGGCTAAGAAGAGTCAAAGTGTACAGTTGAAAGGTTTCCGAAAGGGAAAAACTCCAAAGAGGATGATCCGTAATATGTACGGGCAGTCTATTTTAGTAGATGTGGTGAATAAGCTTTTGGACGAAAAGATGAGAGAAGCCTTACAGGAAAATGATCTTCGAATCATTGGAAGACCGATTCCTTCAGAGGATCAACAAGCATATGCCTTTAATCCGAACGAGGATTCCGACTATGTATTTAAGTTTGATTTGGGAAAGTACCCAGAGTTTGAAATCAAAGGTTTGGGAGAAGATGTTGCGTTGGAAATCTATGATGTTCAAATCCCGGATGAAACGGTTAACGAAGAGTTGGACTTGTCCAGAAGAAGACAGGGCAAACAAGAAGAGCAAGAGGACTCAATTGAAGCGAAGGATATTTTAACTCTGGAAGGAAAAGAACTGCTGGAAGGAAAAGTATCAGACGATAGTTGGGAAACCTCTTTTACCATTATGGTTGATACTATTGGGGATGAGGCGTTAAAGAACTCTTTACTCGAAATGAAGAAAGGTGATCATTTTGAAGCGAATATTTTTGAGCTCGAGAAAGACAAAGATGAGAAGTACGTCCGAAAGTATTTCCTCAACATGGATGAGGAAGAAGATAGAGAGGTGCAGCCCATGTTTCAATTCGAGATTTTAAAAGTAGAGCGTCTTGTTCCGGCCGATTTGGATCAAGAGTTCTTTGACAAACAATTTGGAGAAGGTAAAGTCACCTCCGAAGAGGAAGCAAGAGAAGCTCTTCGTGAGGATATCAAGAAGTTTTACCAGGAGAATCCGGAAAAACTTGAACTATATAAACATGCGTTGCTTGAGAAAAAGGCGTTGAATCTTGTCGTAGAAAGCAGCACGATTGAAGAAATAGAACATGACGCCGAAGATCCTGGAACAGATGTTGCAAATAACAACGAAAAAGAGGATACTAAATAATCTGCTTAAAATAGTTTTAGTCATGAAAACAGTTATTTTATAAGGAGAATAAACGTGCCGTTAATTCCAATGGTTATTGAGCAAAGCAGTAGAGGTGAACGTGCTTATGATATTTATTCAAGACTTTTAAAAGATAGAATAATATTTTTAGGCAGCGCCATGAATGATGAAATTGCTAATCTTATCATAGCACAGTTGCTTTTTCTTGAATCTGAAGATCCGGATAAGGATATCAATTTTTATATTAATTCTCCAGGGGGTGTGGTGACTGCCGGTCTGGCTGTTTATGATACCATGCAATATATTA
>CAZNHN010000101.1:0-16411 GCA_964572415.1 uncultured Phaeodactylibacter sp.
CTTCGGGCAGAGACTTTTGATCTGTATACTTTCCGCAATGGTGTTGTCTCACTGGATAATCCAATGTTGAATGATGGCGTACCGTTTGCCTTTCCTTCTGTCAGTGAAGTAGGAGAGGCTAAGCCTACCTTAATACAATTGAATGTTGATAACTCCAATATTGTGTCTGCCATTGCCGGGGTGCCTTATCAGATGGACTACGCATTCAGCGCGGTAGCTAATCCGGATGAAAACCCCCTGATTACCAATCATTTGACCGACGATATAAAAGTGGATATTGACCTGGAAGTGGAAATTCCTCTTTATGCACGGGCAAAGGGTTTTCGAATTGTCGATACGTTTGAAGTAGATTTCACCGACCTGGAAGATTTGGACCGGCTTGGCTTCAAAATGGTGGCTGAGAATGGCTTCCCACTAGAGCTGGGCATGCAGCTACAGTTTATAGACGAGAGCGGGATGGTAATTGATTCCCTGTTTGCGGAAGGTGCCCGCCTGGTGGAGAGTGGCAACCTGCGCCCGGATGGATCTGTCTCCACGAGCAGAGCATCCATTTTGGAAAGCGAACTTAGTGGTAGTCAGTTGGAGCAGATTCTCAAGCGTACAACTGATGTACGCGTGGCGGCTACACTTGAAAGCCCTGAGAGTGGTGCTGAACCTGCCCGTATGCTGGATACTTACACACTTGGCCTGAGATTAGGAATACTTGCGGGCTATTAATTTCAAAAAACCCTGGTTATGAATCGTTTAATAATCACTGCATCACTGCTTCTGATAGGTTGGGTGGTTTCAGCCCAGGAATACGGGCTTTACCAAATGCGCGATGTTTGGAATGCCAGCCATCTCAATCCCGGCTTTTTCCCCCGGCAGGAATTCATTGTATCACTGCCCTCTGTACATACCAGTTTGAATGCGATAGGCATTAATCAGGAGCGGTTGTTTGAATACAACAGTGCAGAAAATACCAATTACCTGAACCTGGATGGTGTCGTAGGGGAGCTGGAGCGCGATTTGGTCCTGAAGAACTCCACCATAATTGATGGATTGGGCGTAGGCGGCAGAGTTGGCAATTTTTTTGTCACCCTGTCCACCAGTAGCGTGGTAGATGCAGAGTTTGCCCTTCCGGAAGCTTTATTGCAAACGGTATGGGAGGGTACCGAGCAATACCTCGATCAGCCCCTCAATATTGGGCCATCGGTTGATATGATCGCGTATCAGAAAATCGGGCTGGGGCTAAACTACGAAGTCAATCCAAGGCTCGCAGTAGGCCTCCGAATCAACCGTTTGCTGGGCGCCGGAAGCTTTGTGACCAACCGGAGCGGGCTGACCCTTACGCAGAGCAGCGATATTTACCAAACCACGGCAGAGCTGGATTATGAAGCCTTTTATTATGGTGCCGGGCAATTCAACCTGCTCGATCAGACCATAGAAGGATTTGAGAATTTCGGCGATGCGTTGGATACTGATGGCGTTGAGCCGGAGGGAGGCAGTGGGCTCCGGCGGTTTACCAATGGCAACACTGGCTGGTCATTCGACCTGGGGGCTGAGTATCTCATGGGCGACCGGCTGACCCTGTCTGCATCCTTGCTCAACCTGGGCAGTATCCGGTGGAAAAATGCCACGCAGCAAGTCAACCTGACTGGTACCGTCAACTTTGAAGGCGTGGATGCGGCTAACCTGGACGATGGAGAAGACTTTGAAGTGGTGCCCGGTATTGATACGGCAGGCACCTTTGAAGCCACTTCGAACGTAGCCTATACGCAGGCGCTTGCCCCGCGTACTTACCTGGGCGCGAATTATCAGCTTTTCCCGTTTTGGGATGTCGGTGGGCTATTGTACAACGAGTTTTTTACAGGCGGTACCTTTACGGCACTGTCCCTGAGCACCCGGTTCTCCTTGGGGCGTATCCTAAGCATAGGTGGCGTTTACACCCTGCAAAACGGTACATTCAACAGCCTGGGCGCCAATGCTGCCCTTAAATTGGGGCCGCTTCAGGTTTACGCTATTGCTGACAACCTCTCTTCGGTGACCAATGAAGAACGCCTCGACGGGATCAATTTCCGAACAGGGCTCAACCTGACCTTCGGTCGCAAAAAATCAGATTTAAGGCTGGCTGCTGCCCGTGGTCTGGATGCCGAAATGCCTGATCCCGTTAATGTGCCTGCTGCTCCTCAACCTGCCGAAGCACCGGAGGCCGATGAGCCTGAAGGGCCTGCCGGGAATACTGTTACGGAGACACCGGAAGTGGCTCCCGCGCTTGATGCCGGTGAAGTCATTGCGGATGATGAAGTCACAACTGCGGAGCCTGAGCCCGAATCGATGGAGACTACGACTGATAATCCCGAACCGCTGGCTCAACCCGCACAAGCGCCATTACGGGCCTCTCCAAATGAAGAAAGGAGCTACCCGGAGAACCACCCGGCAAATGCGGAAGGGCTCAAGCTTTTTCCCTTTCAGCTGGAATTACGGGACAAGAAAGACCTGGGGCTGGTCGAAGAAGCAAGCGTAGATGTCTACCGGATAGAAAAGGGGGGCTACTATAAACTCATACAAACGGAAGAAGCCTTTGGTGGCCGGATAAATATGCAGCTTTCTGCCGAACGGGCACCGTACCAGGCCGTAGTGAAATCTACTGGCTATGACAGTCTGATTGTTGACTTTCAACCGGAGCGGAAGTCTTCTCTGAATCAGGTTGTTTTCCTGGTTGCCGCCGAAGAGGAGGTTTCAAACGATGTGACTGCTTCAGATGCACCAAATGCTCCGGAAAGCTCCGAAACGCCTGAACCGGAAATGGAGGAGCCTTCTCCCGTAAATGATAATAGCGTACCGGCGTCTGAGACGGCAGATCCTGAGGAGATGGACACATCGGCATCTGAACCGCTACCCGAGGCAGCACCGATAACCAAATCAGCGCCTGACACGGAATTACCGGCCAATGAGCCGGAACCTCCCGTTGCGGATGAAATGGAAACAGTTGATCCGGCCCCCGAGGTGGCAGAGCGCGAGCCTCCCGCCTCTTATGTCACTTATCTGCTTACACAACGGACAAGTTTACGCGAAGCGCCTGCTTCCGACTCCCGGGTCATTTCCCGTATGCCGGTAGATACAGAGCTCAAGCTACTGGAGAAAACCAACGAGTTGTGGTGGAAAGTATCTATGGGCGGCTGGGAGGGCTATGTGAAAGCGGCCCTGCTCAAATTGCGGGATTAGTTTTCCGGTTTGCGCTGATTGTGTATCTTTAACAAGATTAATCTTTAGCGCAAACAAAATGGACAAACTAGTAGTATTAACCGGCGCCGGCATGAGCGCCGAAAGTGGCATTAAGACTTTCCGGGATGACAATGGGCTATGGGAGGGGCATGATGTCATGGAAGTCGCCTCTCCTCAGGGCTGGCGCAACAACCCGGAGCTGGTACTCGATTTCTACAATCAGCGCAGGCGGCAACTGCATGAGGTGGAGCCGAACTCCGGTCACGAAGCCCTCTCGGCTCTGGAGGGTGTTTTCAATACCACCGTTGTGACTCAGAATGTAGACGACCTGCACGAGCGTGGCGGCAGCAGCAATGTGCTCCATTTGCACGGCGAGCTTTTCAAAGTGCGCAGCACCCGGCACCCGGAGCTGGTTTATGACTGGAAGGAAGACCTGAATATTGGCGATACTTGTGAGAATGGGCATCAGCTCAGGCCGCATATTGTCTGGTTTGGGGAGGAGGTGCCCATGCTGGAGGCCGCTGCAATTGAGGTGCTGGATGCGGACGTCATAATGATTATTGGGAGCTCTATGAAAGTCTATCCCGCTGCCGGACTGGTCGGCTTTGCTCAGAAAGCCCGCAGGATTTACTACGTTGACCCCAATCCTTCCATCAACTATGAGCTGAGTCAGATTGCCGAACTCAAGGTCATTGATGCTCCCGCAACTCAGGGCGTGCCGGCGGTTGTGGAAGATCTGATGAAAGTTTAGTAAAGAAAATCACTTTTGGCTATGAGACTATATTGGTGCCTGTTTGGGCTGTTTTCGGTGCTGTTGGCAGGCTGCTCAAAAGATAAATCTATGGATGAAGTCCTGGAAATTTCATCTCCCGGAGGTGATTTGCAGTTGCATTTTTCGCTTTCTGATGATGGCAAGCCGGTGTACTGGGCAAGCTATAAAGAAGAATTAGTTCTGGACACCTCTGCTTTGGGGTTTGAACTGGTAGACGCGCCAGCTCTGCAGACGGGCTTTGAGATGACCGGCTATTCCACCCGTGCGCTGAATGATATATGGGAAATGCCGTGGGGAGAGCAGCGGGAAGTCTCCAACCAATACAACGAACTTACTGTGGGAATTCGGGAGATACCGCCGCCTAACCGTAAGATGAACCTCATCTTCAGGATTTACGATGACGGCTTCGGCTTCCGTTATGAGTTTCCGGAACAGGAAGGGCTGGAAACACTGGAAATTGCAGAGGAGCGTACGGAGTTTCAACTTACCGGCAATCATACAACCTGGTGGATTCCCGGTGACTGGGATATTTACGAACATTTATACAATGAAACTTCCATTTCCGGCATTGATGCGTTAAGCAAGCGGGATCATCCCAATCTGGCCCAAACCTTCATACCCGTCAACGCGGTGAATACCCCGGTGACGATGCAGACGGCTTCCGGGCTGCATTTGAGTTTCCATGAAGCTGCCCTGACGGACTACGCAGGCATGACGCTTATGGTGGACAATGACACCTACAAGCTTACCAGTAATTTGGTCGGTTCAGAGCGCACGCCTTATAAGGTAAAGCGGAAACTGCCCTTCCATACCCCCTGGCGCACCGTACAAGTTAGCCCCAATGCTGCCGGGCTGATCGAATCTAACCTGATTGTAAACCTCAATGAGCCCAATCAACTGGGCGACGTGGAGTGGTTCAATCCCAACAAGTATGTAGGGATATGGTGGGAAATGCACCTCGGCAAGTCCTCCTGGGATTTGGCAAGCGGGAAACACGGCGCGACGACCGAAAATGCTAAGCGGTACATTGACTTTGCTGCTGAAAACAATATCGGAGCTGTGCTGGTGGAAGGCTGGAATACTGGCTGGGAACACTGGATCGGCTTTGAAGACCGTGAAGGCGTCTTTGACTTTGTAACCCCTTATGAAGACTATGACCTTGAGGAGGTGGTCCGCTACGCTAAAGAAAAAGGCGTGGAAATGATTATGCACCATGAAACCTCAGCTGCCCCGCGTACCTACGAGCAGCAACTGGATACCGCTTACGCGCTCATGCAACGCCTGGGCATTCATAGCGTAAAAACCGGCTACGTGGGTAAAATCATACCGGCTGGCGAATACCACCACGGGCAGTGGATGGTTAACCATTACCGCAAGGTGCTGGAAACGGCAGCCGAATACGAGGTGGCCGTCAATGCCCATGAGCCCATCAAAGCGACTGGCATTCGCCGGACTTTCCCGAATGCCATTTCCCGGGAAGGCTTGCGTGGACAGGAATTCAATGCATGGTCGGTGGAAGGAGGCAACCCGCCTGACCATCTGCCTACAGTGGCCTTTACCCGCATGCTGGCCGGCCCAATCGATTTTACACCGGGCATTTTCAACATGAAGCTGGCACCTTACAAGGAAGAAAGCCAGATTAACACCACCCTGGCTCATCAGCTTGCCCTTTATGTGGTCATCTACAGCCCGGTACAGATGGCGGCAGACCTGCCGGAGTACTATGAAGACCATCCGGCCTTCGAGTTTATCCGGGAGGTTGGTGTCGATTGGGAGCAGAGTAAGGTGCTCAATGGTGAAGTGGGCGATTACGTGACCATCGCCCGTCAGGAACGCGGCACCGACCGATGGTTCCTGGGCAGCATCACCGACGAGCAGGAGCGTTCCCTTGAAGCTTCACTGGACTTTTTGCCAGCAGGCTCCAACTTTAAAGCTACCATTTACCGGGATGGCGAAGGCGCCCATTGGGATGAGAACCCTTCTGCTTTTCTCATTGAATCGTTTCTGGTAGACCAGAGCACTACCCTGAAGCTATATCTGGCGCCGGGGGGCGGAACAGCTGTAACGCTTGAGCCCGCTACGGCTGAAGACGAAGAACGTTTGCAGACTTACCGGTAAGCTTATGGTGTTGAAATTTGTTCCTGATCGATTGTCCCCAAGGTTACTACTGAGACAATTGTAATTGCTGCTGCATTTGTCAAAGAATCCGTTATCTTTGGTCGCATATGAATTTCCCGTATTTCATAGCTAAGCGGGTTGCCGGCTCAGGTCAGGCTTCCTTTTCACGGCTGATCATAAGGATCGCGGTAGTGGCTATCGCACTGAGCGTAACGGTCATGATTTGCTCCAATGCGCTGATTGCCGGGTTCAAACAGGAAATCCGGGCTAAAATCTTCGGTTTTTGGGGGCATATTCACATCACGGATACGGACATCAATCAGTCCATGCTCGAAGCTTTTCCCATCCAAAAAAACCAGGATTTTTATCCTCACCTGGATACAATCAGGGGCGTGTCCTACCGCATGCAGGAACCCTTCATGGGCAAGCGGGTGGAACGGACTTACACCACCAAGGGGGGCATCCGGCACATTCAGGTATTTGCCATCAAGCCAGGGATCATCGAGGCGGGCAAGGGAGAAGATCAGGATATTGAAGGCATCATTCTCAAAGGAGTGGGGGAGGACTTCGACTGGGCTTTTATGGATCAATACATTAAGCGGGGCAAACGGTTGACGCTGCCGGACGATGACATGTCACGGGATATCCTGATTTCTGCCCAAACGGCCAAACGGCTGCAGGTCGATACCGGGGATACTTTTATTGTGCATTTTGTTGAAAAGGGCGAGCAGTTGCAGCGTCGATTTTACGTCAGCGGTGTCTACCGTACTGGCCTGGAGGAATACGATCAGAAATTTGCCCTGGTGGATATTCGTCAGATTCAACGGTTGCTGGGCTGGACGGAAGATCAGGTCAGTGGTTTTGAAGTGTTTCTGGACAATATAGATGACCTGGAGGCCTATACCGATTATATCTACTATGAGGAACTGCCTCCTGAGCTTTATGCTGAAAGTATCCGCCGAAAACTACCAGAGATATTTGACTGGCTGGACTTGCAGGATATCAATGAAGTCGTCATCCTGTCGCTGATGGTGATTGTAGCGATTATCAATATGGTCACGGCGCTTATGATCCTGATCCTGGAGCGCACCAATATGATTGGCACCCTCAAGGCGCTGGGGACTTCCAACTGGGGCATTCGCAAGGTTTTTCTGTATTATGCGGCCTACATCATTATAGTGGGATTGTTTTGGGGTAACCTCTTCGGCATTGGGCTGTGTGTGCTTCAGGATCAGTTTGAGTTCATACGGCTGTCAGAAGAAAATTACTACCTGAGTACAGCTCCGATTACACTGCAGGCACTGCCTATTTTGCTCATTAATCTCGGGACACTTATTATCACGCTAATGTTTTTATTATTGCCTTCCTACCTGGTCAGCAGCATCAGCCCTGTTAAAGCTATTAGGTTTAAGTGATGAGAAATTGTATGTTTGCAAGCGAAGTCCGATTCCTCAAATTGACCAAGAGCAGCCATGATCCGGTACTATACCAAAGAGGACAGAACGCTACGGGAGCTAGAAGAGCCGCAGTATGGCTGCTGGGTAAATATTTCCCCACCTTTCAGTCATGAAGAACTGGAAGAGCTTTCTCAGCAATTTGATATCCCACTCGACTTCCTGACTGACTCCCTTGATATTGACGAACGGTCACGCTATGAACGGGAGGATGATATCCGCCTCATTGTGGTGAACACGCCTATTCTGAATGAGATAGAGGAAGAGAACGACGCCATTTATATAACCGTGCCGATCGGTATTATTCTGACGCCGGATCAGTTTATCACGATTACGGCTTACGAAAACCCCGTTCTGCAGTTGTTCCTGGATGGGAAAGTCCGGGGCTTCAATCCCAATGACGAGAGCGCCTTTGTGCTTCAAATCATGGAGCAAAATGTCTACCGCTTTTTGACCTGCCTGAAAAAACTTAACCTTAAACGGAACCTCATTGAGAAGGAGCTGTATGACTCCAGCCGAAACAAAGAACTCAAGCAACTCCTCAGCATCGAAAAGAGCCTGGTATACTTCGTAAACTCCCTCAGCGCCAATGAACTGCTGAAAATGAAGATGAAGCGCACGGACTTCCTTAAAATCCGGGATGACGAGGACAAATCAGATCTCTTTGAAGATATTATCATCGACAACAGTCAGGCGCTTGAAATGGCAAACATCTACACCAATATCCTGAATGGGACAATGGATGCCTATGGATCGATTATCTCCAACAACCTCAATATCACCATCCGGCGGCTCACGCTGATTACCATTATCCTGATGGTGCCTACCCTCGTTGCTTCCTTTTACGGGATGAATATCCCCTTGCCATTAGAGGGTAAACCTTATGCTCTTCCTATCATCGTTGCCGTATCGATAAGCCTTAGCCTGCTGGTCACCTGGTACTTTCAACGCAAGCGGCTGTTTTAGAAATCATACAAATTAGATGAATTATTATTTGTTTTTTTGCTATGTGGCACTTAAGCTGTACCTTGCATAGTGTATTCACTCCCCCTTCACCGTAGCAAACGCCCAGATCCCCTGTTTCGGGGGCACATTCATCCATGCGACCAGCATAAACGACATTAAGGCCGTTACAAAATTGACGGGAAAACGTGGTATAAGCCGGAGGGAGCTTTCCGGCATATTGAATTCGATAAACAATGAGGCTACACACTATTTACTTCACAGCCCTGGCGGTTTTGTTGTCGGGGCAGATGCAGGCGCAACCAGCAAAATGGGAAGGCGGTTTCCTGGCCGGCCTTTCAGGCTATCAGGGTGAGCTTACCGAAACGATGTTCCCGGAACTGGACGAAACTGGTGGGCTGTACGGGTTTCTTGTCCGCTATCACCTGCATCCGGAGTGGTCCATTCGCACTCACCTTACCTACACTGAACTCAGTGGTGTAGACCTTCCCCGTTTCACAAAAAGAAATTTTAGCTTTCAATCTTCCATAGGCACCGCTGCGCTGGCGGTAGAGTGGGAGCCCTTCGGGCAACGCCGGTATCCGGGGCCACGGCAGTTCAGACGGGTTCTTTCTCCCTATTTGTTCGTCGGTGGCGGCTGGGTAGGGTATACGGCAGAAGCAAAATTCGACAGAGCCAATACGGAATTCCAATCAGATGGGATTGCCAAAGATCAGGCCCAGGTCTACCCAAAGCATGGTTTCCTGCTTCCTGTGGGCGTAGGGCTTAAAGCGGATCTCACCCGGAGTATGGTTGTGGGCTTCGAGTTCAGTACAGCAACGGCATTTTCCGACTATTTAGACGGTATTAGCGAAGCCGGGAACCCTGCCACACCGGACTGGTTGCCCTCGGGAGCGCTTACCATTACGTTCCGGCTGTTGCCAAAAGACCAGGATAAGGACGGGATTGCAGATGAAGAAGACCATTGCCCAAAGATCAAAGGCAACTGGTCGGCTTTTGGCTGCCCGGATGAGGATGGGGATGGTGTGGAAGACCTTGAGGACCTTTGCCTGGGCGAGCCCGGGCCGCGTAGCCTTAATGGCTGCCCGGACACGGACCTCGATGGCATTGCAGACCGGGAGGACCGGTGCCCGGATACTAAAGGCAGTACGCTCACTCAGGGGTGCCCGGACTACGATAAAGACGGCCTTGCTGACCTGGATGACCAATGCCCAAAGCTTTTTGGGCCAAAGGGACGTCTTGGGTGTCCGATTCTTGACACCGATGCTGACGGGGTTCTCACAGACGAGCCTATGGTTTGTCAGCCTGATACCGAAACGGAGCAGCTTATTCAGCTTCAGGAAGAGTATACACCGCTATTCAAATGGCTGGAGAAGCTTCGGCTGCCAGTAAAAAAAGCAGTACCGGAAACACAGATACGGCCTGCAATCCTACCTATACAGGCCTCAGGTGTTTTTAATTTTTAGAAGTCATCCGGCATACTCAAGTTGGCGCCAGCTCAATATTAGGTAAACCGGTTCCGGTAAGAATTTGTACCTTTCCCGAGCTAAATACTTTTCACTAACCAAATAAATTACAAGGTGTATGTCTTCCAGGAGAAAATTTATTGAAAGAGCCCTGGGGGGGGCAATAGGGTTTACTGTTCTGCCCTCTTTTGCAAATACACGGTCCAATCCTGGAGTAAAGGGGCCGGCTGTTATTTCGACCTGGAATAATGCTAAAGCCAATCTTGAGGCCTGGAAAGCAGTGGATTCCGGCAAATCATCACTTGACGCTGTTGAGATTGGTGTGAAAACAGTAGAGGCAGATCCCAATGACATGTCGGTAGGTTTTGGTGGACGTCCGGACCGCGATGGGAATGTGACTCTTGACGCCAGCATCATGAATGCAGAAGGAGATTGCGGTTCTGTCTGTTTTTTGCAGGATATCAAACACCCTGTTTCGGTAGCCCGTAAAGTCATGGAAGATACTCCGCACGTTATGCTTGCGGGTGCAGGAGCCCGAAAATTTGCTTTGGAAAATGGATTTCAGGCAGAAAACCTGCTCACTCAGGCAGCGGAGGAAGCGTGGAAAAACTGGCAGGAGAAAGCTGAATATAAGCCCATTATCAATATCGAAAACCACGATACAATAGGCATGCTGGCGATGGACAAACAGGGCGATATTTCCGGTGCCTGTACCACTTCCGGGCTGGCTTTTAAGATGCAAGGCAGGATAGGCGACTCACCCATCATTGGCGCAGGATTGTTTGTAGATAATGAAGTGGGAGGAGCGGTTGCAACCGGAATGGGAGAAGCCATTATAAAGGTTTGCGGCTCCTTTCTTGTGGTAGAGCTGATGCGTCAGGGCCGTACGGCTGATGAGGCTTGCAGAGCGGTTGTGGAGCGGGTGGCCAGAAAGCAGAAAGGGCACGAAGCATTCCAGGTCTGCTTCCTGGCACTTCGTAAGGATGGCACTTACGGTGGATATGCTTTGCATAAAGGATTCACGTATGCAGTAAATACTAACGCGGAGCCTGATATTATCAATAGTGCTTTCCATTTGTCAAAGTAAAGCATTCTGTGCCCAAAGCCACAAAATTATGCCAGTTACATAGGCAGGACAGCGCCCATTTTCCTTGCTTCCGCCCAAAAAGGCGTCTCCGTGGTGCTAAAATTATCATACATAAAATACCCTAATCTAAAACCAAACCCCTAAATTTGGTCCCGCCTGAAATCCCCTGCCTACTGCTGTTTGCAACGGTCAGGTTGAGCATATCTGCCAGTCGAAGATAAATACTTCAGGTAAGAGTTGTTCTTTCAGCAGCCGGAAAATAAGAAGGAATGCTTTGCGTTTCTGATATGTTGTATTGCTGTTACATTTAACTGTACAAGCCCTTTAGGAGGTCAGGCTAAGTTGTTGCCAGGTTTAGAGGTTGGATTACCGGAAAAGTATTATTGCCTTTTGTCTTTTATGATGCTGGCATAGCATCTTCTGAAAAGCCCTGCTGTTCCGCGTTTCCAGTGTGGATTGCATCCAGTCCTGTTTAAGCACACGGTTGCTAACCAGGTCCCAATGTATATTTTGATTTTTTATATGTTATTTTTTATAATTAATAGCAGATCATTCGTTTTTCGAGCGCATAAATTTTCTAAATTTGCGCATCTCAAAAACTCATCCCATGACGCGACTTAAGTACAGGCTATTTCTTTTGGCTCTTGTTGCCGCTGCTCAACTACCTGCTCAGCAGCTTTCCCTGTTTACTCAATACCGTGAAAATGCTACGGTTATCAATCCGGCTGCTGTCGAGACTGATTTCCTGGCCTTCGGTCAAAATATATCCTTTGGTGCTTCTTACCGCGCCCAGTGGGTGGGGTTGGAAAATGCACCGACCACCCAGACGTTGCGTGGCTCATACATCCATACCCGTGGATCAGGTGTAACCTTTATGGCTGGCGGTCACGTAATTAATGATCAGACCGGGCCTACAGGATTCACAGGTGCATATGGTCGTGTGGCGGGAATTGTGTCGGGTGATCCTGCAACCAGTGGTTTTGTCATAGGTTTGAGCGCTGGTGCCGTCAACTTTCGAGTAGACGCTTCACAGATTCGCCTGCGCGATCAGGGTGATATTGTGGGGACTACAGATCAGTCTCAGTTTTTCCCGGACGTAGGAGTTGGCTTATACTACTATCGCATGGTAGGACGGAATGACAACATGATTTATGGAGGGCTATCCGTTCCACAGGTATTTGGATTAGACCTCACTTTCCAGAATGAGGAAGGAGAGTACAGCACCAAACGGGTTCAGCACTACTACGGGATGTTCGGCTTCTACGCTTTTTTCAATGATAATAGTTTCCTGGAGCCTTCCGTTTGGATTAAGTATGCAGAAGGTGCCCCGGCCAACGTTGATTTTAACCTTCGATACTTTACTCCTGTCAATTTCTGGGTTGGAGCCGGAGCTTCAACGGCGGGCAATGCACACCTTGAAACCGGAGTCATACTCGGAGATCTCACAGGCTATGAGAATACCTTCAGAATTGGTTATGGGTTTGATTACTCCTTTAGTTCGTTCGGCCCCTCCGCCGGAGGTACACATGAAATCAATTTGACGATGTCGCTCTACCGCTAAGTAGAGAGAATGCCCTGAGTAACAACAAACACTTCATATACTGCTATACTTCAGACCAATATCGGTATGGTGGGTTACTAAAAACTGTGAAAGTCCCATGAATTTTCAGATCATATTTCCCAATCTCCATATCCTCATGAAAAGACAGCCTGTTTTCTTTGCTTTATTCTTTTTCCTGTGGGGAGCGGTATCACTGCAGGCACAAGGCAACGTCGCTTACACGATGTACTTTGAGCAGCCGGAAGAACCGCCCTGTCTCGATGAGGTCATTTGTATTGACGTCACGGTACAGAACTTCTCCAATATAGCTACAACTGACTTCAACATTCTGTGGGATTCAACGGCGTTTGAATTTATCGAAGTTACAGACTTTGGCCTTCCAGGTTTAAGTGCTGCCAATTTCACAGAAACGAGTGCAGGGTCTCTGAATTTACTGTGGGAGGTAGATGATTGCAGCACCATCGGTGAAGGTGATGGGGTTACGCTTGACGATTGTGGAAATACCTGCCGGCCTGTTATTTTCCGGCTTTGCCTCCGGTCTGTTGGCGATTACGGTAGTTCTTCGGTTGTTACCGTGGGGCCTGACCGGTACACCACAAAAGACAACAGTAACTGTGTAAATACTCAGACTTTCGTAGAGCCTGCATTTGTTTCGACCTGCGTTCGGCCGCTGATCGTAGATATTGGCAGCGGTCAGGGTAATGAAGGTGACTTAGTCTGCATTGACTTTAGCGTTACTGGTTTGGACAGCCTCTCTTCTTTTCAGTTTCCCGTTGTATGGGATTCTACCCTGGCTTCTTTTGAGAGTGTCATCATACCTCAGAATTTGCCCAATTTTGGACAAAGCAACATCGGTAATCCTAATACAGCTATGGGGGTTCAGGAAGGTAGTATTACTGTCTCCTGGGGTGCTCCACCACCATCCAATATCCTCTCACTCGCCGATTCTACATTGATTTTCCAACTTTGTCTTCGGTTGAAACCCGGTTCCTGCTCACGAGATATTGATGTCTTTGTTGCCGATCAGCAGCCTGGTCAGCCATTTTTCCGGCCTGAAGCGACGAACGACTTCATGAACGGCTTCTCTAATATTCAGGTCGGGCAGAACCCTGGTATCATCGAAGTGGGTACTTGTAACCCGGTGGGTGTTCAGGTCGTAGCCAATTGTGGCGCACCGGTCACTATCAATGACCAGATTTGTGTCGAATTGGAAGCCGGTGGAAACTTTGACAACGTAAACGAATTGGAGTTCTTGATGACCTGGAACACCAATATTCTGCAATACACCGGTGTGCAGGGCTTCAACTTGTCTGGTTTGAATACCGCTGATTTCAATGAGTTGAATACTCAGAACGGCGTACTGGGGCTGGATTGGTCCTTTGGCCTGCCTCAAACACGAGACGAGGGAGATGTGCTTTTTGAAGTTTGTTTTGATGTGGTCGGGCTTGGAGGAAACAGCCCTTTCCAAATCGTTAACAATGATGCCATCAACCCCACAAACTGCGAAGTGACCGTTAATCAGCCGCCCGGTGTGCTAATGGAGCTGACTGGCGGGCTTGAAGGACAGCCAGGGGATACGCTTTGTTTCGACTTCACCGTCAGTAATTTTACTGATGTGGAGGAAATGCGATTCAGTATCGTGTGGGAACCCGAACACCTGGAGTATCTCATTGGAGTTGGGCCTCAAAACGTTAACCTTCCTGATGGTGCTCCGGCACTAAATGCCCTGGGCTTTGCCAATGGTCAAATCTTGTTTACTGGCTGGGATCCTCAGTCTCCTCCGGTAACGCTCCCAGATGGGACTTCCTTATTTACTCTTTGCTTCCAAATCCCGGATGATGAAAACCTGGCAGGAACCTGTGATTTACTCCAAATTGCCAGTGAACCGCTGGTAGCAGAAGTCATTACCTCTAATTCCAATAGCGAAGACGTTGGTCTGACCGGGATCGGCGGGGATTTTTGCATCCTCAGCCCGGACGGCTTCTGGCTGGTGGGAGGTAATGTGGAAGGAGACCTTAGGGACACCGTTTGCGTGCCCTTCCAGGTTGGCCAGTTTGAAGATATCACCGGTGCAGACTTTTGCGTTAACTGGGCACCGGGCTCTCTCAGCTTTACAGATTTTAATGACCCGGGGCTTATTCCCGGCCTTAATTTTGACCTGGATGCCGAGCCGGTTGGTGCTGCATGTGTAGACTTTACCAGTGGCATGCCCCTGTCTCTGGCGGATTCGGCAGTCATTTTTGAAATGTGCTTTGAACTGATTGGCCCGGCGGATACCTGTTACGCAATAACGGTTAATGATTTGCCTCCCCCATCAGTAACTACTGCCAACGGACCGGGCAGCCTGCTCGACCTGCCGGCCGAATTGTGCATTAATGATAAGCTATTTATTGATACCGCGATTGTCAAGGCTGAAAGCTGCCCGGGAGTGTGTGATGGTGAAGTACAACTGGTCGTGTCCGGTGGTGTCCCGCCATACGCTTTCAGCTGGCAGACCTCACCTCCTCAATTCGGTAATACAGCACGCTTCCTTTGTGGAGGTGATATTATCGTTACGGTGATTGACAACTCCGGATTGGCTGTAACTGACACCATAACGATACCCGTTGCAGGCACAGATTTATTCGCAGATGTGGGGCCGGACCGGGTAGCGACTTGTGGCAACTGTGTAGACGCTAACTTTGTTAGTGCCATGGCTGCACAGGGCCCCAATATTGTGTACGAATGGACCGCCACTCAGGGCGGGCAGATATGCGGGGCAACCGATACCCGATTCCTGTTGGCGCTCGGGCCAGGCGTGTTTTTCTTTGAGGTTCGGGATGACAGCAGTGGTTGCGTTGTAACCGACACCCTGGAGTTGCTGCCGCCTGTCCTCCCAACTGTTGAATTTGAGCAGGCAGACCCCGGACAAATTGATTGTAACACTCCTGCCGTCATGCTTTCTGTAGTAGAGGAAGATGGCGTAGACTACAGCTGGACAGGCCCCAATGGCTTCACTGCGGATACAAGAGAAATCATGGCTTCCGATTCCGGTACCTATGTGATTACCACTTCCTTTATTGACAGCGGGTGTAGCTCCACGGATTCAGTTACCATTGATATCGATATTAATCCTCCATTTGCTTTGGCTAGTCCGGGGACAGACTCCGTTTTTATTGGGTGTAATGATGCGGCGAATCTCAATGGTCTTGTGGCCGATAATGTTGAGGATTACACCGCTCGCTGGCTGGATGCAGACGGTAACGAGGTGGCTAATGGTGAGATGTTTTCAACCACCACAACCGGGCTTTATGTCTTCGAGGTCACCAACAATCAAAATGGCTGTACCACCCTGGATTCCACAACGGTTTCTGCGGAGGCAGCTTTACCGATGGTCATGATCGAGCAAGATCCTCCTCCTGCGGTAAATTGTAACAGTGACGAGGTAGAATTGTCCGTAGTCGTTACCAATGCAAGCCCGTTCTCTGTTCAGGCGGAATGGTCTTCTCCGGATGGAGGGCAGTTAGAGCCTGGAACCGAGAACTCACTGACACCTACGGTTATTGTACCCGGCACCTTTAACCTTACCATCACTGATGAGATAACCGGATGTACCGCGACGGATATGGTTACCGTAGGATACGATACGATTCCACCTGCGGCTGTGGCAACTGTTGATGGCCTTATCAGTTGTAATAGTGAGACCGCATTGCTGGATGGCTCTGCTTCCAGTCAGGAACCAAACGTAACCTACAACTGGAGAAGCATACTTCTTGGTAATGTTAGCAACAATATCACAGAACC
>CAZNHN010000101.1:16421-18923 GCA_964572415.1 uncultured Phaeodactylibacter sp.
GCGCCAGGTCAATATGTTTTGACGGTACGGGACACTTTGTCTGGTTGTGTGGCAACGGATACCGTGCTTGTCGTTCGGGATACAATGCCACCGGTGGTTAACCTGACACCTTCTCAGAACCTTAATTGTAACCGCGACACCATTGGTTTCGCAGCTAGTGTGGATCTCGATCCGGGTACATTCACTGTTGATTGGGGGAGTAATATATCAATTATTGAAAACGATACTCTCGCCCTGGTAACGGAGGCAGGCGTATACACCATAACCGTGACGAATGACATCACAGGTTGTGAAACTGTACTTACACGGGAGGTTGAGGATTTAGATGATGAACCGGAAATCGTATTAGCCTCAGATGTATTATCCCTGGATTGTAATAATCAGCAGGTCCTGCTGGATGCCACCGGCTCCACGGTGAGTGATAGCACGGTGACCGTGCAGTATCAGTGGTCTTCGATAGAGGGGAGTCTTATTCCTCCATTAACCGGGCAAACTGTACAGACACAGCAGCCTGGTACCTATGTCCTTACCATCACCAATGTGATTTCCAACTGTGCCGTATCCGATACTGTGGTAGTGGAGGATAATCAGGTGACGCCAACGGCAGCAGCTGTGGAAAACCAGCTTTTGCTGAATTGCCTCAATCCAACGGGTGACCTGGATGGAACGGGTTCCTCAACTGGAGAGGACATCATCTACATCTGGCAGGTACTAGAGGGGGGAGCTGTCGTGGATACTTTGGCGATAGGTCCTGATGTCATAACGACTGCCGTTTCTCTTCCGGGATTATATCGCCTGAGGGTGCTAAATACATCGTCCGGCTGTTCTGCTGCCTCTACCCCCGTACAGGTCAATGTAGAAGGGGACACGCCACAAATTGTATTTGGCGCGCCAACGGAAATTGGCCTGCTGGATTACGACTGTAATGTTCCCGACACCATCGATGTTGAAGTGAATCTGGCTAATGCTGCTTTATTTGATAGTACCAACCTGGTGTACGAATGGTCTGAAGGCGTGGTATTTGATGGCGATGTCAATACCGTAGGGGTGCTGGAACCAGGAATTTATGAATTGATGGTGACCGATACCAGTTCCGGTTGCGTGGGTGTCAATCAAATTGTAGTGGAAGACGTACGCGAATTCCCAGAGGTGTTATTTACCAATGAATCACCTTCACTGACGTGTACAGAAACTACGATTGCCCTTGACGCTTCCGGTTCTACTGTCCAGCCTGACACTACAGTTTACAGCTGGATGGATATTGAGGGCATGGAACTGGGGACTAACCTGACCCTTGAAGTCACCACGCCTGGGCAGTATCAGTTTATGGTGACGAACACCATCACCGGATGCTCAACGGTAGACACAATCACGGTTAGTGAGGACACTAATCCACCAGCTGTGCAACTTGAGTTACCTGAAGACTTTACCTGTATCACAGAGAATGTGCTGTTGAGTGCGGCACCAACGGGTGATGCGAATGACTTCACAACAGCATGGAGCGTTGAAAACGGCGGCGCCATTGCCCCCAATGATGGCACACTGACTGCCAACGTAGATGCCCCGGGTACCTATCAGTTGACTTTGACTTCCAACCTCAATGGTTGTGATTCCACGGTGGTCTTTGAAGTCGCTGCAGATCCTTCTGCACCGGAAGGTGAGATTGCCATGCCCGACTTCCTGGGCTGTCCGGGTCAAACCGTTACATTGGATGCCTCCCTTTACGGCAACAACGGTGAGTTTGACATCGAATGGTCGAGTAGTGCGGGAAATATCTCTCCGGCTACAGGTTCCTTCCTGGTCGATGTAGATGCAGAAGGTACCTACTTCTTGTCTGTAACAGACCTCACCAATGGTTGCGAAGCCATGGATACCGTAGCCGTGGAGCTTGACCCCGAGGCGCCGATGGCGGTTGGTGCGGCTCCTGATAACATCCTGGGATGCGGCGATACCCTCACTCTGGATGGTGCGGGTTCTTCTGAAGGCATGATTTACGATTACGAATGGGTAGTAGCAGGCGGCATGGGGCTGCCTCCGGTACCAGTGACTACCCTAACGGCTTCGGTCGATGAGGTAGGGGATTACCTCTTTATTGTTACAAATACGAATACTGGTTGTTCTGATACCTCTGAGGTGGTTTCCATCCTGCCCGATGACAGCCTGCCGGACGCACTGGCTCAAGTCGATAGCGTGTCCTGTGATGGCAATGCCTTCATCAGCGCGAATCTGCCAAATGGGGTGACCGGGCAATGGACGATCAATAGTGGTATCGGCACACTGCAGTCAGACTCCCTAAATGCTACAGTGGTTACCGGGCTTGGCAAGGAACTGGTAGAGCTGACCTGGAGCCTTTCACAGGATGGCTGCCCTGACTTTAGCTCAAGCACTATCACGGTCGAACCGCAGTCAGCTCCAGATGCCGTAAATGACATTTTGACGGTCGATCAGGGCTCGAATCAGGCACAGGCCATTCTGCTGGCTAACGATATTCTGACTGGAGTT
>CAZNHN010000102.1:0-18774 GCA_964572415.1 uncultured Phaeodactylibacter sp.
CAGCATAATGCTCATCAGGTCGGGTGTAAAGCCGGGCCAGGGGGCATCGTAGATGGTCATAATAGAGCCGTCGATAAAGGTTTGTATCTCGTAGGTATCCTGTTGTGGGATACGGATGTTGTCGCCTTCAAAGTCGAGCTTGATACCCATACGCCCGAAGGTAGTGGGGATGATACCAAGCTGATCTATCCGGGCATCTTTTATGGTGATGTCCGATTGGGTCATGGCTGCCAGGCCGATGAAAGAGCCAATCTCAATCATATCGGGCAGGAGGCGGTGTTCGGTACCTTTTAGTTCGTTTACCCCTTCAATCGTCAGAAGATTAGAGCCAATACCTTCGATTTTGGCGCCCATTTGCACCAGCATGCGGCAGAGTTGCTGCACGTAGGGCTCGCAGGCGGCATTGTAAATTTGTGTGGTGCCCTTTGCGAGGACAGCAGCCATCACTACGTTGGCAGTTCCCGTGACGGAAATCTCGTCCATCAGCAGGTAGGTGCCTTTCAGCCCTTCCGGCGCGGTGACGGAGTACTGCCGTTTGTCGGCTTCGTAGTTGAAGTGCGCCCCGAGCTTTTGTAGGCCAACGAAGTGGGTGTCCAATCTGCGGCGGCCGATTTTGTCCCCCCCCGGTTGGGGAAGAAAAGCCTGTCCATACCGGGCCAGCAGTGGCGCAATAAGCATGACGGAGCCCCGGATGCGGCTGGCATCCCGGCGGAATTCCGGTGTTTCAAAGAAGCCAAGGTCTATGGCATCCGCCTGAAGCTGATAGGAGTGGGGGCTTTGTTGTTCCACCTTTACGCCCAGCCCGCGCAGCAGGTCTAGCAGGCGGTTGACATCAAGGATGTTGGGAAGGTTGGAAAGGATGACCGGTTCAGTGGTCAGGAGGGTGGCACAAAGCACCTGAAGGGCTTCATTTTTGGCACCCTGTGGGGTAATATTTCCGCTCAGTGGCAAACCACCGTGCACTTCGAAGGCATCGAAAGACATAGCGTTATTTTGGTTTACCGCAAAGGTAAGCCCAAAAAGAAGGAAAGTCGAATGTAGAAAAGAATTACTGTTCCCGAAACAGTAAACATTTCGGGAACAGGTTTGAAGTTATCCGGTGGACAGAGCACTAGTCGCACTATCGCTTGCCACGGCGGTAGTTGCTGCGCCCTCCACGGGAGCTGCCACCACCGGAGCGCCCGCCTCTGGAGCGCCCACCACCGGACCGCTTGTTGTTGGAGCGGCGGCGGTTGTTGTTATTGTTATTATTGTTGCTGCTGCCTTTGGCGAGATTTTCGATATTCTCGTCCTCGTCCATCGTCAGCTCTCCTTTTGACAAGCCTTTCAGGTCTGACTTGATCACATCATCGCTAACGTAGTGCTCTTTATTCCAGGTACGGTAAGCCAGCTTCATGTAGGAACCAATGGTGGAAACAAAACCATCGCGCTTGGGGCCCTCCGGCATTTCCTTAGCCCTTTTAATGAGCTCCTGCACATTATGCCCATAGTGGCGGTAACGGGCCTCCATGACAGGGTACGGAACCTGCTCAGGCCGCTTGCGGTGCTCCTCCTCTGTTGGCGGATCTCCATATGGATAGTCCACATCGAGCTCATACCCGGCGATGCGGTAGACATGTTTCCACAGGCGCTCGCGGTAGTCTTCAATGCTACGGCTTTGCGGATGCATCATCTGCATCATATCGATGATCTTTTCAATATAAGCCTGACGCTCTGCCTTATCCTCTAATGCTTTTGCATAATGGATCATTTTCTGGACGTTGCGCCCGTATTCCGGGATGGTGAGGTGGTCTCGGTTAGAGTTGTACTCCATCCCGATTTTGTTCGGATCGTTCATAAAAATTCGTTGACGTTGTTTATTCAACAGTTACCGACTTCGCCAGGTTTCGCGGCTGATCAACATTGCAGCCGCGCAGGACCGCAATATGATAGGAAAGTAACTGAAGCGGGATAACAGAAAGCAGCGGTGTAAGCGGCTCTTCCGTATCGGGTATTTCAATGGTATAATCGGCCATTTCGCTTATGGTCTTTTCGCCCTCAGTGACAACGGCGATAACCATACCTTTACGGGCTTTCACTTCCTGAATGTTGCTGACTACCTTATCGTAGGCGCTCCGGTTGGTCGCAATGACAATGACCGGCATTTCCTCATCAATCAGCGCAATCGGGCCGTGCTTCATTTCTGCTGCCGGATAGCCTTCTGCATGGATGTAGGAAATTTCCTTAAGCTTAAGGGCGCCTTCCAGTGCAACCGGGAAGTTGAAACCTCTGCCGAGGTAAAGGGCGTTTTGGCGATCTTTGATTTCGTTGGCAATATACTTAATTTGTTCTTCGCATTTTAGCGCCCGCTCAATTTTTGCAGGAATATTGTGCAATTCACTGATCAGCTTATGGAAATAGGAGTTCGGGATCCGCCCTCTCTTGTATCCTAAGCTGATAGCCATCATTGTAAGCAGCGCCACCTGCCCGGTAAAAGCTTTGGTGGAGGCTACCCCTATCTCGGGTCCGGCGTGAATGTACGAGCCGGCATCCGTTAGCCGGGCAATAGATGAACCCACAGCGTTAACCACCCCGTAAAGCATCGCACCTTTGTCTTTGGCCAGCTCAAGGGCAGCCAGGGTGTCCGCAGTTTCACCGGATTGGGAAAGGGCGATGACCACATCACCTTCCTGTATGATAGGGTTGCGGTAGCGAAGCTCAGATGCATACTCCACTTCCACCGGTATGCGGGCAAGGTCTTCAAAGAGGTATTCGCCAATCAGCCCGGCGTGCCAGGATGTTCCACAGGCAGCGATGATAAAACGCTTGGCGTTGGAGATGGTTTTATCATACTCATCCACACCGCCCAGCTTTACATAGGGCGCTTCGAGGCTTAGCCGCCCGCGCATACAGTCGGCAAGGGTTTGAGGCTGTTGATGAATCTCCTTTAGCATGAAATGCTCATACCCGCCTTTTTCCAGTTCTTCTACCTGGAGATCAAACTCCTGAATGAAAGGCGTCTGCACTTTATTATGAATGTTTTTGATCTGCAGGTCACCGTTTCGGTGTACCACCGCTATCTCCTCATCATTCATGTAAATGATGCGCTTGGTATGTCCGGCAAGCGGAGCTGCATCAGAGGCCAGGAAATACTCATCCTCACCTACGCCAATCACAAGGGGGCTGGCTTTTCGGGCGGCAACGAGCTTGTCAGGGTGTTCCCGGTCCATCAGCACAATAGCATAAGCGCCAACTACGCGGTCCAGAGCAAGGCGTACTGCTTCCTCAAGGGGCAGGTTGCCGTGGTCTTGTATTTCTTCAATGAGGTGCACAAGGACTTCCGTATCGGTTTGGCTCTCAAAAGTATGCCCTTCTTTTTGCAGCGCAGTCTTCAGAGACCCATAATTCTCAATAATTCCGTTGTGCACCATGACGAGGCGGCCATTACCGGAACGGTGGGGGTGGGCATTGATGTCTGTAGGTTCTCCATGGGTGGCCCAGCGGGTGTGCCCGAGCCCTATCGTACTGCTGTGGTCGTGCCCTTCGATAAAGGACTCCAGTTCAGCTACTTTCCCTTTTCGTTTGAAGACTTTCAAATCGCCGTTTAGTACCGCAATCCCGGCGCTGTCGTAACCGCGGTATTCAAGCAGTTTAAGACCGTTAATGAGCAGGGGGCTTGCCTGGCGGGGGCCGATGTAAGCAACAATTCCGCACATAGCTTTTTGGGTTTAAAGTTGTGTAATGATGATTGTTTTAGTGTATGGGCTACAACTACTGACGCTCCCCGGAAAAAGTATCCTTTTGGTAAACAGGTTGGCATCGTAGATTTTTATATTACTTTGACTTTATAGCAAAGGACTGTCAAACGGATCCTGAAATGACCAGAAAGCTAAAGCAGTCGCGTCTTAAGTCAGAAAACCTGAACAGAAGTATGTTGGGCATTTAGCGGGATTAGATTCACATGGATGCGAGTGTCGTTCAAATAAAAAGCCAATTAGGTTTAGTGAGGCCTTCGCTTTTTGAGCTTATTTCTGCTTTAGATCTGCAAATTACAAACTTTTAGCGATAACCAGTCTCATTACGATCAGGTTTTGCCTACAGCATTGTTAGAGTTGCGTGAAAGTAACGCTTAGCGTGACTGGATATTGCGGGTGCCCGGCTCCATACAGGATAACCCGCTCGGCAATTTCTGACCGTTTGGCATCAGTCAGGTCGTTATCTTCCAGTGGGATAATGTAGAACTCATCAGACATCCTGCCTTCCAGCACCTCCTGCAGATAGTTGGAAACCGACATACGGTACCGGATAGCCCCTTCTGATTCAACAAACTCCGGAGTGCCACCAAAGAAGTCTCCGAAGGGTAACTGCCGGGCATCCACAAGTGCAATATCCTCAATAAAGACCTCTTCGCCTGCATCGTTGTTGGCTTTTAAGACCAACTGTCGGGCAAGCGGGAAATTAGCAGTATCCAGGCTTTCCCCTCTGGCTACGTACACATCCAGGTATGCCTGGTTAATGGCTACATCTTCCAGGACACTGAGGTCGGGCAGTTTAACTTTGGTCCGTAGTCCGGCCATGCCCTGTACATAGAGCAGGCTGTCGTCTTCACTGCCATTTTCGATTAGCTCCAGCGCTTCAGTGCCTTCATAATTGTGCTCGAAATTGGCAAACTGAACAATCTGGCTGTTGTTGAAAATAAACTGATATTTTCGTGCAGCATCCACACTGTCGCGGTAGTAGATGTGTATACCAGCGCGCACCGATTGCAAGGTGAAGGCAAGCATACCTTCATTTTGAGTTATGGGCTCTAGTTGAAAACCAGGGAACCGGTTCAGGAAAAGGTCGATATCTACAAACGAAGCCGAATCCGTTAAAGCAAAGCTAATCAGAGAATCTGCTAATTCGATGGGTAAAGGAACCCGAAGGTGTGGCAGGCTGACCGTATCCGGGTCGTCGGCAATGTAGTCGATAAACTCGATACTATCCAGAGTAGCCTTGAACTCATGTTCTGTTATGGGGGCTGAAGCAATAGCCGCCTGCCGGTCGGAGAAATATTCCAGATCTTCGTTAAAGACTTCAGTAAGTTCATTGACCCGCACACCATAGGTTTCTCCCTCGGTCTTACCGTAAAGGCCACCCCTCGTGTAGGGAAGAAGCAAAACAATGGAATCTACGCCGGCGATACCTCTGAAGTTGGGAATGACAGAAGGGATAAACTGCATGTTAATTTTCGACTTGGCCTGTCCGAAAAGCGGGTCCTGAAAATTACCGAACAGAAAACGGTCGGCCTGCAAAGCTGCAAATGGGGAATAGGTCATTATGGGGCTGCTAAGCTCAGTTGCGCCACGTAGCGAAAAAGTATCTGTAAAGCCGACTTCGGCGCGGTCTTCATCAAGCAGGCCGGCACCAACGAAAGTCGGATCTGCGCAAGCGTTGATTAACAATATAGACAGGAGCGCTCCGAGCCCCCAAAGTATGTTCAGTTTCATATATTTAGTTTTGGCAAAACCGTGAGCCAGGGTGATTTTTTAATAAAATGCCGGGTATAACTGTAGGATTGCCGATTCTACACCGGATAACCTGCAATTATTGCGCAAAAGTAATGGCTCTTCGGGAAAGAGTGAAAAAAAGAAAGCACCGTTGTATATGGGGAAAAAAATCAGCCCTGCTAAACCAAAGTCGGGCAAGCAGGGCTGATGGTTATTTAGAGCTTGTTGAGATTTTACGCCTCGGGCTGCTTTTGCTAAACTTTACCCTGAGCTTTGTTACTCTCCCGCCTGCCAAAGTCTTGTAAGGTCTCCGGTGGTAAAGCCCACAGGCGACCTTACAAGGGCAGGTGGTCACGTCCGTACGGATGCTCCTGCATCACGCCTCAATCAGGATATAATTTGGTGGTGTTTGCTCCGGAAGCAAAACCTCAACAATCTATTACACGTGGTTGCTTTTGAACCAGCACCGGAAAAAACTGTCCGAACCAGCTGCCAGCCTTGAGTCTCATTTGACTCCCAGGCTTTTACGGCCTGTAATGTCATTAGCCCTCTTCCACTTCTTCCGTTACCAGGGCTTCAAAGAATTCTTTATAAGCTGCTTCAAAGCCTTCAGAGCCCTGATATTCCAATACGGGCTTATCAGTATCAGACAGTGCCTTAATTACACTATCGTCAATCTTTTCACTACCCTGTACTAAGGCATCCGCGTACTTTATGGCACCGTGATGGAGCGTTACGCCCTGGCCGTTTTGATAAGCGCTCAGGTCACCCTCTGTCAGGTTGTTGATAGAGGCCTTGGATGAAAAACTATCCGAGAAAGTATCTTCAGGTGAGCCCTCATAAATGGAGTACACCACCTTTGCGTTCTGGAAAAGTGGCTCACTCTTGTAGGCCGTTTTAAGATAAAGCGGAATAAGGCTTGTCATCCAGCCATTGCAAAAGACCACATCCGGAGCCCAGCCAAACTTCTTGACCGTCTCAATAACGCCTTTGCAGAAGAAAACCATGCGATCAGGATTATCCTCGAAAGGCTGGTCATCAGCATCTGTGAAAATACGCTTGCGCTTAAAGAAATCCTCATTGTCAAGAAAATAAACCTGCATACGTGCCTCGGGAAGAGAAGCAACTTTTATGATGAGGGGGTAGTCGTCGTCATCCACAATAATATTCATTCCAGAAAGGCGAACGACCTCGTGCAGTCGGTGGCGGCGCTCATTGATGGTGCCAAAACGAGGCATGAGCACTCTGATTTCCATTCCGTTTTCCTGTATGTATTGCGGAAGTTTCCGTGCTATATTGGCAATCTCTGACGCAGCGGTGTAAGGCTGCATTTCCTGCGAAACAATCAGCACTTTTGTCTTACTCATAAGCGGTAAAAGTTTAAAAAAATAACGATGTCACCGAAAGTTCAATGAACAAGTTTGCAAATTTAACAAAAAAATGCTGTTATTGCTGTATTTGTCTGGCTCTTAATGTGCTATTAACAAAAACGTCTATATTTGCGCCCTGATTGGCCGCCCCGTTGGCCGTGCCATTGGTTTTTGAACGCTACCCTATGTATTTATTCAAGAAATCAGCGGACTTACAGGCTTTTCTGGCGGACTATCGCTACAGAAACCGGCAAATTGGCTTTGTCCCAACGATGGGCGCACTGCACAAAGGCCACCTCTCTCTGCTGGACGCTTCCAAAAACACTGCCCACGTTACCGTTTGCAGCATTTTTGTCAATCCCACACAGTTCAACGAATCTGCCGACCTGGAACATTACCCCCGCACGCCGGGCAGGGATATTGATCTGCTTCACAAGGCAGGGTGCGACATCCTGTTTATGCCGGAGGTGGGGGAGGTGTATCCGGTGGAATATGAGGTGCCGGTGCCGGACGTTGCGCTTGGCCATTTGGCAGAAGTGATGGAAGGCGAGCACCGTCCAGGGCACTTTGAAGGGGTGATGCAGGTGGTGCTGCGTCTGCTTAATCTGGTACAGCCGGATTTCCTCTTCATGGGGCAAAAAGATTACCAGCAGCTGACGATCATCCGCGAAATGATCCGGCAGTTGAGCCTGGAAGTGGAACTGGTTGGTTGTCCCACCTTGCGGGAACCTGACGGGCTGGCCATGAGCTCGCGCAACGTACGGCTTTCGCCGGAAAATCGTAGCCGGGCACTGGCGATCAACCAAACACTGACTGAAGCGGGCAGTTGGGCGGCTGTTTTGTCTCCGTCCGAAATACAGGAGAAAGCACTGAATGCTCTTCGTGAAGCTGGCCTGGTGCCCGAATATTTTAAGCTGGCTGACGCGGAAAACCTGCAGCTGGTCGATGCCTTTGAAACAGGCCGTGAAGTAATCGCTTGCGTAGCTGCCCGTGCCGGGGATGTGCGCCTGATTGACAACCGGCTGATTTATCCGGGATAGCCTTGGGGTCCACCTCAAAAAAGCAGGTGGTGGACACTCAGGTCTGTAAACCTTACGTAATTTTGTATTGTTATTGAGGCGTTTTTAGGGCATGAGAATCTAAATATGCCCGGAAACTATTACCTGAACAAAATTTAATTCCTTTCGGAATATATCATGCTGATTCAAAGATTCAAATCCAAAATACACCGCGCAACTATTACACAGGCTGACCTCAACTATGTTGGCAGCATCACTATTGACCGTGACCTTATGGACGCAGCAGGCCTAATTGATGGTGAAAAGGTGCAAATAGTCAACAATAATAATGGTGAACGCCTGGAAACATACGTCATTGAAGGCGAGCGGGGTTCCGGCGTGATTTGCCTCAACGGTGCAGCAGCCCGGCGGGCACAAGTGGGTGATACCGTCATCATAATTGCCTACGCCTGGATGTCAGAGGAAGAGGCCAAAGCCTATCAGCCAAAGGTGGTCTTTCCAACCGACGATAACCGGCTGCCGGGTTAAGACCATATTGGGAGCGGGTTCGTCATGAAAATCAAGGAATAGTGCCCGCCTGCCCGGCAGGGTTACGACTAATTTTTTTACTTTTTGTGCCCGCCCAACGTGCAAAAAAAGATGAGTTTTAAGCATACCTCACCGGATCTGCTTCCTGCATCATCTCCAGAATACGCTCGAATACATCTTCCGGATTGGGTTTGGAATAGTAGTCTCCATCAGTCCCGTAAGGCGGACGATGGTCGGTCGCCGTAATAGTCAGCGGCTTACTGTCCAGCCACCTGTAGCCGCCCTGTTTCTCCAATACCTGCTGTAGCAGATAGGCAGAAGCGCCGCCGGGCACATCTTCATCAAGTACCACCAGGCGGTTGGTCTTTTGGAGGGAAGCAACGACCAGATTTTCCAGGTCGAAAGGCAACAGGCTTTGGGCATCCACCAGTTCAACAGAAATCCCTTCATCCCGTAGTTGGTCGCAGGCTGCTTCGGCAACCCGTACACAGGAACCGTAGGTGAGCAAAGTGACGTCTTCGCCTTCCCTGAGGATTTCCGGCACTCCAATAGGTACTGTAAAGGTGCTGAGGTTGTCTGGTAGTCTTTCTTTCAACCGGTAGCCATTCAGGCACTCGATGATCAGTCCGGGGTCGTCAGACTGAAGCAGTGTATTGTAAAACCCTGCCGCCTGCACCATGTTTCTGGGGACCAGCAGGTGGATACCCCGCAAGGCGCCCAGTAGCACGCCAATTGGGGAGCCAGAATGCCAAATGCCTTCCAGACGGTGGCCGCGGGTGCGTATGATAGCAGGAGCAGCCTGTATGCTGTTGCTGCGGTAGCGGAGCGTGGCCAGGTCATCAGAAAGCGGGGAAAGCCCGTAAATCAGGTAGTCGAGGTACTGAATTTCCGCAATTGGGCGCAGCCCGCGCATTGCCATGCCCAGGGCATAGCCCATGATGGTCCACTCCCGGATACCGGTGTCAAAGATGCGTTCTGCGCCGTGCTTTTCCTGCAGCCCGGCAAAGCCCTGATTAACATCGCCGATTTTACCGACATCTTCTCCGAAGGCGAAAAGCTCCGGCCGGCTGCTCATGGCCTGATCGAAAAACTGATTGAGGATTTCGTACCCGTTCAGGAGTGGTGCATCGTCGCTGTAAACGGGTGGATTTACCGGTACCTTTAGTGCCGCACGGTCCGTTTGACTGTAAAGGTGGGTGTGGTAGCGCTGCTCCATGGTCTGGTTGACTTCCTCCAGGAAAGCCTGTAGGCGCTGCCGATCTGGTGTATCGAGTTGCCGGGTGGCAAAAAGCATTTGCCGGACCAGTTTGACGATATCCGCCCGTACCGGGTTGATCAGGGCTTTGAGGGCTTCCTCAATGCGGCGGGCGCGAGCTGTGCCTGCATCGGTTGCCAGTTGGGCGAAATCAGCTTTCAGGGTTTTCCAAACCTGCTGAATGGGCTCGTTGTATCGTTTCCAGGCCCGGCTGCGTGCTTGTTTTACTGCTTTTTGGGCTTTTTGCTCCAGGTCTTCAAGCTCCTGCTCATTTGCGACGCCTTCTTTCAGCAGCCAGAGTTTAAACTTACGGTTGCAATCGTGTTCGGCTTCCCATTTTAGGCGGGCTTTGGACTTATACCGCTCGTGGGAGCCAGAGGTGGAATGCCCCTGTGGCTGCGTCAGCTCCTTCACGTGAACCAGTGCAGGGCGGTGGTTGAGACGGGCTTGGGAGGCGCTTTGTTCGTAGGCTTCGCACAAAGCCGGATAGTCCCAGCCTTTGACTTTGTAGATGCCCATGCCGTTGGTGCCTGAGGTGGCTTCCATGCCGGCGAGGGCTTCACTGATGCTGTCCTTGGTAGTCTGTACTTCCCGGGGGACTGAAATGCCGTAGCCATCGTCCGCTACCGTCGTTACCAGGGGCAATTGATGGACCCCGGCGGCGTTCATGGTTTCCCAGAAAGCGCCTTCAGAAGTCGAGGCATCTCCAATACAGCAAAAGACCACTTCCTGGCCATTATCGGAAAATTTTTCAGCGTTAAGGTCTGGCCGGTCTCTGTACTTTTTGGAAGCCATGGCCAGGCCGATCCCACGGGCCATCTGCCCGGCAGTTGTGGAGATATCGGAGCTGAGGTTATGGCGCTCCCGGTGATTGAGCCAATCGCCTTCTGTTGTGATCAGGGGGGTGGCGTGGTGGTTGTTCATCTGACGCCCGCCGGAAAAAGGGTCGTTATCGGCGTCGGCATAGAGTTGTGCAAACAAGTCCTCCGGGGTAGCAAGCTCAAGCGACAGCAATAAAGTATGCCCCCGGTAATAGTCTGACCTGAAATCCCCTTTTCGAAAAGCTTTGGCCATAGCCACCTGAAAAAGCTCTTTCCCATCATCGGAAACGCCAAATTTAGCCTTCCCGGTGAGTACTTCCCGCCTTATCGTCAGGCTCACCTCGCGGCTGAGGCAGCAGATGTAATAATCGTGCAGCGCCTCCTCGGGCGCTATAGGTAGAACATCTTGTTGAACAGTCGTTTTTTTCAAAATACTTTGGCGTCGCTTGATTCAAAAATGTACCGGCTTCACGGTGGTCAACCGACCGGCGATTGGGGATAATTGGATGGGGTTCAATACCTTGCAGGATACAAATATACGACTATATTCCCGAATGTAGTCGTGGATGGCGGTCAATGCCTGAATCTGGCGGGCTGTTAGGAAGCCTTGGAAGTCGGAAGTGGCAAAAGGAATGATGGGGCGGATTGCTGGTTCTCCAAAATAAAATGCTTAACTTTACGCCGACGCGATATTAATCACGTTCGCCTATCAGCATCAAAAATAATCTCAAAGCGTATCGCTTTGGTGGATTTCCCAAATTAGTATTTCATCTTTACAGAATTTACTGAGCCCGGTTATTAAGAAAACTATGGTGCCCGGGTACTACAGGTTCCGCAACTTTTTTATTGGATTAGTATGAAAAAACAATTAGGCGGTCTTCCGTATGGAAGCCGCCTTTTGTTTTGCGCCGGTAGTTCAACAGCCTTCTTGCTTTATACCTCAGGCAAAGGGTGGAGCCGGTCCGCCTCAATTGACGCAGGCAATTGCCGGTCCGGGCTGTAGCCAATCAGAAACCCGCCGCCGCCGGCGCCACAGAGTTTCAGGTAGAACTGATGGGATTGCAGCCCCTCCTTCCAAACTGGCCGGAAAGGCGCTGGTATAAAGTCCCTGAGTAGGTTTAGCTGGGCTGCCGCAATTTGAAGCATGGCGCGTTCAAGATTGGTAGTGTGTTGTTTCAGGTAGGCCTGGGTGGCGGCGGTAGTTGGCATAGCTAGTTGGTGCAGCGCCTGTTCCCGGAAATGGTCCGCCTCGCACTTGGCTTTGAACTGCTGAACAAGTGGGGCGGTCCGACGGCTGATCCCGGTATCTACCAGGAAAAACAAGCCGCTGTCTTCGGCGCGGGCGGTGACTGTGATTGGCCGGATAGCATTTTGTTCAATCAACAGCGGGTGCTGCAGATAGCAGATAAGCGGGTCTGCCCCGGAGCTTTCCCCGTGGAAGTAGCTCTCCAGTTGCGCAAGCTGTTGTTGCAGCGCAGGAAGAGCGGTGGTGTTGTCTTTTGCGACTGCCGGATGGGCATAGCGTTCATAAACAGCTGCACAAAGAGCGCCAGAGCTGCCGGCACCATATCCAACGGGGATATTGGAATGGAAGTACAGGCCAGATTTCACCTCCTGGCGGAACTGTCGGGTATTCAGGGGAGCTAATAGGCGCCCCTCCTGATTGAGCAGGTGGAGATGCTCAGCGTAGGGCAAAAGGTTCTGGCCCGGTGGAGCAGAACCGGTTGCCCATTCTCCAAAAAGGTGGGGTAGGGGGAGTGCCAGAGCTGTGCTGCCCAGCAAGACAGTGTATTCACCAAAGAGGAGCAGCTTTCCGGGCGTACGGGCGGTACTCATGCAATCAGCCGTGGTGTTTCAGTAAAGAATTTTTCCTTCCATTCTTCGGGGCAGATCAGATAGCCAAGGTTGGGCTTGGGAGGAGGCTTGCCAAATTCTACCGGCTGCCGGTTGAGATAACTGTGGCTGTACCCTAGCTCTTCGACAATAACTTTCTCTCCGCTCAGGTCCCAGTAAGGGATTCTTGGAGATAGAAATATATTAACGTCCAGTTCGCCCTTCGCCATCATGAGGGTGCGCCGGGCATCAGTCCGGAGGATCCGGTCATCATCAGCACCCAGTTTGCGATACAGATTGTTGTAGCGTTCGCCCCGGTAGCGCAAGGGGTGGGCGAAAGTAAGGGCCTCAATCGGCTTAGGGGCAGGAGGGGTGACCCGGCGTGGCGCTTCGCCTCCTTCCTCAATGTAGGCACCCTGCCCCTTCACAGCGTAGATCAGCGTATCAATCCGGGGATAATAAACCAGGCCTACGCACAGCCCATGCTCAGGATGATAGTAGGCTGATTGATGCGAAAACCCCTTTTTAAGGTCTATATAGTAGCTCGTGCCATCAAGCTCATCGGCAATAATATAAGGCTTGCTGCGGTCGATTGCCGCTTTGGGTGATTCTTCACTGTATAGCCCAATCCCTTCGAGTTCTGCTTCCACCTGGGCTTGCAGTAGCTTGGATATGGCCAGGTCTACATCTGTTACCCGTGAATGGTCAGGTTTCTCGTAGACTTTATATTGCCCGTCAATCCGGTCCATCATAATAGATCCGGCTTCCCGGGCGATCCGCTTTAGAAAATGGAGGACTTGTATTGCGTTCATAGTCCAAAGATACCGCCAAAAAAAAGAAGTTTGCAAATCTGTGTATTCGATAGCACAAATCTGCGGCTTGAATTGTTAATATTTTGCACGCTTGTAAGGGCATTGCTTTTATTTTGGTAATTATTTGATCGATTTCAGGGATTAGATGGGTCTGCGTGGTAGTTAATCACCAAAAAAATAACTTGAAGGTCAAAATAGCTCGCTGAAGCGATAAAAAGTGAAAAAATTTGGAATTCCCGAAAATTTCATTCATATAAATGTCCCTGCTATATAGTACTGTGGCAGACTATTTATTGAAATCATAAAACCCTTAAATATTTATGGCTAACTGTTTTGCACTCATGGGTTGGAGCCTGCCCGTGATTGAGAGTGTACAAAAATCTGGTCTCCCTTACGTTGTTGTTTCTTTTCCTGAATTTGGCGCTTATGCCAAAGAGCATAATATTCCGTTCGTCGGGTATAAGTTAGATGAGTTTGGTTCACACTCCAACTCTTTGGAATTAGTAGAATTGCTCAAGCCATTTAATGCTGATGTAGCAGTACCCCTTTACGAAGAAACTGTGGAATGGGCGGGTGCACTGAATTCTATCTACCGCGATGACCCCCGCGTCCTTAACCGGGCATTCCTTTTTCGCAATAAAGCAATGATGAAACGTAAGGCGCTATTGGGCGGCCTGAAGGTAGGGCTGTTCGAAGAGGTCTACGATAGAGAGCATGTTCACAAATTCCTCGACCGCCTGAATGAAGCAGAACTGCAGCTGCCCGGCGAGGATGATGCCTGGTTCCACGCCAAACCCTTTGCGGCAGCCGGAACGGTCGGGCACCACTTTATCCGGTCTCGTGATGATATTGACCGTAAGATGACGACTAAGGATTTCCCCTGCCTGGTGGAAAGCCACCTGAGCGGCAAAGAATTTTCCTGTGAGGCTTTTATTCACAAAGGAAAGGTTCGCTTTCTCAATATTACAGAATACGTGAAGCTGGGCTATTCCAACTTCATCCCCGCAGGACCTGAGCTGGAAGCTAAACGGGAGCTGATTCATAATGAAGTACAAAAAATGGTGGACATCTTCGGCATTGAGTTCGGAATGGTCCACCCGGAGTGGTTTGTCAGTGATGACGGCAAGACTATCAATTTTGGTGAGGTTGCCTGTCGGATCCCCGGTGGCCACATTCTGGAACTCTGCGGGCAAGCTTATGACTTTGACGCTCTATTGGCTTTCGTTGTCAGTCACGATCCGAATATGTCGGAAGAAGAGCTGGACAAATATTTCCCACCAAAGGGCTACATGCCGGAGAAAAAGTACGGCAACGTCATGGTGTTCCCAAAACCCGGGCAAATTTCCCGTTTGGAAATCCCGGAAGAATTGCTGGAAGAGCCTTACTACCTCGACAATAACCTGGTAGAGCCATTGGGTCCTCAGAAAATCACAGAGCGCAGCGGTTTTGGTAATCACTTCGGTACGGTTAACTTCGCTGGAGAAGACCCCGAGCGCATGCGGGAATTGTTGAAACATTACGAAGATGTACCCTTTTACGTATAAATAATATATGGCATTAACCTTAGATCAGTTAGAAGACCGTTTCCTGCACAGCCTGAAAGCCTTTCAGGATGCCCCTTCCTTCAACAAGGATGACAAGCGGAAACGGCTCATCAGTCAGATCGACTTACTCAGCCGGAATGAAGAGGGGGTAGAACTCCTCTATCACCGGCTTCCTGAGCTGGATGAATCCGGTTTCTTTGATGGGACGGTATGGGAAAACCCCAATAATCTGGTACCCGGCCTGGTAAGAGGGACGCTGCTTGCGGGCTCGCCTACGAGTACGATCGAAATGCTCAATGAATTCCGAATACTCAGTATCAGTGAGGGTCGGATCAGCCACCCTGCTTTTTCTGCCGAACAGGCAAGAGGCTTCATCCATGATATGTTGGTCAATACCTTTGAGCTGGCCTTTGAGGATTTTGAGCACGATGGGTGGGGCGCCCGGTACGCCGAAGGAGAGCTGAAAAAGATCAAGATGCTCTTCAGGATCGTCCGGGAGCGGGTCGACCTGCAGCAGATTAAACCTCATTTGCTGGAAAAAATCGAGGTTATTGTAGCCCACCGTCCGGTGGTTGTCACCCGTATTAAGCGGATTTTAAGTGTGATCAACCGGGAGCTTACGCTGGATTTGAGTGAAAAACAGGATCGCCGGTTGAGCTATTTTATCAATACACTCTTCGGCCCCACGGAGCTTGCCCGTAAGTATAAATCTTCCGGGCAGTACGAGACTGCTCTGGAAAACCTGGACGCAGACGCCCTTCGACAGGAATGCCAGGAAGTGGGCAGGATGATGGTGGATACCGGGCTGGTTTCGGAACATCAGCTGGTGCTGCTGCACTTTGTGCGTAAGCATCATACGGATATGATACCTGAAGTGCTGGCCCTGAACGCTCATGGCCGGGCAGATTACGAGCGGCATCAGGATTTTGTACATCAGGTAATTCAGGACTTTATTGTTCCCGGGAATAAGCAGGCGGTGTATGGGCTGGCGAGAGTGCTGCAGCGCAACATTTTTTCCCAAAAAACAGCATGGCATGCCATTAACCGACTGGTGAAAATTAAAGTACACCCCGAAGTTGGCAGGCGACTTGAACAGGGTAACTTAACCCGGTTTGACCTGTCTCCCACGCAGTCGCTAATTGGTGGTGTACTTTGCGTGCTTGGCCTGCCGCTCGGCGTTCGTCAGGGCAATAACCCCACTTGTCAGTCTGCAAGGGGCATTAGTATGTGGAGCCGTTACGCCCCTGCCAAGCTCATCAATATGATGATTGATGCTGCAACTATGAATAATGTTGTCTTCCGTTACGAAGGCGATCAGATAAAATCACAGGATGTTACCGAGGGTCTGACGCAGCAGTTCGACTTTCAGCTGGATCCGGTTTCCATCGTTTTGGTACCGCTGCTGGATAAGGTATACAACGAAATGATGAAGCGCGCCGGGCTGAAGCACTTCGGCAAAGATCCCCATGCGTCGGTAAACCCTGCCTTTTACGGGCATTGGATCCAAACCGGCTTCCGTTCGGTGTACAACCCCGCACTTCATGCCGTGGAAAAGTATGATGAGTTTGTGCGTATTTTCTATGCTTCCTTCCATCCGGATTACAACGGAGGCCACCATCTGATCTATCCGGTGCCTACGGGGATTTTCATTACAGACTCCTCGGCTCAGATGCTGGGCTACCATGCCATTTCGCTGTTGCGCATTGAAAAAGCACCCGAATCGGAAGAATGGCGGGCCTACTTCTTCAATCCCAACAGTCAGGGCAAGCAGGACTGGGGACAAGGCATTCAGCCAACAGTTTGGGGCAACGGAGAGCGCCATGGAGAATCTTCGCTCCCGGTAGACGAGTTCGTCTCCCGGGTCTACGCGTTCCATTTTAATGAGTTGCGACTGGAAGAAAAACACCAGAAAGTGCCAGCCGGGACAGTTTCAAAAGTTACCAAACTATCAAAGGAAAGCTGGGGGCGAAAGTACCGTTGGATTTAACGAAAAAGAATTATGACAAGAAAGCAAATCGGGCACTTTGAGCCTTTCGTAAGGAACGTGAAGCACACCTCCCGCATTGAGCTCAGCCAATCCGGGCTAAAGAAGAATGTCAACTTCATTCGGAAAAAGCTTTCCGAGGGCACGCGCCTGTCTTGCGTGGTGAAAGCCAACGCCTACGGGCACGGCATCCCGCAAATCGTGACCATGTTGGGCAGAGTTGGTGTTGACCACATCTCCGTAGCATCAGCCTATGAAGCAGAGGAAGTGCTGGAATTCCGAAAGGAAGGTACTGATATTATGATCATGGGCATCTTGTATGATAATGACATCGAATGGGCGATTGCGCATGATATTGAATTTTATGTGTTCAATTACGAGCGGCTGAAGCTGGTGTTGGAGAAAGCCAAAAAGCTTAATCGCAAGGCCAAAGTGCATATTGAAGTGGAAACGGGCACCAACCGTACCGGCATGACGGAAGAGTATTTCAAGAAAGCAGTTACTTTCCTCAAGCGCAATAACGAATATATTATCTTCCAGGGGTTGTGCACCCATCTTGGAGGCGCCGAGTCTCTGAGCAGTACTTTCCGGACAGAACAACAAAAAGAACGATACAAAAACTATTTGGCAGAATGTAAAAAGCGGAAGTATATGCCAGTAACCCGGCACATCGCCTGCTCTGCTTCTGCTTTGGTAATGCCCGAAACGCACTACGATATGGTTCGGGTTGGTGTGGCAACCTATGGGTTTTGGCCGAGCCCGGATGTTTACTATCAGCACCTGCAGTCCGTGAATAAGATGAAGGATACTCCAATGAGCCGCATCATCACCTGGAAGTCGGACATCATGGATATCAAGCATGTACCAAAGGGAGACTTCATTGGCTACGGTACGGCTTTTCAGGCTACGCACGATATGGATATCGCTGTCATCCCGGTGGGCTACTGCAATGGTTACCCCCGCGGGCAGTCCAACCGGGGCTATGTGCTGATCAATGGCCGGAAAGCCCGGATCACGGGCCTGATTAATATGAATCTTTTTATGGTGGACATCGGCGACATCCCAAACGTGAATACAGGGGACGAGGTGGTACTGCTGGGCAAGCAGAAGAATAACACCATCAACGTCAGTTCCTTCACCAATTACACGCAGTTGCTGAACAATGAAATGCTGAGCCGTTTGCCCACTGCTATCCCCCGCAAAATTGTCCGATAGAAGAATTTATGAAGCAAGAACCAATAGTATTAATCAAGTACGGCGGCAACGCTATGCTCAACGACGAGCTGAAATCTGCTGTTGTCGCCAACATCAAAAAATTACAGGAGTCAGGTACCAGGGTGGTGTTGGTGCACGGTGGAGGTCCGTTTATCAAAAGTATCCTGAAAACGGTGGGCATTGAGTCCGAATTTATCGGCGGTCACCGAAAGACAACACCGGAGGCGCTGAAGTATATTGAAATGGCACTTAAAGGCGAAGTCAACAGCAGCCTGGTTAATTTGTTAAATAAAGCAGGAATGCGTGCGGTAGGCTTATCTGGTAAGGACGGTCGAATGGTCACCGCGGTAAAGCGTTACCACGAAGTGACCGAAAACGGGCAGACTGAACGTTTCGACCTCGGTCAGGTCGGGGATGTCACTAAAGTGGACACCCGGCTTTTGGAGACGCTGCTTTCGCAAAATTTCGTACCCGTTGTTACCTGTATCGCTTCCGACGAGGCAGGGCAGGATTACAACGTGAATGCCGATATGTTTGCCGGTGCCCTTGCCGGCGCCCTGAAAGCACAGGACTACCTCGTACTGACGGATGTTGACGGACTGCTCAGAGATATTGACGACCCGTCTTCCCTCATTAGGCGGCTGACACTTGAAGAGCTGCCCGGGCTTTACGGCAGCGTGATCAAAGGCGGCATGATCCCCAAATTGGAATCCTGCCAAATTGCCCTGGAGCACGGCGCCCGGCACGCCCGCATTATAAATGGCACGAAGCCAGACACCATCGCTGAAGTCGTGCAATCCGATAACCACTCAATAGGAACAGAAATATGCTTGTAGAGGAACAAACCACAAATGCCACCTTACATCAGGTAGATAAACAATATTACCTGCCCACTTTTAACCGCATGCCGCTGGCGTTCAGCCGT
>CAZNHN010000103.1:0-11406 GCA_964572415.1 uncultured Phaeodactylibacter sp.
AACTCTCTTTAAACTCTCTTTAAACTCTCTTTAAACTCTCTTTAAACTCTCTTTAAACTCTCTTTACAAATGAATTACCTAAAATTACCTGTAGCATTATTGCTACTTTCGTTTATTTTTGGCAGTTGTCAAAAACAAGATTCTAATCTTTTGGCAGATGCTGATTTGACCTTACATGAATCGAAAGAAGACTCTCGCTCGAATTTAAATTTCGATTCAGAATTTTATGATGAAGTTTTGGTCATCTATGAAAAAAATGTCTACTTGAAAGATGGTCGTCTAATTTTTGAGTCAATAGGGGATGCAGATCATGTTAGATCATCAATTGTTAATGATCCTGCCAAGCGCACTTTATTAGAAGAGTTGAAAGGTTTCACATCTTCTAAGAGCGCTTTTATGGCTGCCACTAAAGAACTCTCTGAGGTCGCCGTACTTACAGGGGTAGATGCCTACTCTGACATTGGATTACTTGTAGAAGACTCTGAAGAGACATCCTATGAAAAGGTTGTAGATGATCCGGGGCTGCAATACATGGCTAATCAAGAAGCAATATTCCAGATTGCTGGAGATATCTACAAGATTTACCGAGATTTCGCGCTAGTCGTTCCTGAAGACATTTTCTTCACACAAAGCAAAGACGAACTACTCAATAATGAGTCTTTCATGCGTATTCCTATTAATCGTTCTAGTGTTCAAAGGGTTAATATTCATGCTTGTAATAGTGAATGGCGGGAAAATGGTCAAAGAAGAAAGAGGAGACGAGTGAAGGGTGAATTAGAACATCGTACTAACATTTTTAATGGGAAATTAACGGGGAATATCCGCACCAAAGGTCAACGCCGATCAGTTGGTATTTGGTGGCAGTATGATATGAATATTATAAGACATGAGGGAAGTGTAGGGGTGATACCAGGTTATTTTATTCCGCCGGTAGTAGTAGATGTATATAAACAGCATACTTTCGATGATGAAATTGATACTGAGGTTTTTCAATGTGATGATTGCCCAGGCTTCTGTGGGTCACTTCCGATTGAGCATTATGCTGTAAAAGGGGGGAATGGGTCTTGCTATACACAACCTCCGTTCCAAGGTCCATGCATTTAGAATGCTAATAGACCATATGTCCGAGAATTTGCTAACTCGTGCGCGCGCGCAACGAAATCGCTAGACATATTGTCTAATTAAGGATATGAATATTTCTATGAAAACAAAGCTCTATTGGGCTCGGACGCTGAGTCCGAGCCCAAATACCCTGTCAGGGCTGGCTGTAACCCTGCTCTGTTTCACTTTTTCTGTTGCGTACACTCAAAACTGCGCGTTACATGGGTACCTCACGGAGGCGACTACCCAAGAGCCCCTGGTAGGAGCAAGTATTTATTCTCCGGAAACTGGCAGGGGCGTAATGACGAACTATGCCGGGCATTACAGCCTAAGCCTGCCCTGTGAAGCCCCGCAGCGAATAGTCTTTCATCAAATCGGGTTTTCCCCGGATACCCTCACCTTGACGATAGCACAGGATAGTAGCTGTAACGTGGCACTGCAAGTTTTGGAGTTAGCGACCGTGGAGGTAAATGCCCCGAAATTGCAAAGTAGGATGCCCGGCCAAATCAATATGCCGGTCAAAACTTTGGCACGTATTCCGGTCATGCTGGGGGAGCCGGATTTGATCAAGTCATTAATATTGCTACCAGGTTTTGCCCCCACCATAGAAGGGACGGCAGGCCTGAGTGTGCGGGGTGGTAGCGTAGACCAAAACCTGATTACTCTCGACGGCAGCACCATTTACAACAGCGGCCATCTTTTCGGCTTTGTTTCTACATTCCATCCCGGTGTGACCAAGCAGGTGGATACTTACAAAAGTTTTTTCCCCGCTCGGTACGGCGGGCGTTTGTCCTCCGTCATTGATGTAACGATGAAAGAAGGAGATGCCACAACGCTGAGGCGGGAAGCCAATTTAGGCCTGATCAACTCCAGTTTACTGTTGGAAGGGCCACTTAATGAAGATAAAGGCACTTTCCTGTTAGCGGGGCGGTTGGCCCACTCAGGGGTTCTTACTTTGGCTACCTTGCCCGGCTATTTGAATGGGCAAAATTTGCTTTTTGCAGGCTTATACGATTTCAACGCTAAGGTAACCTGGAAACTTAAACGGCAGGCTAAGTTGAGCCTTAGCGCCTTTGCCGGGGATGATTTCTGGGGAAGCCGCGCCAGACAGAGCGGAGCATTTAACGATGCGCTGCTGAATTGGGGCAACCGGGCAGTGGGGCTGCGCTACATGCGGCCACTGGGCAGCCGTGGCTTTGTGAATACGAGGGTCAACTTCAACAGCTTTGCCAGCAACCTGAATACTTCCCTGCGCAATGAAAGTACCAATAACTTATTGGCAAGGGTGAAAACCAAAGGGGTGATCAATGAGTTTGGAGCCCGTCATGAGTACAACTGGCAACTAACGCGGCACCGGATTACCCTAGGGCTCGAGGGGATTTACCAGTCCAATAACCCTATAAAGACGGAGATAACCGAAGCAGGTGAACCCGTTCAAAGCTTCGACGGCGGGGCCGTCCGGTCCTTGCAGGCAGCCGCTTATGCTGAAGATACCTGGTCCGTGAGCAGAGCCCTGGATTTCACCCTGGGAGCGCGCTTTAGCACGTATCTTACAACCGGTCTGTTTTTCCCGGCAATGGAACCTCGTACAGCAATTGCCTGGCAGCACAACAAGCAAACCTGGCAGCTAAGCTACAGCAGGATGGTACAGCCCCTGCACCGTGCTGGCGTTCAGGGGGGAAGCAGTACGCTGTTTTACGAATACTGGCTGCCAGCCACTGCTTTTACCCGGCCGCAGATGGGTTCCACTTTTGCCCTGCGGCATGCCCGGCCATGGTCAGGCGGGCAATGGAGTGTGGAAGCCTTCTGGCGCCAAATGTCCAATCAGGTAGAGCAACGGAACAATACCACTTTACTAGGCATCGGGAGTACGCCCAATGCCTGGGTGCAGGATGTATATGCCGGTGGGAATGGCAGGGCTTACGGTGTTGAGCTTTGGCTGGAAAAGCAGATCGGTATACTGAATGGCTGGGTCGCTTATACCTACAGCCGGAGTGAAAGGCAGTTTCCGCAAATCAATGCCGGCAACTGGTTCCCTTTTGATTTTGACCGCCCGCATGACGTGGAGCTAAGCTTGCAGTACGCCTGGCGTAAAAACTGGCAGTTCACCGCAAATTTTGTGTACCAAACGGGTGTGCCCGCTAACTTCCCGGATAGTTTTGTACGTACGATTGAAAACCAGGTGCGCTTCGTTTTTACCGAGCGGAATAATGGGCGTCTGCCGGATTACCACCGCTTAGATGTAAATGCGGTCTATCATTTTACGACTAAGCGCAAGGGCCGCGACGCCAAGCTCGTCTTCGGATTTTATAATATCTACGGCAGAGCTAATGCCGTAGCATTGAATTTTGGTACGCAGGGCATAACATCAAGGACATCAACTGATACGGCTTTGGAAGTTGAACGGCTTGCCATTTTTCAGTTTGTACCTGCACTTAACTATCATGTATCATGGTAAAGTCTGTTATTCCATACCTGATCTTCGCTTTAGCGGGGTTGTTGCTTAGCTGCGAAGTGATAGAGCCCGATATATCACTGGATTACCCGGGCGATCAAATTGTGTTGAATGGTTTTATTGCCAGAGATAGGATTGAAGTCTTTGTGGGGCGTACACAGGACCCCAACGGAGTGCTGTCATTTACCGGAGGAGATACGCTGCACGAAGCAATGGTAGAATTGGTGGACGCCGCAGATAGTACCTGGTATCAAATCCCTTACGTGGAAAAGGGTAACTATGTACTCAACCTTTCCGCTTCCTTACCTTTAAACACGGAGTTCCGCCTAGTTGCAAATGCAGCGGGGTTCCCCGAAGCGCGTTCTGAACTGATGGCTATTCCCAAGTTGCAAATTGATATTGCAGCGGATTTGACAACAGTTGAAGAAGTTGATGAGGTGTTTCAGCAAGAAACCGCATATTTAACAGTAACTCTGGCAGATAAAAGTACTTCAGCTGATTTTTTCCATTTCTTCTCTACAAATCGTTATCGAATACCATTTGACCCACATGCACTTTTTTCAGACAGCCCTGCTGATTTAGATTTTTTAGTTTCTATCGATACCGAGGAATCGCTCGATCAACAATGCGGTTTGCAGTTTTTAGATGGTGGCTTCATCTTGCCAGACTTGTGCTTTTCCAACGAAAGCTTCTCCTTCCCCATGATTATACTGGTTCCGGAAGCAGAAGCAGGTTGGGATAGTATTGGTTTTACTATCGCGGCAACCCATGAGTCTTTGTATGAGAGTACCCGCACTTTAGACCAACCGGCAGATGCTGTAAATAAATTGCTGTTCCGGCCGCAGCTGTATTTCTCGAATGTGGAAGGGGGCTACGGTGTAGTAGCAACAAGGCATGAGCAGTTGGTATGGGTGAAGCGTTAAAAAGGTTAAAAAAGAAGGGCTGAAAGGGCGATCTGTGAATAAAATCCCGCACGTTGATTTTGAGAGTGATCGGATGTTTAGCAGGCTGCAATAGCAGGCCTCCGCTGCTGGCCCTTCGACCGCCCGCAGGCCCTCAAGCTCAATCTGGCCATAGGCGGCAACTGGGGCGGCAGGCAGGGTATTGATACGACGATATTCCCCCAGCGGTACTACATTGATTATGTGCGGTATACGCCGTTTAGTCCGTAAAATGGAACCAATCCAGATGGATACTGGCTTCCGCTTCGCCCTTAACGACCAGGTATAAACTCCTTGTGCCGTTAGTGGCCTGAATATCTGTGGACATGGTCTGCCACCCGCTGCTCAATTGCTCTGGATGTATTTGACCTAGCATAGGGACCGGTGGGGCTGCCGACTCTAATCTCCAGCGAAGCTGGGCTGCCCTGTACATTCAGCCTTGCCGAGAAGCGGGTGCGGTTGGGATCAAATGCCATATCGGAAAAATGTATCCAGTCTCCGGGACGGAGTTGTTCCAGTACAAAGCCGTTCGTGCGGTCTCCTGACTTTCGGGCTGTCCCGGATATTTCGTAGTACCACTCCGCTTCAATTTTTTCCCAGTCTGCCTGATATCTGGCGACCCCATGGCTGAAATGCTGATCGAGGAAATCAGTGTCCGTCACGATTCGCCCATCGTCATCAATATGGCCGTAGGTGAGGATGGACTCCCGGTATTTAAAGCCCGGCCGGATATAGTAGCACCAGATGTGGTAGAACTGGCCTTTCCACCAAAAGAAGCTGCCGTGGGCGTAGGGGCTTAATCCGTGGCCTTTACCCACAGCGCCCTGACAAGTATAAGGGCCATAGATATCGGTAGCGGTGGCATAGTCCCGCCCCCAGCTGAGCTACTCTGGCCGCCAGGTAAATTCATTCACCACCACATTATCAATATTGATGATGCGGTAGGTAACCTCCGGCGTTTCTCCAGTAGTATCAAACAGAAGTTGCCCGAAGGAGCATTTTTCGTTGTAGCCGTATTCGCTGCCCGGCATGATCTTGTGCGTATGCATATTGGTCAGCTTGGAACTCTCAAATTCATACAGCGGATAATCATTCGGTCGTTCGATCTTCCAAATGTCAGAGCGGTGGCGGTCGGCGGAAAGGAGGAAAACGCCTTTAATATCGTTCTTGGTCAGGAAGTCAAAGATTTCCGTCCGTTCCTCTTTATAACCGCCCCAGGTATCGATGCGGCCTTCCAGTTCCGGCTTGGCATCAAAAGCCCAGGGTACAGATGAGATCAGGACTTTTACTTTGGCATTGGATTTCAAAAGAGCGGATTTCAACCACGCTTTCTGCGCCTCTCCCAGCATACTCAATGGTTCTTCGTGCACCGCGCCCACCTCGCTGGGTTGGCGGTAGTATCGGCAATCCAGGAAGAAAAAGTCCACATCAGCGATAGTGTGCTTAAAAAATACGCCAGGCTTACCGGTTCCATCTCCGTAGCCAGGGTCAACCCACTGCCGCTTGAAGAGGGAAAGTACCGGCCGTTTCCAGGCGGGGGAATCTGGATCGGGCGTACCGTACTCGTCGTTGTCCCCGAAGTCATGGTCATCCCAAATAGCGTAGGTAGGCGTTTGGGATACTAACTGCCGCCAATGAGGCTCCGACTGCCGGCGGTGGTAGCAGTACTGCTGCAAATAGGGCTGTTCCGGGTAGTCGATATACACATTATCGCCCAGCATGAAGAGCGCATCGGGCCGGTGCGACTGAATGGTGCTCCACATGTAATGCTGCCAGGGGATGTACGCGGCTCCGCCTCCGAAAACCACAGAGAACTGCCCCGGTTTTCCGGGCTTAGGGTGGGTGGTAAACTGATATGTGCCCTCGGTGGGCTGTCCGTCGATGAAGAGGCGGTAGAAGTAGCTCAGTCCGGGCTTTAACCCGCTGACCGTCAGCTCAGCCGTATGCCCATCTGCGGACTGGGTCCGTCCGGTAGCCGATTTGACTTTTCGGAAGGATTTGTCCCGGCTCACTTCCACCTGCACCTTCCGGGGTTGATCCGTACGGCACCAGAACGTAGCGCTGTTGCCAGAGACATTACCGATCATGGGCCCATGCACGAGGGGAGTGGCATGCTTTTCTGCCAGGGCTTTGAAGCCCGGCAGTTCCACCAATGGCTGCATGAGTTCTGAAGGGCCTGCCAGATAGCGGCCAAAGGGCATTTCTTTTTCCAGTGAAGCTTTAACGTAGCCGAGTGACTTTTCGGTCTCACCAATGTAGGCGTAGGCCAGTGCCCGGACAAAGTCGGCTTCCACATCGCCCTCCCGGGCATCCGCCAACGGTAAGACCTTCTCTGGTTCCCCCTCGTAGATATGCCGGAGGTAGGTGGTAATGGCTTTGCGGTTGTACCAGTCTTCGGCATCACGGCAGAAGTACTCGCCCTCGAGCGGGACTAATTCCTGGGCTTGCAGGGTGATCGTGGCACAAAATAAAAAGCAGAAGGGTAAAAGTAACAGGCGCATTTCCCGAAATTATTGAATGATGATTTTCTGTATTTGCTGTGGCCCGTAGCCAGCCCGCAGGTAGTAAATGCCGGGTGGCAAGTGACCGATGTCTATTTGTTGCACCGGTTGCTGTAGTTGCCCCTGGTGTACTACCTGTCCAAAATTATTGAATAACTGCAAAGGTACAGCAGCTGTACCGGGATGGGGCTGCTCTACGTAAAGTACGGAAGTTGCCGGATTCGGAAACACCTTAAGCAGTAGAGGCTGATCGGGCGAACGGACAGCCACAGGCTCGCCTTCAAACCGGTGATGCACTTTCAAATTGGCCAGGTAGGCTTGGTCCACCCCCCGGAAATAGAGGCGAAGCGCTTCAACCTGTTCAAACCAGTGGTACAAGGCAGGCACCTCGTTGATATCCGTGCCATGCGCTTCATTCAGCTGATCGACGATGAGCCCCTCAAACTGATCCGAACGGGGTGTTTCCATAAACATCACCAGCTCATTATCGCTTTCGGGCGCCAGCGCATCCCTTTGGTAGAAGGACAGGCGGTTGGGGGCAATGACCCAGGTATAATGCTTCCAATGCGTTGTAGAAGCTAGGGCTACGCCTTCATTTTTTTGAGTAGGGCTCAGAGGATAAGGATCGCCCTGCCCGGGCGTGCCCCCGCCGGCCTCGCTGGAAAAACCAGGCAGCCAGTACCCAAAAGCCTGCTCTATTTCGCCCTCCAAATCTTCACCGCCACCGTAGAGCATCAGTCCGCCAGACTGGAAAGCGCCGGTGTTCTCGGTATTGCGGAGGCGCATATTGTAGGCCGGCCGTCCAAAGGGGGCTTCCGCAGACAGATCGTCAATGGCGCCAAACGGAATACCGTTTTCGGGATAATCATGCAAAAGCGTCACCACTATCCGCCCGGACTCGCCCCAGCCGGGGCTGTTCAGTGCATCCCAAAGGGCATCGAATTCCACGATAAGGGTGTCTGCTTCCCGGGAGATGGGCGTGGGAAACCGAAAATCCACCGCCTGCGATGCCCGGATGGTATTGGGTTGATACCCGGCATATTCCATGGCTTTGGGCGTCATGTGTATGGCCTGGTAGATCAGCCCCCGGCTATCCTCAATGGAATCGTACTGAAAGCCGCTTTCCACTTCGGTATTGTCGCCCCAAACCAAGAGGCGGGAAAGGTCGGTGAAGGCGGAGGTGTCCGCAAAGTTTTCATCGATCAGGAGCGTATCCTGAAAGGATTGAGCGGTAAGCAGACCCGGAATTAAGGCCAGTAACAGGTAAAACAGTCGTGCCATGGTAACAGCGCTTTGATGAAGGTAGCTCAGTACCGGGTGCTGTAATGGTATTTGGCTTCCGGGTTCTTTGCAGACTGTAAAAGACCTGTTTCCGGCCAGGATCAAAATACAGTGTATTAATCCTCCGAACGGCAAGTCTCTAGGATACTTTTAAAGGTTGCCCGCGCAATTTTAGTCGATTCAAGATCTGAAAACAGGATAGTGAAGTCATCCTTAAAGCCCGGGTCTCCATCTTCGTAGTATTTGATGATGTCCTCTTTTCCGATGGTTTCCAGTTCCAGCCCCACTTCGCTGCCGGAGATATCGATATCTGCCTTTTCCCCGTTGATATCGTAAAGGTTGAATTCAAAGATTTCTTCTTTCCCCTTTTCAGTGTCTATTCTTGTGAAGGTGATTTTGCAGGGGTCTTTGTCTGCACCAGCCTGCAGGGCCAGTTTTTGCTCCAGCATTTTGGGCGCTCCTTCGGCTACAGCTGCCTTTAGCCATGCCCAGTCTTTAACCGGAACGGGGCGTACTGCCGTCTCTTTAGCCAGGTAGGTAAGCAGTGCCTGAAGCTGCCGGGCATTCTCTACATCAGAAGCCCGGAACCGGAGGTCGGAGTCAAAGTCGTCTGGTTCCTCATTCTCAAATACCTGAATAAACTTATTGTTGCCCTTGACTTTGACTTCCACGGCAATAGCCGTTTTATCCACATCAATCTCAATTTCAGCGGGGTCTAAATCCCCAAAATCAAAGCGGTAGGCCCGCTTTTCGGTATCCTCTTCTTCCTGCTCCGTTACGGTGTAATCTGTCGTGGAGCCTATTTTGATCTCCTGAGTTACTTTGGTTGCCCCGCGGGAAAAGCTGTTCAGTGTGCTTTCAAAAAGGGCGACAGCATCGTCGTAATCAGCAGGTACGGGTAGGCGATTTTTCACTTCCTGCCTGCCAAATCGGATAAGGGTATCCAAAACCGAAGCCATTTGCCTGCCCAGGTCTACATCCGGGACGTAAACGCGGAATTCGTCTTTCATATCGTCGAGCACATCATTTTCATAGTACTCGATGTAATCGGTTTTTTTGCGGGTTTGCCCTTCCACAAACAGGGCCTCATTCTTGATTTCAAACTGCAGGGACGTAGGGTCAAGGTCGGCAAGGCTAAACTGCACAGCAGTGGAGGTGGCGTCCTTACTTGATTTTTGGTAGATTTTAATTTGCTCCTTTCTGTTCACATCAAATTCTGCAGTCTGACGGATGGCCTCGTCTTCATCGACGGCGGTTTCTTTAATGTTGCTCACCAACCACTTTCGGAGATCATCATCAATGGCTTCCACTCCGTACTGAGCGGACCAGGCGATTTCAGCGGGGGGAATAGCAGCATCCAACAGTTTTTCAATCGCCCGGGCGTTATCGATGTCGGCTGCCCAGAGTTCAATTTCATCGGTATAGCCCTCGAATTCTCCCTCCTCGTAGTATTTGATGAGGTCTTTCTTATTTTTGGTTTTCACCTCCAGGGTCAGTTCATTCTTACCGTCCTCTATGCTTATGGTGTAGCGATCCAGGTCGCCGAGGTTAAAGGCATAGCGATAAGTGGTTTCCCTGGCTTTGCGGTCGGTTTCCACGATAGTGAGATTGATCGCCCAGGGCCGGCCGGCATCGGCCTCAAAGTTTTGCTGATAGACTTCTTTGGCGGTTTCTACTGCGGTGATGGCGGTGTTTAGGGCTTGGGTGAGGCTGTCGAGGGCAGCCTGACTCTGTGCCTTTGCTGGAAAAAGGGTGGCAACGGCTAAAATGGAGGTTAACAACGATTTTAAAGGGCTCATAGTATTACAGGTTTGCTTTGCAACAAAATAGTAATAATACCGGTGACCAGTTGTTTACGAAGCGTAAAACCTTTCGGATACCGGCTACTCCGGGCGGTGATGAAAACAGCTGTTTATCGGGGCAGTAAGGCTTTCAACCTCTCGGTGATGTGTAACTGATCAATTTGTGGAGTTTGTGCCAGCGAGTCGCCATAGCAGCCCAGCCGGTCGCTGAGGTCTTCCACGTAGATGAGCAGCACATTGGGGCGTTGCTGCGCAATCAGCACCGTGTAAAAAAGGAGTGATAAGTGATATGATGGCAAAAATGTGCCGCATCTTTCTGTTCTGGTTATTGATTAATCACCTCACAATCCTTCAGGTCATAGTAGGGCTGCTGACCATCTGAAGATTTGGCTAGCGGAGTGTTAAGTATTGCGTTTTTCAGCCCGCGGCCATATAGTACCTTAAGTTCCGCCTGCCGGGCTTCAGTCCGGGTAGGGTAGAAGCCCTTTAGGGTGCCGTTGGCGATCTTTTTAGGGAATTGCCAGTCTGCCGGGACTTCCTCCGTTTCCGGCCAGTTGATCATGACATTGTCCAGTACGAAGTTGTGGATGTTTTCGGTGACAATTGCCGCTTTGGCAACTTTGGCAGCGCGCTTGACGGGTGCAAATTGCGAACTTGTGACTTCATCCACATGCGGTAACGGGTCTTCAATCCAGGGGTAAGTGAGGTTGACGTTGCGCAGGGTCAGGTTTTCAATGGCGTACCCGTCGCCGGCGGTCATGAGGATGCGCCCGCCGGTCTTGGCGTGGAAATTGGTGATGGTCACATTGCGCAGGCGTGGCTTGCGGCCTTCATAGTCGTACTGCTTCTTTTCCTGGTGCATCCAATCTCCATTGCGGCCACCCGCTCCGGGCTCCGGCAGGTAAAGGCTCAGGTGGATGGGGCGGTTGTAGAGCAGCGGGGCCCGGGAGTCGGTGATGATATTGTCGACTACGATGTCCTCCACAGTTCCGGCGCTTTCGGCGTAAATGGCGAAGGCACGGGAGGAGCCATAGATCACGCTGTTGCTAAAGGTTACCTGCTTAATATCCCGGAAGGTTTCGTTGCCAATCTTCAGCGCAGCGCAGGAGCACTCGATAACGCAGTTGGTGACGGTGACGCGCTTGCAGTCGCGGGTATCCACCATGGTTTTCAGGCAGATGGCATCGTCGCAGGTTTTGATGATGCAGTCGCTAATGGTCACATCGTGGCAGCCGGAGATGTCAATGCCATCCCCGTTCGGTGCAAACAGGTCGTTGATAATTTTAACGCCCTGTACCTGTATCCGGTCGCTGTCGTACAAATGC
>CAZNHN010000103.1:11427-15797 GCA_964572415.1 uncultured Phaeodactylibacter sp.
TGAGCAGCAGGACATCCTTGATCCGCACATCCTGGCAGTCCTGTATTTCCACCATAGGGCTGATCTTCAGAGGCTTGGCCATTTTCCACTGCGGGTCTTCTGCCGGGTCGAAGTCTTCCCAAAAAGCGGGCCCGTTGCCATCAATGGTGCCGCCGCCAATGATGGCGATATTGCGGGCGTCCTTCCCAACGATAAGGTGACGGGGCTGCCGGTCTTTGTTGTGCCCCCAGGTCATGACTGCGTAGTCCTCAATATTGGGAGAGCCCAGGATTTTTGCCCCGGATTGTACGTCCAGGGTGGTATTGTCCTTCAGGAAAATGGTACCGCTGAGGTACACCCCCGGTGGAACCGTCACCGTGCCGCCGCCCTGAGCAGCAGCAGCGTCAATGGCGCTTTGAATGGCGGTGGTATTCAGGGTAGCACTGTCTCCCCGGGCACCAAAATCCTTTATATTCAGATAACCGCTATAGTGCTGGGCAAAACTGAGCGTAGACAGTAAAAGGCTGAAAGTCAGAAAAGTAAGTCTTGTCATTAATCTTGGTTTTGAATGCGTTCGAGTTCGGTAGCCATGGATTGCACTTTTTCAGGATAAGTGGCAGCGAGATTGTTTTGCTCCCCGGGGTCTTCCGACAGGTTGTACAACTGAGGCTCCGTGGAGATACCGCCTTCAATGTCCTTGATGCCCTTAATCCAGGGGAATTCTTTCTCGGTGGGGGCGATGTATTTCCACTGCCCCTGCCTTAACCCAAGGGTAAAAGCCTCTTCCAGCATCACCTGCCGCCCCTCATCAGATTGCCCTGAGAGCGTGGGCCACAGGGCTTTGCTGTCTTTAGCCTCGGCTTCCTGTAGTTCATGCCCCAGCAGTTCCGCAATGGAGGCATAAAGGTCTACCTGATTCCAAAGGGCCGTACTGCGCCCGGGCGTGATTTTACCTGGCCAGCGGAGGATGGTTGGTACCCGGTTGCCACCTTCATAGATGCTGTACTTGCCGCCCCTGTATGGACCGTCGGGCTGATGATCACCCAGCTTTTCCACGGCCTGGTCTGTGTAGCCGTCATCCAGCACAGGACCATTATCACTGCTGAAAAAAACCAGCGTATTTTCGGCTATGCCAAGGGAATCCAGGGCTTTCATCAACTGGCCTGTGACCCAGTCCATTTGCAGGATGGCATCGCCTCTGGGGCCCATCTTACTTTTGCCTTCAAACCGGGGATGTACAATGCGGGGCACATGGATGTCGTGAAAGGCATAGTACAAAAAGAAGGACTGGCCTTTCTCCTGAGCCATAAACTGTATCGCTTTTTCCGGAAAGGAATAGGGAAAGTCTTCATCCCGGAAGTGCGCCGCTTCTCCGCCTTCCATAAAACCAATGCGGCTCACACCATTAATAATGGTCCCACTATGCTGCGTATCGGCCGGCATTTTCAATAATTCAGGATGACTGAGCCCGGTGGGCGTGTCATAGGGGCTGCCTCCTGACGGATCATCTGTGAAACTGACTTGCAGCGGGTCGGCGGGGTCAAGGTTGACGACTTCATGCTGCTCTACATACACGCTCGGTACCCGATCACCGGTAGACGGCAGCAGGAAGCAATAATCGAAGCCAATCTCCAACGGTCCGGGTTTGATCTCCTCATTCCAGTCCAGGTCGCCATCGCCCAGCCCAAGGTGCCATTTCCCAACCACACCGGTACGGTAGCCCTCTTCCTTCAGCATGGCAGGCAGGGTAGGTGTCCCCGGCCGGATCATCAATGGAGCATCGCCTGGCAATATCCCGGCTTTTCGCCGAAAGGCATAGTTGCCCGTAAGCAAAGCATAGCGGGAAGGGGAGCAGGTAGCTGCCGCACAGTGGGCATCGGTAAACAACCGTCCTTCGGACGCCAGGCGGTCGATATTCGGGGTTTGAATGTCGGTAGCGCCGTAGCAGCTCAGGTCACCATAGCCCAGGTCATCGACATAGATGAAAAGAATATTGGGTTGGGCATTAGCGGTTGGCTCTTCAGGCGCTGCACCAGAACTGCAACTTAGGCATAAGGATAGCAGGAAAAGACTACACAGCAAGGTCGGTTTTAACATTGGTGAATGCTTTGGGAACAGGAATCGTCCGGGATTGGGGTGTAACCCATCCGCTCTTCTTATCGACGCAGAATAAGGTGAAAAATATTTGCAAAAAGTTAGTGTAAAGATTACACCTAGCAAACCTTGATAACCTCCTGTTGGATAGTGAGTTGTTGCCCGGTTTCCTAATCTGGCTGTACAATAATTCATAAATTGAGCCATCAAATCCTGCCCATAAAGTTGGGAATTGTACAGATTTGCTTATTTTAATTTCCAAAATCAAAACAATCAGATTCAATGAAAAAACCAGGAAAAAAAGGATCAAAGGGACTGGATCGCCGGACTTTTATCCGTCAGGCTGGTGTTGCTGCAGCTGGCATGACTATCGTGCCCAGCACCGTAGTTTCCGGACTGGGGCATGTGATGCCAAGTGACAAATTAAACATTGCAGGTGTTGGTGTAGGCGGTATGGGCCGTTCTAACCTGCGCAATATGAATTCTCAAAATATTGTAGCGCTTTGTGATGTAGACTGGAAGTATGCTGCCAAGTGCTTTAACGATTATCCAGATGCTGCGGTGTACAAAGACTACCGCCGCATGATGGACGATATGGGCGATGAAATCGACGCCGTAGTGGTAGGTACGCCTGACCATACGCACTATGTGGTGACTGCAGATGCCATGCGTGCCGGCAAGCACGTTTATGTTCAGAAACCGTTGACCCACTCGGTATACGAATCCCGTATGCTGGCCAAGCTGGCGAAAGAAACCGGCGTAGCCACGCAAATGGGTAATCAGGGCAACTCCGGAGAAGGTATCCGTCAGGTTTGCGAGTGGATTTGGAACGGTGAAATCGGTGAGGTGAAGGAAGTTCACGCCTGGACCAACCGCCCGATCTGGCCACAGGGCCTGGAGCGCCCTACAGAAACACCATCGGTGCCGCCTACCCTGGACTGGGACCTCTTTATCGGCCCGGCTAAATGGCGTCCTTACCACCCGGCTTATACGCCGTGGAACTGGCGTGCATGGTGGGACTTCGGTACCGGTGCACTGGGTGATATGGGATGCCACATCATTGACCCGGTCTTCAAGGCACTGAACCTTGGTCAGCCTACTGCTTTCGAGGGTAGTTCTTCACAGGTCAATACCGAAAGCGCACCGATTGCTGAAAAGGTAACCTACTACTTCCCAGAGCGCAAGAAGATGGGCAAGGTCAATATGCCTGCCGTTGAGTTCACCTGGTACGATGGCGGCTTGCTGCCTGATCGCCCTGAGGGAATCCCTGAGGGTAAAATCCTTGGTGACGGTGGTGGCGGTGCCATGTTTGTAGGAACCAAAGGTACTCTGATTTGCAGCACCTACGCTCGTAATCCGTACATCGTAGGCCGGGAGAATGATCCACCTAAAGCAACCAAAGAATTACGCCGCGTGGAAACCAGCCATGAAATGGACTGGGTACGTGCCTGCAAGGAGGACAAAGGCAGCCGTACGGAAGCTTCTTCGCACTTTGGCTACTCCGCACCACTGAATGAGGTGGTGGTGATGGGTAACCTGGCGATCCGTCTGCAGGACCTGAAGCGTAAGCTGGAATGGGATGGTGCGAATATGAAGATTACCAATATTGCTGACGATGAAGAAATCCGCGTAGTATCTTCGGATAGCTTCACCGTGGTGGACGGCGACCCGCGTTTCGACACGCAATATGCGACCATCAATGCGAAGCAGGCCATGGAGTCTTACATCAAGCGCCCGTACCGCAAGGGATGGAACTATTAAGCATCAACGAAAAACAAAACTTTGATTATGAAATTCAAAATTCTTTTGTTTGCTGCTTTGGCGTTTGCTCTGGCTTCGTGTCAGGGCGGTGCCTCAGAAGCTACCGAAGGGGAAACCACAGAAGCAGAAGCTACTGAGGGCACTCCGGAGGAAGCTACAGCAATGAATACGCTCACGGAGGAGGAAAAAGCGGATGGCTGGATGCTCCTGTTTGATGGCGAAAGCACCGATCAGTGGAAAGGCTACTGCAAGGACGGTTTCCCGGAAAGGGGCTGGAAGGTAGTGGATGGTGCCATCATGTGCGAAGCTTCCGGCAAGGGTGAAGCTGGTGGCGGTGGCGACATCATCACTAAGGAGACCTTCGGTAACTTCGAGCTGAAACTGGAATGGAAAATTTCCGAAGGCGGCAACAGCGGTATTTTCTACCTGGCCCGCGAGAAGTGCGGGGAGGAAGAAGGACAGCCCATCTGGAAGTCCGCTCCGGAGATGCAAATCCTGGATAATGAGAAGCACCCGGATGCTCGCCTTGGAAAGGA
>CAZNHN010000103.1:15807-18759 GCA_964572415.1 uncultured Phaeodactylibacter sp.
GTTTTGCCGCCAGTCGTCCAGGCAGATCGTCGCCATGCTGCTGGATGAGTGCCAGCGGGCCGGGGTGGACATACGCCTGGAGTGCGAGACGGAAACCGTCAGGCAGGTTCCCTTTATGACCTTATCCCGGCTAAGCCGCAAAATGCGGTACCGGCCAATAGTGGTTGGAACGAGGTGACTATACTGTCTTATGATGGTACGATTGTACACACTCAAAATGGTGAGAATGTGGTAGAATACCACCTCTGGACAGACGACTGGAAAGAGATGGTCGCCAACAGTAAGTTCAAGGACTACCAGGACTTTATTGACGTAGCGAAGGAAGGGCACATTGGCCTTCAGGACCACGGCAATGATGTTTGGTTCCGGAATATTAAGATCAAGAAGCTGTAAATCAGGCAGTGCTCTTGATTAAGTTTAAACCGGCTGTGGGCATTGGGCTTGCAGCCGGTTTTTGTATCCGTTTACTCTTGTTGATGCGGTAAGTATTTCGAATCAAGGATAGAAAACTTTGACCGTAATGAAATTTAAGCCAGCGTACTTTTGGTTCGCCATTTTCGCGCTTTGTTCTATCGCATTTCAACAGGTGCAGGACTCCATAAGGCCAAACTACACTGGAAATAATGGTCTGGTTTAAAATTTGCTAGGTCTTGCGCCAAACTTTTTCCATGTATTGGCCTACCTGCCTTTTTTGTTATGGCCATTCCAAGTATAATACTAGGAAAAATGCCAACCCTGTATCTGAACGAAAACCGGCACTTAACAGCCAATTTGATCTCTCAAACGGGGCTGCTTTCCTGGGAAGCCCTTCAAACTTGGACAAAAAATGGGCGGTTTGACTGGAATGATATGGTATGGACCATACTTGGAGGCCTGCTTTTTTATTTTATCTGGAAAGTATCCCCGAATAATCTGAAGGATTATTGACGTGCCCCTATAGTAACAGGTTGCAGAATTGAACCATCACTTAAATCGAGGTTATCTTTAAATGTTGGGTCAATTGCAATGTCAAATTTCCTGTAAATGAAAATAATAGCCATCATAACAATAATAATTCTAGCTGGGTGTACCCGTAGCGACCAGGATTCAAAATACTTAAGATGGGTTGGCGACGCTGAGTTCGACCCTGAAATGGATGCCAGCGATTTCCAGTTATGTGACAGCGAAAAATTGGTTCAGCAGTACTTCTACTTCGGGCAGGGGCTTCAGTATGAAGGGGAGAAGCCAGCGCTGCGAAAACAATTTAAAGAAGCGTATCGGCCAGTAGAAACCGCTCAAAGTGGCTGGATAAGAATCCGCTTTATTGTCAACTGCCAGGGACAGGCTGGAAGATTTAGAATGATAGGCTCCGATTTAGATTACCAGGAACAAATTTTTGATGAACGGATCACCAACCAGTTATTAAAGATTGCCCAATCATTGGATGGTTGGGCGGTACTCTCAAAAAGTGGCAAGCCCCGGGATTATTACCAATACCTAATCTTTAAGATCAATAACGGAGAACTAACTGATATTTTGCCATGAGAATGCTTCTGATTTTTGTCTTAGTCGTCATGTCCTCTCGTTTAGCCGCTCAGCCCAATTGTAACGCCTATAAGTACAACGGAGACAAGTTAAAGTATAAGGCTTGTAAAGCTATGGAAAAAGTGAAAGGGCACTATCAGTTCAGCAGAGCTTACCAGGAAGCACTCGATGAGGCGCTTGCTATCGATTCTACTTTCGCTTACGCTTACAGAGTTAAATCCACTGCATATTTGAAGAGCGGTGATTTTATCACCTGGAAAAAGCTAATGGACAAAGCAGTGAAGTACGATCCGGAAGGAGAACTATTTTATCGGGCTTCGTGCCGCTATCAGTTTTTTAGAGATTATGCAGGGGCTATAGAAGATATTGAACTTTTAGATAGCCTGGTTGACTATGACATTGGCTATTCCCAAAATGGCGATTATCACCTCAATATTATCAAGGCTTTATCCTATAAGGCTATAGGGAAACCGAATGAGTCATTACAGATATTCGAACGACAACTGAGTGATAGTACTTATAACGTTGGTATATATGATTATTTGCATTTGGGGGTTCTTTACCTGGAAATGGAAAAATATACCTTGGCGCTGCGTGCTTTAAAGGAGCAGGCATTAGAAAATGATATTGCAGAAAACAGGTACTATATGGCTTTGACCTATAAGGCACTGGGGGATGAAAAGGGCTACCTGGAAAACATAAAGCTTGCAAAGGAGAAGTACGAAAACGGAGTGAAAATGTTTGACCCTTACGTAGAAAAAATGGATCAAATATTTCTAACTGACATCATAGATGCTATGAAAACCGAGGGCTTTTGAATTGACTGATTGTCAGATCAAATCGTGGCTTATATACCACCTAATGCCTCTTTGAAGTAAATGTCTTGATCACCTGCTGCCCGACACCTGACCACCGACTTCCAGCCCCACTTCGTTATCCGTACGAAAATGTACGCCTCCCTGAAAGCAGGACTCTGAGCACTCCCTTGCCAGCGTTATAAACAAAGTTTCATCTCCGGGGAACAGGAACGAGAGGACTCTGGCTATAGATCCGGCAACAGTAGTATGCCCGGCAGGAAGAAATTGCTTAATGGTCTGTTGGGGATTTTTGATATTTTGGGTAGGAATTAGGGGTAACCACGGAATACACGGAATACACTGAAATTGGGGGTAACCACGGAATACACGGAAAACACAGAAATTAGGGAGCTTTAAAAAATATAGAATATGGACAATCAGAAAGGGTTATTGTATGAGGAAGAGAGTTACCGGATTCGGGGTGCTGTGTTTGAGGTGTACAGGGAAATGGGTGCTGGTTTTTTGGAAGCGGTTTATCAAGAGTGCCTGGAAAGGGAGTTGCGTAGTCAGCAAATTCCCTTTATTGCACAGCCTGCCCTTGATCTTTTTTATAAGCAGGAAAAGCTAGATA
>CAZNHN010000104.1:0-10763 GCA_964572415.1 uncultured Phaeodactylibacter sp.
GATAAATAAGTCCTGGGTCATAAACCTGAACTTCGTCTATATAAAAGCCATCCTCGGAGTTTTCAGTACTACCAGAGAAATCGTCTTCTCCTCGTTGTTGAAAACGTATCACAAATTGGGAGGTCAGGCTCAGTCCCGCAGCAGAAGCAAGTCCATCGACATCAAGAGGGGGATATTGCCCATATCTTGTACTACACCATTCGTCTGGGAAAAAGTCAAGCACCTTTACAAAGGTATTCCCACTGTTATCACTAAAATAAATGCCATCATCATCATCTGTGGCATCATAAGAGTCCGCAATCCAAAAGGTCAGTTCCACATCCGTAACATTACTAAGATCCAAATGCAGGTCTAAAGCATTAGTTGTAAAAGGACCATCACATCTTCTTCCCATTGCCACTCCTCTTGTACCATCTAACCCAACTCCTTCTTGGATAGCTACTATATTCATCGGACTTGTAATGGCAGACACGCCACTTACAATTGAAGTGGCATCTGCAAAGTTCCAAGCCCACGAATCTTTAAATACCCCTGTTTCAAAGTCATCCTCAAAGTCCCCTTGAGACAGATCATGATAAATAAGTCCTGGGTCATAAACCTGAACTTCGTCTATATAAAAGCCATCCTCAGAGGTTTCTGTACTGCCAGAGAAATCGTCTTCTCCTCGTTGTTGAAAACGTATCACAAATTGGGAAGTAAGGCTCAGTCCCTCAGCAGAAGCAAGTCCATCCACATCAAGAGGAGGGTGTTGCCCATAGGTCGTACTACACCACTCATCAGGAAAAAAGTCAAGTACTTTAACAAATGAATTCCCTCCGTTATCACTGAAATAAATACCATCTTCTGCGTTTGTACCGTCATAAGAATCTGCGATCCAAAAAGTCATTTCTACATCTGTCTGACCAGACAAATCAATAGATAAATCAAGAGCATTAGTTGTAAAAGAACCATCTTCAGATTTACCTATTCTGACAGCAGCTGTGCCATTAAGCCCTATACCATCTTCACGCCCAACAACACCGTCCGTACCCTCTAAATTAGGTCGAGGCGTCCAGTGGTTTAGGTTGAGATCATCTGAATCGAAATCATCTTCAAACGGGAAGGGCGCCTGCGCAAAAAGCCCGCCAAAAGCAAAGGTTAAGAAAAGTAGTGAGACAAAGTTTTTCATGTGTTTTTCTTTGTTGTTTTTTTTGAAATAAGGGTGAGCATGAGATGCTTCAGCATGGGTATTTCCATATAATTCAGTGTTTCAGGGCAAGGATCAAACAAAAGTTATAGCGCTCTAATCGGAACCTTCTCTCGATTGCTCCAAAAGAACTGTGTGATTCAGTATTGCCATCAAGCGTCATGTCGAAACCCTTAGATAAAATCCTCCTCATTGTAGTTTTTCACCTCTGAAGGATCAGGAGGAACGGGCCGCATAAAATCAGCAGCTTTCTTCACCTGATAAAAATGATGTAGGAGCATAAAATAGGGCACGATCAGCACGATCCTTCCGAAAAGGCTTGAGTCCGGATCTCCCCAAAGGCCTATCAACAGATAATGAAGGAACAATACCGGAGTGAGCAACATCGCAGGAATGGCAATTCGCTTCACTGGAAAAGGTAATGACTTACGTATCCGCAATAGCCGAATGCCCCCCACGATATAAACTAATAAAGGGCCATAAACTGCAATCTGAATCAGAAAAAGTAAGATTGTAAAGTCTTGTGTATAACTATCCCCACTGCAATCACCAGAAATCATACAGATGATAACTTCAGCACTTGTCCCGTATAGCATTTCTGCCCAATCGGTAACGTAGAGTATCAGATAAATAATAGCGAATATTACGTGCATCCCTATCATCCCCAAGACTGCATAATTAGAATATGCATCATCAGTCTTCTCGAAATAAGCCCGAAAATAATTCCAGGAGCGTACAGCCAATACCGTAGTGGCTATCATCCCGAGCATCGTCATTGGCCAATCCAAAAAAAATACATTGATAGCCAAAAAAGCAGCTGTCGTATAGATGGCTTTCTGGTAATCAAGCCCTGTAACTGCCGCGACCTCACTATAATCTATTCCCGGTTTGGGATTAGAAGAATTGGCACCTTGAAATTGTTTTTGGGAATACATGAATGATCATTGTATGATTTGAGGGAGTTTCTTAGAGCTATTCTTTACAAAACCAAAGGGTATTGACCGCTTTTTATTAGACTATAAAAGGGCACTTACAGGCACCTGGTTGCTACGTCTTTTTTACCAGTTTTGGAAACGAACGAAACGACTCTGACCTGTGTTTAGTAAAGGGGTAATCCTTAACTTCGGCAAACGACTTATCACAACCGCTCCGAAAATCCATCCGAATCAAAAATGACCCTCCCTTCCCCTTCTTCAATCCAGTAACCGGACGGATTGCCTCGGTTATCCAGCATAAAGTTAGCGAAGTATAAATCTTTAATGCCCGTTGATGTGAGTTCTCCGGAAATCACATTTACCACGCTGGCTGTTTCTCCACTCTCCTCAGAAATGACTTCTACGAAAACGGAAAAGCGGTTGCCTTCTCCTACGATGAAACTCCCCAGCCCGTTGCCTGTTTCTGTCCCGTTCTCATAATCCATCATGATTGTCAATTCCCGGTCATCCTGCTCTTTGAACGTCACATAATAATCAGAAAACTGATACCCTGGAGTATCTGATGGGCGGTTACTGCCCAGGAGAATAAATGGAGATGCAACAAAACGGCCTTCTATATTTGGTGGGTCTATGCCACCGTATATGGGCAAACCCAGATCCTCCATTTCATCAAGAATTTCCTGTGGCACCAGGTCGGTCACGTCCCGGGTCAGGCCGTCCTCATTCACTTCCGGAGTATTATCCTCTTTCTCGCAAGAGGATAGCATCAATATACTACTTAAGATCAGGCTGACCAGTAATACTGGTATTCTTGTCGTTTTCATTTTGGTAAGTATTTAATGTTTGAAATCTCTTTGATTATGATTAATACTAACAGCCGCTTTAAAATTACTGGCAATGCTGTTTTCATATCAAATGGCACCGCGACTCAAGACATAGCAAATCACTTCTCGATCGAAAAGCTCCCCGCCATCGTGTTTACAGTTTCAGTATCCCCAAAATCACTGTAAGCATCAATGGAAAAAGTGCCTTCAAGCACACTATTGTTGTCTTTGGTGATGACTATAGAACCATCATAGTCTTCGTCGTCTGAATATAGGTAGTCGAAGCCACCGGCAATAGATTCCTCTAAAACGGAGTTCTCATCAGTGTACTGAGAATAGACTATCCACCAAAGCCCGCCATCTTCTGCATCGCCGGAATGATTAAAATAAGAATAAATTCCAGGGCCATCATAGTTGACAATTAACGCTGTAAAAAATTTCCGTGGGGTCAAATCATTCCGATATTCAATTACACCAAAGGTCATCGCCTGATTATAAAGGGTATCATAGTCAACACTTCCTGTTGAGTCTTCAATTGTGAAGTTGACGAAAGTATCAAGCACACTTACAGTCCCAAGTCCGTATACCTCATAGCTCTCCCCGCTGAAATCAAAATTTACCTGCGAATTTTCCAGGGCATTAAAATCATCAGGAGCAGGCACTCCGTCATCATCATTATTACAGGAAGTAAAAGCAATAGTGAGTATGGCTAAAAGAATGCAGGGTAGGTACTTCATAAGGCTGATGTTCTATTAATTTAATATGGGGTTATTTGATGATAGTCCAGTAGCTGTACTGCCGTTGCCTGCTTTGCCAATAAGCAACGGCAACATCCCGGACTGCGGAAATGCGCTGTTGCTCCAGTGCGACCCGGTCTGCAAAGCTTTCTTTGTAATGGTTCCATCGCCGCAGGTAATCTTCATCTACTTCCTGGCTAGTTGCGGTTATCATCTCTTCGACCTCTGCAAAGCAATCCGATTCAGGGTCTACTCTTTTCAGAATAGCTAGCCCGGAAGCAAAATCATTTCTTGCCAAATAGGTCTTTGCGCTGATTATGATTCTGCTACATTCCTGATTGAGGTACTCTTTGTACAATCGCTGAGACTCCGCAGACGCTTTTTCATAACAGGAGACTTCCTGTGGAATGTTAAAAAGCAAACTGATAGCCTCTTCCATAGCCCCCGTTTTTGACATTTGATCAGCCCGGGCGATCACCTGATCGCAGCGGTCTTCATAATACCGAATAATTTTCTGCTTAGCTTTGCTAATAAATGAGGACCAAACAGGCGCTCTAACATCGAATTGGCTCAACGCATTATTAATGGCTTGTCCACGGTTGCGCCCCGAACCTGTAAGCTTCACAGACTCTGAAGCAAAGACAATACCTTCCTGTGGCTGCTTAATGAACAAACTCAGTTCCATATCCACCACCTGCAGTAACTGCATGCCAGTACTGATCTCCCGTTCGTCGTAAAGGGATAATACCGGATATAGAATCAGGTTGTTGCTGCCCGATGCGGACAATCCATTAGCAGACAGTACTGTACGCAGCCTGGTTTTTACTTTTTGCAGCTGCGCCTCGTCAAAATCATCGTGGGTTTCTGGCGCCACAATACCTATACTTAACCACTCAGCGGAGCCTCTTTGCCCTGCCATTGAAAAGGAAAAGAACGAAAGGAATACTAACGCTAAACTCCAATGAAATAATATTTTCATGATCGAGGTTATTGAAAAGTGATGATTATACTCCCTCCTCTGATTACCCGTTTCACCCGAATACGGGTATCAGGATCATCTGAAAGTTTCAGGCGGTTAAAGTACTTGAGCACTTCGATGGAGAAGAGCGAAGGAGTATAATTTCTGTCATTCTCGTCTCTCAGCGGGATAAACAACTGATCTATGATCACTGCAGTTGAGGTGATTCCAGAGACCGAGTAATTGTTTTTGTAGGCGGCCTGTCCAGCCCATTCTTCTATGAGAACAGACAAAGGAAGATAGTCATCACCTACCGGACTATCCATGTCATACATAGCATTAGGGCTAAGATTAAATTCGAGCCGCACGGGCCTTCCATTCACAACAATGCCATTAAATTTAGATTGCATAACGGCAAGAAAAGCCTCGAGTACCGTTTCCTTGCCTGCTCCGGAATCAACAGCATCTTTATTTTCGGAAGACATAGCTTTTTCCACAAGTTTGCCATAATCTTCCGTGTAAAACATAGGACTTGCACTGGTCTTATTAGCCAAAGAAGACCCGGTAAATGCATCATAAGCAGTGAGGATCAGGCGTACGCTATTTCCGCCGGAGGTACGGACAGGCTCCACTTCGACGTCCACGTATATGTCGGCCCCTGATTGCTCAATAATCTGCTTTTTCAAATCCGTTCGTGCATCCGTCGTCATGACTTGATCTACCTGAGACGCTTTGAGCTTCCCAAGAAAGTCCACGGTTGTAAAACCTTCTCTGTCAAAAGCTTCTTTAACCTTGGTAAGAGCAACCCTGCGGATAATATCCGACTCGAGCACTTCCCTGATATCTTCCCCTTCTTTTGCGAAGGGAACTACCATAATCCGCGGCTGAGCCTGTACCACTTCGCCATCACTCTGTGCCTTTAATGGCGAAACAGACATTAACAACACAGGCACTAATAACAATAAGTATTTTGACATCTTGCATTTCAATTTAGTAACCAAATTTCCTGACCGCTCCCTGTTGCTGCAGGTGCTTCTTTAGCGCCCGGTAATTAATGTTCATGCTTTTACTGACAATGATATTCCGGCTGCCTTCTACTTTACCAATTTCAACTGCTTCTTCCTGACGGGAAACAAACCGAAGATAGGTTCCTTCTTCAAAGAAACGATCAAAGAAAGAGCGATTGGATTCGGCACCATCCGCCTGTGAAACCATCGGTAGTTCCAAAGGCTCAAAGCCAGGCACACCCTGAAAAAGAATATTCTCAAAAGCGGTGCGGAAAGCATCCTTATTGGCATCTATCAGCATGCGGATATTAACATCGCGCTGTTTAGCTTTTTTGATGGCTTTGATGACTTTTTGGCATCTTCAATATTCTTTCCATAGCCCAGAGCAGTTACAGCAATGACGCCAGCAACGGGATTGCTATTGTAGGTTAACTCTGCCGTCTGAGGGTACTGTTTGGCCTTACAGCCACTGATCATAAGTATCCCTGCAGCCAGGAGCCCAAAAAGAAAAGCAGGAATCTGAAGGGCAGTGTGTTGCTTTATCATTATTTAAACTGTTTTTTAAGGAATACCTTCTCGTCATTCTCTCTGCCAATAAGGTTCTCTCCTCCGGAGCGAACCTTAAAGCGGATATAATCCCCATTGAAAGATTGTATTTGCATTTGTCCTAAAACCTCTTCAAGCTTACCTGTTGTCCCATCTGGGTTATTCACAATTTCCTGCTCTATGATATCGAAACGGTCTCCTTTTTTCAGCCCTTTCTGATTTTTGTAATACACCAGTACGGATTCAACACCTTTTTTAGTGCTTACTTCTTCATGCTTGGTAATCCTTAACTGAAGCGGAAAGTGACGATCAATAAAGTTCTCAATTTCTTTCTCGAAACGTCCCTCTGTAGCCATTTCCTTAAGAATTTTTACTCCTGCCCTTAATGCTGTTGAGTTACTGCCCGAGTTAGAGAAGTTACCTATTAAATCCTCATTGAGTTCTGTAGCTACATCGATTGGGCTACTTCCTTCCTTTGATAGGACCTCGCTAGCAATAATCTCGGTCGTTTCCACATTGACTACACTCAGGTGCACGATTTCCCCTTTTTCTCCTTGCGCATTAATAACATGGCCTACAATCATATACTGGGCTCCTTTGCTTACGCCCTGCTGTACCGTCTCTCCATCGATAAAGTCTACTGTTTTTTGCAATTCTCTCTCCTTGTCGATATAAACCAGGCTATTGCGATTCACAACAGAAAGCCGGTTGGCGCCGGTAATAATCGCTGTGACCTGCTTTGATATACGCTCAGCGTCTACAGCTGAAACGGTAGCATGTGAGTAAGAAAACGGGGCAACAGCCACCGAAAATTTATTCTGAGCCTGAAGAAAAGAGCTGGCAGCCAAGAATACTGCAAAGAACAGCCCTGTAGTTGGTTTTAAGTATTTCATAATTCTATTGTTTTTAATTCCCTAAACGAAATAGCAATCCGGCGGCAAGCAGAAACTGCTCTGAGCCACCTATAGCATGTTTTAACTCCCCGAATGCAGCTATCGAGTTCCCGATTTCGTAATACGCTCCGGCTCCAAGGTTTAGCCCGGAGTCAGACCCCTCGAGCCCGAGTACCGTAAACCCGAAGTAGTTGAAGCCAGCTAAACCGTAAGCCGAAAAACTTCCACTTTCATAGAATTCGTACTGAGCATTGACATTAAACTCGTAATAAGAAAAGTTCTCTATGCCATCGAGGTAATAGATGACATCTGCGGAAACATTGATTCGGTCTGAAATCTCATACAATGCACGTGCCTGTAGTCCTATTTCCTCTACGTCTGCGCCGTAGGCGATCCCTCCACCAAGCATCGCTTGTCCCTGAGCTGAACCTAGAGCCATGACGAATAATATTGGGATTAAAATAGCGTTGGGAATTACTTTCCCCATTCTTGATTTTTCGCTTGCAAAGACTTGTACTACAATAGGTGTACTCCCTAAAGAGGTAAATGAAGAAACTGATCTTTTCATCTTTCCGAGGTTTGTAAGGTTTAAAACTCTAAATGAATACTTAACCATTAAAGAGGTACGGCTTTTATCATATCGATAATAACCCCAGACATAAGTTTTAGTAGTGCCGCTGATGAGCCCCCAATCTTATAATACAATAGGAGCTTCTTACAACTTTCACAATAACTTATGATTCCGAACCAACTTAAGACACTTAATTTTTACTTGACAATTTTAATTAAATGGACGGAACATTAAAAACACAAAAAAAAACAATATTTATTCTAAACCAGTAAAACAAAAAAAACACTAAAACACTCTGTTACAAATCAGCAATGTCTGCGCATAAATTCATTATATTCACCTAACAACAACCCTTTATTTGATGGCATTCTCCACACATTCTTTCCTTGCTATAATGTCCAAAGGACCAGCGCACAATAGATACAATGATGCCTTAAAGGCCTTTTTCACCCGTTCTTCCATCCCAAAGAATGCGATGAAAACACTAAAAAAGAGAGGTTGTGGAAAGGAAGATGCAGAGGAAATCATACAGGATGCAACTGTTACCCTGGTTAAACAGATTTACCTTGACCAATATAAACATCAGGGTAAGCTATCGAGCTATTTTACAGGAATATGCATCAATATCCATAAAAACAAGTTTAGAAAAAACAATAACGTAAAGCACTCATCAACAGCACCTTTAGTTCCTTTTGACAGCGTGTCACCCTTTCTTGAAGGCGAAAACATTTCTCTGATTATAGACGACGAAGAGCGAAAATATTTAACTTCATTGCTATTGGACCAGTTAGATAATAAGTGCCAAGTATGCCTGGAACTGTTTTACTTAAAATCTTATACCATTGAGCAAATCGCCAGCGAACTTGATTATGCCAACTATAACAGTGCCAAAACAGGGTTACACAAATGTATGCTGAAGCTGCGTTCTATAATTGCACAAAGACCGCTAATTATTCAGCGCATAAATAATATCTTATGAACCGATTTAACCAAATTGCCCGCTACATTAAGAAAAAAATGAGTAGTGACGAGTACAACGCATTTGAAGAGGAACTACGTCAAAACCCTGAACTAAAAACGGAAGTGTCAAAGCATATCATCGAACATCGGTTGATTGAATCAGCCCTGGAAGAAAAAATCCGAAAAAAAGTAATGCTCACGTATGAAGAAGCATCAACTAATACCCCTGCTCAAAGCGCTTACCTAAAGCCGGCTGTCTATGCAGTAGTTCTTGCAGGTATGACTTTAGCCACCCTTTTATATTTCAAAGGTAAGACATCACAGTCTACCCCCATTGAAGCTACTCAGATCGCTCTGCAAGCCTATAAAGAAGCGCCGATTACTATGACAAACAATTTTCGAAATGGCTCCAATGCAAACACCCATGATTCTATAATGGAAATTCAAAATCTTAATTCAAGCAGACTAGCGTCTCTTCAGCAAAATGACCTCCTCAAATTAGCAGCAGAAGCGGATCGTTCATCAGTTGATGATCCTCAAAAATATTATTTGGCGGGGCATATTTACTTTCTCGCCGGGCAGTATGAAACCGCATCTGACCGTTTCAGACAGTACATTTACACCATGGATGTACAGTCCGAACTACGCCCATTTGCACAATATTTTTACGGGCTAAGTGCCCTTGCCGCTCGTGGGCCAGACGATGAAGTTCAACAAGTATTCCATTCTATTACTGCAGACTCCAGCCATCGTTTTTTTACTCCGGCGCTGGAAATTGAAAAACAACTATTTAGCCATGAGAGACAGTAATCTACTCCGACTACTAAGAAGTCTCTCGCCAACACAGCTAAATAGCCTTCGAAGGTTTCTTAGCAGAAACTACCCTGTTCAAAATCAGCTGCTACAGGCTCTGCAAAAGTATAAACCAGACTTTCCGCCCTCAGAAATTGACGAACAAAAGATTTTTCAGGCCACCTTCAAAACTCAAGCTTTCAACGCCCAAAAACTAAATGCGTGCAAATACAAATTAAAGTCAATCATTGAGGACCGTTTAGTCATGGATGAGCTCCATGATAATCCATTAATTTATCAGTATGTACTTAGCCAGACTATGGCTTCACATCAGCAACCTGAGCTTTTCCATGAAACCAATCAGAAAATACAAACCCTTTTAGAAGCCTCACCGATAGGCCTTGATCACTATTGGTGGGAGCTCCGGCAGCTCATCTATATGGAATACAGCCCTGCAACACTTGGGCACTCACCTGATGAGCACGCTCAACACCAACTCCTCGAGATTCTTGAAAAAAACAGTGTCCTTTGGAAATTGCTATTCAATATTGAGGTCCTCTCTAAAGGTAATTATTCCAATGATACGCTTACAGAAGTACCTTTTACAAAGCGGGAAGCATTACGCCTGGAATTAGTGAGTCAAACGGAACCTGTTTTTAAACTTCTGAACCAATTATTTCTATTATTTAAAACAGTACAACCTGAAAGTTTTTTCTATAACATAGTTGTATACTTCAAGGATTTGAGCTATAAAGTTTCTTTCTCGGCCCAAGTTGTGATTGTCCGATATATCGGTAACTACGCGATCAATAACTACTTGCAGGGGAAAGAAGAATACTTGCCTGCACTAGCTGAATTTTACGAATGGGCACTGGATGGCCATATTTTCAGTACCAATAAACCATTTAGTCACACGTTATTCCTTAATATATTCCTTTGTGCGGTTTTAAGCGAATCTAAAACCCTCAAAAGAAGCCTGATGGCACGCTTCAGTAATGCTCTGCCTGGTAACTACCGGACTTATACCATTCTAATGTGTAAAGCTTATGATGCCTTCCATTCTGAAGCGTATGACAAAGCTTATCATTTCGTTCATAAAGTCCGGATTAAAGGCGACCTCAACTTTGGCATACGCAGGCAGTCCATACTCCTTAGGTCTGTTCTGATGCTATACCTCAATGATCAGGTAGATGTCGAGGATTTACTCAACCGGACAAGGGCTTACCGGACTTTTTTTCAAAGAAATGCTACACATATCAAATCCAGCCGGATCAATCTATATCTTAATCTCGAGTACTTCATCAGCCGTTTTGTAAAAATACTTCTACAACCCGAACTGGCCGAGGCGCAGCAG
>CAZNHN010000104.1:10852-18736 GCA_964572415.1 uncultured Phaeodactylibacter sp.
TCAATCAGAGTATGTCAAACTTATAAGCCGGTAAATGCCTTCTACTTGGGTTGCTGCATGGCACGCATCACCTGCCTAATATGCGGAGCCCCACGCCAAACGATAATTCCGACTATAACACTTAATAGTACCCATACCCAAAACGGGGACCAGGCCGAGTGAAAGGGTAATGGCTGTGGATCCCCTACCAAGGTGAACGCAGACCAGTAAACAGGCTCTTTATACGGAGACATAAGCATACCAAGCTTAGCCTGCCTTAGTGCCTCTGCTTTGGAAGCTCCTGACTTTAAGCTCTCGTAGTATAACTCCATGAAATAAGCCGTAGCCTGATCTGATACTGGCCAAAGGCTAGATACCACACTACCTGCTCCGGCATACAGAAAACCTCGCCCCAAGGAAATGACACCTTCGCTTTCTTTCAACTCGCCCAGACCGGTTTCGCAACCAGACAACACCACCTGATCTGCATGGATTTGCATTTGGTAAAGATCATTAGCATAAAGCCAGCTTTGGCGGGAAGAGTCTCCAGGCTCAGGAGAAAATGCGGCGAAGCCAAGGTCTCCTTTTTCCGGGTTAGCCTGACTGTGCGTAGATAAATGCAATAAGCGCCAGTAAGGAGCAGATTCCTTAAATGATGACACGGTAGCCTCTTGTCCTTTTACCAACTTACCACCCAACATCGACACCACCTTTTTTGCTTCAACTTTAGTAAATGCTAAGTCGTCCAGTTCCCCATCTGCCATTCTTGAGGCCATATTGTCACCGGATGCATACCTGGAAAATTCAGGGGCAAAGGCTAGCACGCCCTTATGGTATACATCTGGCTCTTCACGGGAAAGTAAATGTCCTAAAGCTGTTACAGAAGGAGCATAACTGACAGAATAGTCCTTAAGTAAAAACGGGAAGCGTCTCCAGTCCGAACCTGGTTCAGGCGTACCAGAAAGTAAACCCTCGAATGGGATGTGCCATAAAAAACCATCCGGTATAATTATCAGGTTAGCATTCAATGAAAGTATGGGCTCAACCGGAGCAATCAACTGGTGGTAAAGATGAAAAGCTTGCGCCTTAAAATCATCATTTGGGCCTGATTCCTGCTTCAATAAATCAAGGTACACTTCTGCCTGCATCAAAAGGCTGTCTTTGCCGCCAACCTCAACAGCGTAGGACGTGTCCTTTGATATGCAAAAAACAAATAAACTGCTATCTCCTGTAAAGTAATTCAGTAGTACATCCTGTTCTGAAAGCAGGCACGAATCTTTTATCCCCTGCATGCTCGGCATTGGCACCCTATACCTGCTTTGGTAAGAACTATTATAGGCATCCTTCACCTTATCAAGGAGCAGTGCTTTCTGTTCGCGCAGGTTAAACAGTTCACGCTGAAGGCTGTCTTGATATCCAGATGACGCCCCTGTGATTTCACCCTGAAGCTCTTTCTGTTCCAAAAAGCCTATCGTTGTTGACAACCTGTTTAGCCTATCGTCCAAGGAATCCGGTACTCCCCCCCGCTTCAGACCTCCTGCAGCTCTAAACAGATGCCCGCTTAGTTGCCGTGCCTGATGCTGAACAGCCCATTGAAGCGCCTGCTCCAAGTCGCCAGGGTTGCCTCTTTCCAACAATAGCCGGATGGCATTTTCAAAATAATTTTTATTCTCGCGTGCATATTTCAGCTGTGTCCCACTTGTATAGCTATTGACCTGAAGGTAATTGCTTAAAGCCGCAATCGTTTTATAAACCTTCAACTGCGCACTAAGCGTATCCTTCTGATCCGGATACCCAGCCTGGTACGCTGCATAAATCCTCAAAGGAGTCAAAAGCCTGTGCGAAAATTTGAAAGACCCAAAGTCAGTGGGTAGAGAACGTAAGTCATATTGATTCAATTCACAAGCCTTTTCCAGCCAATAGAGCGCTGAATCAGGTCGCCCTGCCTGTAAGTGCGCTTTCCCAAGGTTACATCTTGCATTAAAGACTTTCTGTTCGTAGCCCGGTTGTTGAGCGTCCAATGCCTCTAATGCTTGATAATAGACCTCAAAAGCCTCCTTTGTATTTCCTTGACCATACAAAGACAATGCGATGTTATTTAGTACATTATGCACTTCTACATGTACTGGTCCGAATATATGCCGGTAAACGCGGAGCGCCTCTCGGAAACAAATTAGCGCTGCAGCGTGCTGACCGTTTTGATAAAGTAAAAAACCTTTATCATTTTGCAACTTTCCAGCATCGGCAGTTAGACTATCATAGTTTTCGTAGAGTACAGCGATTGCCCGCTCTATGGTGTCCATTGCCTCTTTTTCTTCTCCTAAATGATGCAACCTTATAGCAAGATTACCTTTGGCTCTCAAAGTCTGCCGGTGACCCGTACCCAGTGATTTCTCATTCACACGTACTGCTTCCTGTGCACTGTAGTAAGATTGTTGTACTTCGCCCAGAAACAACCATGAATTAGACAGGTTGTTATGGTATTGACCGTATAACGGATGATCGTAGTATCCGGCCTGATCCATGAGCCGAATTCCTTCTCTATATATTTCAGTAGATTTAGCATTATTGCCCATTTCTCCGAAAATATAACCTAGATTAAAGCGGGTATCTAATACAGATAAATGCGTGGGAGGATAGTGCTCCTCCTGTATTTTCAATGCTTGCTCAACCATTGGTAAGGCCTTGGCATACTTACCTTGCTCCGCAAAAGTAACCCCCATATTCATTAGTACACTACTTAAATCTGTAGGAGCTGCCTCCGATTGTATCTCTAGTAAATCCAATGCTATATTGTAGTTCTCAATGGCTTTATCGTATCTGCCAAGCCGGTGCCAGGTCCCGCCTATACTGTAATACCCCCCTGCAATCAGTGCGGTATCCGGAACGGCTGCTTTTTTCCGGATTTGTATGCTTTTGGTATATGCCTGTACCGCTTCTTCAAATTGACCTGCATAGAATGCGTTTGCCCCAATATTATTCCACAATATCGCCACATCCTCACTATCAGACCCCTTGAGCACCTGCTCCATCTCCAGAGACTCATTCATGTATGCTCGTGCACTATCGAAAGATTGCCTCAATAAATTAACCACTCCTAAAATACTAAGCGCATCAGAGGCTATACCATTAATAGAATCCAACTGCTCATAACTCCTTTCCTTTGCCCTTAGCAGTATCACCTCTGCAGTATCTAATTGATATAAATAACGGTGAAACTCTGCACGGGAAAGACATGCTCTCAACGTCAGAGAGTCATTCTCTCCCAAATGCTCTTCAAAAATCCGGATAGCTTCCTTACACAGAACAAGCCCTTCCTCATATTCTCGCTGCCGGCCTAATGTCCTGGCAGAATCCAGGTAAACCTGCGCCATCATTATACTCCCCTCATCAGCTGAGGCTGGAGCTACAGGTTCATCGGCATTTATAACACTAAGCTTGACTTTTCCACCGAGATACCCATAAAACAGAGACAGAACAAAGGCGCCTAGCAATAAATAGAGTTTGGTTACATGGCTAATTGGTCTCATATACCAGTAAGTTTAGACCTATACAGGGTAAAATCCAGAGATACCTGATATAGCATTAATGAAACGAAAGTGCTCTTCTATATGAATCAGGTGGAAAATTAAAAGTGGGTATGAACGAAGTTAAAAAAAATATCCAATTCCGGGTTACCGCAACCCACTTTTCTGACATAAGGAGTAATGTAGAGCTAAATAATCAGCCCCTTAACCCTAAAAGTAATTTTGGATACACACCCTGATTATTAGACTTCCCGGCTGAAACATCTTTTCTGGTAACGACGAACCCGCTTACAGCAATCACCGCTGCAAGCCCTGATCGCTTTTTGCCCTGGATAAACTATTTGTAAATCAAGCAACCATAACTATCATGTCATTCCAAAGTACTCAGACTTATGTGCCATACCGTCAATTATTCTTCCCGGCCAGAGGCAATGGTTTTGGATCGGATGATATTCTTGATGGATAGGGCTCCTTATTTCCTCTTACACGTATTCCTTTTGATATTTCTAGCATGTACAGGAATGCGCTCAAAACGACTTAAAGTAACGATAAGATTGAGCTCCTTTTCGATTATCAAGGAGCGTGAATGCCTAGTGGATATCTTTAGGTACACTCCTGCTGATAACAACAGTGTACCTCCAGGCATCCACTAAGTATTCCCCACCCGCACATACGTCACCTCAAAAGGCTTGCACATCCGCTCCTCCTGTAAGGCATTAGCCAGATTGAAAGCATCCTTGTAATCATAGCGCTGAAAGATATCCAGCCCCCGACCGAGGATGATTTTCCAGCCGGTATCGGTTTCCAAATAGCGGTCGTGTTGAGCCTCGGTAGGTTCTATTACGTAGTCCATATTGATGCCGGTGCCCTGAAGGTTATTCTGCACCTGTATCAAATAGCTATCTGCCTCCTGCTTTTCACCAGGCTCAGCATTAGTGAATACTTTGAGCCGGATTTCATCCCCTACTGGTTTGATCCGGTAAAGCATTTCGCAGAACTCCTTGAGGTTCTTCACCTGATGCAGCTTGCGCAGATAGGGGTCTGTCAGGTGAATTTCCTTTGCGCCTTTCAGGTAAGCAGCAAAAAGCCGATGATAACTCACCCCTTTCTGATTTTCTTTGATTACTACATTTTTGACCTCCGGTTCAGGAACTGATGGCACTTTTACCTGAGCAGAATGCTCTTCAGCAGCCATAGATTCTTCATTCTCTTCCTCGGACATCTCCCGCACCAGATTATACTGAACCTCCTCCAGCGTGAACACCTCCGCCCACTTGCCCGTCTCCAGATCCTTATACGCAAACCGAACCTCCCGCTCCCGGAAGGTCTCGTCCATTTTCATGAGCTGTAACTTGACGCGGCGGCGGCTCTCAATGGCAAATTCCAACAGCTCTTTAACCTCTTCTTTTGTGCACGACTGATGCGGGTACAAAACTTTCATAAGCCCGCTAAACGTTTTTTGGATGGCTACCCTGTCACGGGTAGTGATGGTGTCGTCTAATTTGAAGTAAGCATTGTAAGCATCCGAGTAGTCCAGCGTGCGCATGTACCGCAGCACCTCAGCTAAGTAATCCACTACAAACCCAAAGCCCTGGGTAAACATCTCTCCGCGGATAATCTCTACTTCCCAACCGGGCAGGTAGCTGTGCAAGCGGTCCAGGAAAGCCGTGTCATAGTAAGCCGGGGGGAGTTGTTCAAACAGGTCAGAATGCTTAAGCATATAAGCTACCGAGCGCTTGGTATTGCCAATGAAGGACATGGAAGCTTCCGCACCCATTGACTCCCGCCCACGGCTGAAGCTCTGATTGGCCATGTAGTTTTTCATGATATCGACCAGCCCCTTAGGAATGCGTTTATCAGGCCCGGCAAACTCATCAAAAGCGACAGAATCCCAGTAGCCGACCAAGCCAATCTGCCCGGTGCTGTTGTTGACAAACAGCTTAGCGGCTGTGACCTCGCCTCCGGAAATCAGCATCCCGTGAGGCGAAAATTCCGAGAAGATATGGGATTTTCCTGTACCCTTTGGCCCCAGCTCTATGAGGTTGTAATTGCGCTCGCAGAAGGGGATAAGGCGGGTAAGTTGCAGCAGCTTATTGCGTTGCCCAAAATGCTCCGGGTTGAAGCCAATACTTTGCATTAGAAAATCGGCCCACTCTTCTGTTGAAAACTCGGCTCTCTGTTGCTTGTATTGCCCGAAGTCAAAATTAGACAACTGTATTGGCTTGACTTTTTCAATCAGCCAGGGCGTGGAGTCGCGCTCATCGGAGGGAAAGTAAGCCATATCGATCAGGCACCATACGCCACCGGTGAGCAGTTTCGGGAACTTTCGTACCCAGTCGTCTGATATGACCACTTTGCGGAGCCCCAGATTGGTAAAGGAAGCCTCGTGCACATCCCTGCGGTCATTAAGCGCTACGGTGATGCGGTCAATAATCCGGTAATTGCCTTTATCCCGGATGGTGGACTTGACCAGTTCTGCTTCTTCCCGGTGCACATAGTGCCGGTTGATAATGGTCCGCACATTTTCCACGCCTTTTTCAATGGAGGCTTCATCGTCCGTAGCGCAGTATTGCCCCAAAAGGTATTCCAACACATAAGTCGGGACCACGGCATTACCCTTCACTAAAGCGGTCAGGTCTTTGCGTACCACACGCCCGGGAAAATGTTCGTTAATCTTTTCGTTTAGTGTAGGTGTCATAGGTCAAATTCATCAAAGTCTTTGTCAAAAGCGATCAGCATGGTGAAGACATACTCCTGGTAACGGCTGCCCGACTCGTCTTCCATCCTAAGGTAAACCTCCTGATTTTGGAACTGCTCCGCTTCCTGGGTGAACTGGAAAGTCAGTTTCTGCTCCCTTAAACGCTCTTCTGTAGCCGTGCTGCTGAAAACAACTTGCTGTGCATCGGAGATCAGCTTTCCGGAAGGCGCCACAAAACTAATCCTTAAAGTGCGTGGACGAGCCTTGCCACCTACAGGCTGGGTTTGATAGAAGGATAGCACAACCTGATAGGTGGTAATGCGGCTCACCGTTTTGATCAATTCCACATCCACCCCCCTGATTTCGTCTGCCTTGTTCCGCGTCTTTTTGAAATGGATCAAAGGCACCAGGCACTCCTGTAAACTTAGCCCTCCGTGGACGTACCGGCTGAGTTGGAAAAGGCTCCTTCGAGCTCCCCCTCCAGCTCTAACTCGGCAGCAGCCGATAGCGTAACGCCTTTCTCAGCCGATAATCCCTGCCCTAATACAAAGCGGCGGTCCTGCTTGTGGATATCCCCTTGCACCTTCACGTTGGAAAAGTCACTCTCCGCGATAGGGGTGTACTGATACAGATATCCGTGATCGGCCGTGATCAGGACATTATTGCCATTGATGTTCGCAATTTTAGTGAGCAGCTCAATGATATGCTCAAACTCCTCCTCAGTGCGGCGGAAGACTTTTTCTTCCTCCTGTTCGCCCGCCTTATCGATGGTGTTGGAGTAAATGTACACAACCTGATAGGGCGCTACCCATTTGCGTCCGCCATGAGAAGGGGATGTGGCTTTCTTGAAATCTGCTGCTGTAAGGGCGATTGCTTTCCCTTGTGTTGCCTGCTTCAATATTTTATCCCGGTTGCGGGTGCCCTGTGTGCTTACGCCATCTGCCCATACCACCCCATCCGGCTTCAGCTCCAGCTTTTCGTGAGGCAATAGCGCAGCCATCCCCAATTGAGTGTAGGTCGGTGCTGCCGCTACCATGGGTTCCAGGTTGGCCTCAAACCGGCTCACTTGCATAAGCCGGTCCGTTAATTCTGCACCGGATTCGTAGCGCAGGGCATCTGAGATGATGACAAAGATCCGGTTATCCCGGTCCAGAAACGGCTGTACCGCCTCTTTCCAGAACTGCCGCTGCTGCCGAATACCAAGAGATCTCAACCTGGAAGCATCGCCCAGGACTTCCTGCCAGCGGTCGCCCAGTTTGAGCAGATACCGGTTGGTGTAAAGGCGCTCTATCTTTTCCTGCAACTCCAGGAGCAGCCCCTGTTCCCCCGCCTGCTGAAAGCTCAGGATGAAGTTGCGGTAGCGCATATCGATTTGATACAGCTGCTTGCAATATCGCTGAGCGGCATCTGTAGCATCAGCGAAATGCAGGTCTAACTGATCCTGTTCCTGCAGGAACAAGATGGCGTGCTCCAGCGCCTTGTAGTGGGCCTCATACGTTTCCGCCCAGTAGGTGAACCGGCGGCGATTGATAAAACCGAGCATTTTTTTATAGTCGGGCTGATCACTCAGGAGGTTGTCCCGTATCTGCCGGAGTATCTGCTGATCGAAGGCTTCATAGGTATCGTAATCGAGCAGGTCTTGTACAGGGGAGTCCATAACCCAGTCCTGCACATGCCACT
>CAZNHN010000105.1:0-18730 GCA_964572415.1 uncultured Phaeodactylibacter sp.
CTGAAATATGTGGAGACTACCTCGAAGACCGAGCGTTTGCAGAAGAAATAGCAAATGATAAAACCACAGCACGAGAACTATTTACTTTCGAGTTCATCGAAGAGGCGATCTTAGACGTGTTTCCAACTCATGGGCAGGACCTTTTAAGGAAGTTGGTTTACATTTTAACCTTTGATGCAATAGTCGGTAATAATGACAGGCATTTTTACAATTGGGCAGTGATACGACCCTTGTAAAAGCCAGGTCCGCCCCCACGAATTGCTCCGATTTACGACTCATCCAGAGGACTATTTTGGAATTTTTATGAAGAGAAAATCAGCAGTTTTCTTCGACAAACAGCTGATCCATCTTTCAAAAAGTATTTCAAATATTTAGAGGATGCATGTCCCAGAATTAGCATTGAATCAGATAAAGCGATCAACCACTTCAAACTTATTTCGTATCTTTCTAGTTACAATAGTGTTTACGAGAATATCGTTAGAAGCATATCTAGCGACCAAAATGAGAAGAAAGTCATTCAACTGCTTGATAAAGAATTTAAATTCCTATTTTCTGAAGACAGGTATGAGTTGACGAAAATGCTACTCAGGAAAAGGTTTGAAATTGTTCGTTCCCAAGTATAAAAGATTCGATGTTAAGTAAGCTGCTCAAACTATTCCAAAAGGACCAATCCACCGGTTCTGACCTCCACCTCCCCAAAGAGGAAAAGCAGCGCTTTACCCTATACTTAAAGGACTTGAAAGTAGGAGAACTGAGCTGTGAGGAAGGCGTATGGACCTTCGCCTACAGTGAGGACTTCAAAGCCCGGTCTGATGAATTCTATCCTATCGTAGGTTTCCCCGACCTAAACAAGGTCTATAAAAGTAAGTCTCTCTGGCCGTTCTTCCTTATCCGCATTCCCGGTTTAGGCCAGCCCCGTGTCCGGGAAATCATCAAAGCGGAGCACCTGGATATCAACAATGAAGCCCAACTGCTCCGCCGATTCGGCCGAAAAACCATCGCCAATCCTTACGAGCTAACCGTATAGGGGGTTACTCGATTTCCAAGATCATAGCCGATTTACCGGGCACATTGATGGTTCCTGAAGTTTTGTAGGCTTTCCCGGTCATTATGTCCTTGCCTTGCCTGGTACCGTCCAGCATTTCTGCAAAGCGGTCGAGCTGCAGGGGCTTGGCTTCCTGGTTTTTATTGAGGATGGTCATGACCTTGCCGGTATCGGTGTAGCGGAAGAGGACATAGAAGCCCTCATCCGGCACAAACTGCATGAGCTTGCCATTGTGGATGGCCTCGTTGGTTTTGCGCCAGTTGAGCAGCTTTTTGATGTAGGCTTTGGCTTCTTTTTGGTCCTCAGTCAGGCCTTTGCCGGTGAAGCCGTTGACCTCATCGCCTGCCCAGCCACCGGGGAAGTCGGTGCGGATGATACCGTGATCACCGGGATAGCCTTCGTTGTCCATTAGGATTTCGGTGCCGTAGTACAACTGAGGTGTACCGCGCAGGGTCAGGATGTAAGCAATGCCCATTTTGAAGAGGTCGAGGTCTTCGTTCACCTGCGTGTAGAAGCGATCCATATCGTGATTGTCAGGGAAGGTCACAAGGCTGTAGGGGTCTGCATAGAGGAAGTCCTGCGTCAGCATTTTATACAGCTCGATGAGCCCGCTGCCGTATTGCTTTTCCTCCTGTACCAGCCCCTGCGTAAGCGCAAACTGAATGGGAAAGTCCATCAGGCTCGGCAGGCAGGAAGTGTAGTCATCGTGGTTGTCCTTGCCTTCCTGCCAGTAGGATACGATAGCCGGATTGTTGACCCACTCCTCACCTACGGTGTTGAAATTGGGGTATTCAGCACGCAGGGCACAAGTCCATTCTGTCATAAAGTCTTTATCCGGATAAGGGTAGGTGTCCATCCGGATGCCGGAAAGGCCGGAGTATTCAATCCACCAAATGGTATTCTGTATCAGATAGGTGGCCAGCAGCGGATTGCGCTGATTGAGGTCCGGCATGGTTTCCACAAACCAGCCATCAGAGAACATGCGCTTGTCGTACTCCGAGGCGTGGATGTCCTGCACGGTATTCCGGCGGTGGGAGGTGTTGACGTATTCCCCTCCGAAGTTGATCCAGTCATCCGTGGGCATATCCTTTACGAACCAATGCTCAGAGCCACAGTGGTTGAGGATCATGTCCATGATAATTATGATATCCTTATCTTTTGCCCGCTGAATGAGGTCGAGGTACTCTTCATTGCTGCCAAAGCGCTGGTCCACCTTGTAGAAATCGGTAGCGGCGTAGCCGTGGTAGGAGTAGTCAGGCATATCATTCTCCAAAACCGGATTGAGCCAGATCGCCGTAAAGCCCATGTCCTCAATATAATCCAGCTGATCAATGATGCCCTGAATGTCGCCCCCGTGGCGCCCACCTTTGAAGTCACGGTCAGGCTTTTCCATCATGCCCGCCACCGCATCATTATCCGGGTTGCCGTTGGCGAAGCGGTCGGGGGTAATGAGGTACATGACGTCCGCCGGCGTAAAGCTCTCGCGCAGGGCAGAGCCCGGTTCGCGCTCCTGCAACTCGTAGTCGTAGGAGGCCACGATATCCTTACCATCCAGCAGCTGCACCTGAAAAGTGCCTGGCTCCACGCCCTCGGCCAGTTCCAGGTTGACAAAGAGGTAGTTGGGGTTTTGCACCCGCACCGTGGAGGTGATTTTCACGCCCTTGTAGTCGCTCAGGGCAGCTTTGTACTGCGCCAGGTTGTCTCCGTAGAGCAGTAGTTCGAGCTCAGGGTTATTCATACCAGCCCACCAGTTGGGCGGCTCTACACGCTGCAGGGGAGATTGGGCGAAAAGAGAGGCACTCCAAAGAGTTAGGAGCGCCAGGATTGTCAGACGTTGCATGTAATCGGTCATTAGTTTGATTTTGGGAAAAATAGGCATTTTTTGCAAAATTTTACTCCTGAATCACCCCGCGAAGCCCCAAATGCACCCGCTCCCGCCAATAGCGCTCATTATGGTCGTGGCCGGGATAGACCTGCGTTGCCCAATTTTGCCAGTACTGATACCCTTGCGCCTGCATTACAGAGTCCACCCGTTGTTGATAACGCGCGTAGAAGCGATCGAGCCCCTCTGTGCCATGGTCGAAGTACCAGCGCTTGCCTTTCGGCAAATGGACAGCAAAGTAGTCAATGATGGCCTGAGCCACTTCCGGAGTATCATCCTGCAGGGAAACCGGCCAATGCGTAGACAGGCAAAGGGCACCGGCAAAGACCTCCGGGTACTCGCATACCGCATACATGGATATCAGCCCGCCCATACTTGAGCCACCAATATAGGTATGCCCCATGCCTGGTTTGGTGCGGTAAGTGCGATCGATGTAAGGCTTCAGCTCGCGGGTGAGAAATTTCAGGTAAGCATCAGAAAAGGCAGCGCCGCCCACCCGCGCCTCAAGCAAGCTATCAAAGCGAGCGGTAGGCTTTTCAGGCAGGTATTCCTGAAACCGCTTTTCACCAGCGTGGTTAACCCCAACGATAAGGACTTCAGGCATTAGCCCCGCCGTGGAGAGGCTGTCTGTGGTGCGGTGTATCTGCCAGGCGGCACCGCCGTAGGCCAGGCTGTCAAAGAAAAGGTTCTGCTGGTCCATCATGTAGAGCACCGGGTATTGCCGCAGTGTGTCTGTAAAGTAGGAAGGAGGTAAGTACACCTGCCCGCTTTTCGGTTCGGTCAGCTCAGAACTCTTGTAAGTGAATGGCTCAAAGCGGGAAGGTTCAACGGGAGGCTTCTCCTCGCAGCTAAAGAGCAACAAGATCAGCGAAGAAAGGAGTAAGTATCGCATGAAGAAGTTTTTACATGTTTTTCAATCTCCCGCCGTCTACCGCCAGAGCTACCCCCGTGATATAGGCGGCTGCAGGTGTAGCCAGGAAAGCAATGGCAGCACCAATTTCTCCAGGCTCTGCAAAGCGCTGCAGGGGGATGCTGCCCTGCATGGCAGCCGTTACTTCCTCTATAGATTTACCTGTCGCTGAAGCCTTTTTTTCAATAATTTCCTGCAGTCGGCCGGTATTGGTAGCTCCGGGGAGGATGTTATTGACCGTAATGCCATCTACGCCCACTTCGTTGGCCAGGGTCTTAGCCCAGTTGCCCACAGCTCCACGCACCGTATTGCTCACACCCAGCCCAGGCAATGGCGCCTTTACGGAAGTGGAAATCACATTGATGATGCGGCCATAGCTCTCTTTGCGCATGCCGGGAAGTACGGCTTTCGCCAGAAGGTGGTTGCAGATGAGGTGTGTAGTGAAGGCTTTGGTAAATTCCTCCAGTTCGGCCTCAGTGATCGGCCCGCCGGGAGGGCCACCAGTATTGTTGACCAGGATGTGGATAGGCTTGGTCGCGGTGAGCCCCCGGACCTTCTTTCGCAGATCAGCGGTATCGGTAAAATCGGCAGCCAGAAAGTCATGCTGCTGCCCTTTGACCCGTGCCATTTCCTTGGTGATGGCCGCCATCTTATCAGCCGAACGGGAGACCAGGGTCACGTTTGCCCCCAGCTCTGCCAGTTCAAAAGCGGCGGCTTTTCCAATACCCTTACTGCTGCCGCAGACGAGCGCATTTTTCCCTCTCAAGTCTAAGTTCATGGAGTGTGTTTTGTATATTCCGGCTAAATTTAAAGAATTTCATACAAAACTTAATTTATGCCATTAGCCAAACCTTTCAACCTTCAGCAATGGGTAGATGACAACCGCCATCTCCTTAAGCCTCCCGTGGGCAATAAGCAAGTGTACCAAGGCAACGATGACTACATTGTCATGGTCGTAGGCGGGCCAAACGGGCGTAAGGATTATCATTGGGAAGAAGGGGAAGAACTCTTCTATCAAATTGAGGGCGACATCACCCTGAAGATCATCAATGAAGCCGGAGAGCCAGAGGATATTCCTATCAAAGAGGGCGAAATGTTCCTGCTGCCACCGCGTATCCCACACTCTCCGCAACGTCCTTCGAATACCATTGGGCTCGTCATTGAGCGCTACCGCCGGGAGGGCGAGATGGACAAGCTGATGTGGTTCTGTGAAAATTGCAACCATAAATTGCACGAAGAGGCTTTCCCGCTGGAGGATATCGTTACGCAGTTGAAGGCGGCTATTCAGAACTTTATGGCTTCGGAGGAGCTACGTTCCTGTGATAATTGTGGGACGGTTATGGAGGGGGAGTAGGGAGTTCTTCAGTTGGCAGTGGGCAGTGGGCAGTGGGCAGTTCGGCAGTTCGGCAGTTGGCAGTGGGGAGTTGGCAGTTGGCAGTCGGGGAGTTTTACTTACTTTTGTGGGGGTAGATGATAGCCTATGCAAAAAGTATACTTTGCTTCCGATTTTCACTTAGGGATTGATGGCCGTTTGACGAGTAGTGAGCGGGAAAAGCAAATTGTCCGTTGGCTGGAGTATATCCGCGAAGATGCGGCGGCGATTTACCTGGTGGGAGATGTATTTGATTTTTGGTTTGAGTACACGACCGTAGTGCCTAAGGGGCATGTGCGGCTATTAGGGAAGCTGGCGGAGCTGCGCGATGAGGGTATTCCCATCTACTTTTTTACCGGCAACCACGACATGTGGATTTTCCGCTACTTTGAAGAAGAACTGGGTATTCCGACCTACCGCAAACCGATCCGCCGGGAGATTATGGGTAAGCAGTTCCTGATTGGGCACGGTGACGGGCTGGGGCCGGGGGATCATGGTTACAAGCGCATCAAGAAAGTTTTTGCTAATCCGGCGTGTCAATGGCTGTTTGAGCGGCTACATCCAAACTTTGGGATTGGGCTGGCTAACTTCTGGTCACAACGCAGCCGGGCAGCGGATCATCCCGAAGAGAGAGATTTCCTGGGCGAGGATCGGGAATGGCTGATTACCTATGCTAACCGCAAACTGGAAACGGAGCCTATCGACTACTTCGTATTCGGGCATCGGCATCTTCCTATTGAATACACGCTAAAGAACGGGCACAGCCGTTATATTAATCTGGGGGAGTGGCTCTACAGTAACTCTTACGCTGTCTTCGATGGTGATTTTGTCAATTTAGCTTTTTTTGAAAATGAAGAAGGTCGGGTTTTTGGTGGTGGGTAGTTTTCTGGTGTGGAGTTGGGCAGTGGGGCAGTGGGTAGGTTTTGAGTGGGCAGTGGGGCAGTGGGTAGGTGTTGAGTCGGCAGTGGGCAGTGGGCAGTGGGGCAGTGGGCAGTGGGGCAGTGGGCAGTGGGGGGGGCTTGATACAGGGCGTGTTCAAAAGCACTTGCATACCTTGCCAGCGCCTTGTCGCGACTTTACTACGGATAAGTTGCAGAATGTTTATGTAATTGATAGCAATAACCGGGTGCACAAATACGGGCCGGACGGGCGGGAGCAATTCCATTTCAACAATAATACCCGGGGTGGGTTGCAGTATGTTGACCCTACTGATCCCTTCAACCTGCTCTTGTTTTATCCGGAATTACAGGTAGTGGCTATTTTAGACCGCACTATGAATGAAACCGGAGTGCTTGAGCTCTTCACAGCGGGCATCTTTAACGCAACGGCTATTGGCCTGGCTACGGACAATAATATCTGGGTCTATGATCAGGCAGCGTTCCGGCTGAAAAAGGTAGGTCAAAATGGCGAAGTGCTGGTTCAAAGCGACAACCTGAGTGCGCTGCTTGATGCTCCGCCAAAAGCGACACAGCTTCTTGCCAACAACAACATCGTATATCTCAACTGTCCGGGGCAGGGTATCTATGTCTTCGACAATTTCGGGCAGTTCCATCAGCTCCTCCCCTATCCGGATGTGGTGTCCCTGCAACTGCAGGACAGCAAATTGATCCTGTACAGTGACCGCCGGGCCCGCGCCTACAATCCCGAAACTCTACAGGAACAGGTCCTGCGAGGGAATATCGAACCAGATGTGCAGGTTCGGTATCAGGGGAACCGGGTCTATGAAAAAGGGGCGGATGGTTTGGTGAAAGTATTCTCAAGAACGCTGTAGCAGGCAGGTCAAAAAAGATGGCCACGGCAGGGGAATGCCCTCCGTGACCAAGCCGAAATTCTAAAACAGGAAATATATTTATAGCTTGTTGAAGTAGAAATCTTTTCTGCCCGTGGCAAAGACCGGATCTTCACAACGGAGCACATGTTGCAGTACCAGTTCGTCAAGCTGCAGGTACTTGAGTGCCACCACGGTAATGCAGCCTTCGTCAAATTGCAACAGTACATAATGCCCGTCATCGCTGACCAGGTAAGTGCCTGTTTCCTCCAACTGCCGGTTTCGGTTGCCCAGTTTACGTACGAAAGAGCCATCCTTAAAAAACTGATATTGCAGATAAGCATCTTCCATATCGGGTGCCTTCCGGCGGGAGACATCAAAGGGGTAAGTGGTATTGCCCCATGCGCCACTAAGCAGCTGCCTGCGTTGTTCTGCATTTCCGGCTTTCACCTGTTGCAGGGAATGTGATGAAAAATTTGTAGCGATCAACTGTATTTGATTACATTCCACATCCACGGCATAGCTGTAGGCAGCACCGGAGGCCTGATCTGTCATTTGTAAGAACGCGCAGCCGCCAACGCCCGGGATAACTTCCCAGTCGTATAAGGCTACCTTAGGAGCCTGGCCATTGCCTTCGTTCCACTGCGCAACCCCATTTTCATAAAAGACGATTGAAAGCTTTTGCCCGTCCGCGTTTGTCCCTGACCAAATGCCATTGGGCAGGTGCTTTGCAAGAACAGGAGCTACAAGGCAGGATTCCGGTTTAGGGAGCGAAGGGTCAACAGATGCCAAGACGGCAATGCTAAACCCCAGGTACAGGGTTGTCAGGAATAGGGTTTTCATAATTTTCTTTTATGTCGGATGAATCACAACAACGGGTGAGGCTGTTGCTTTTCTATATAGACGAAGGTAAGCCCGGAAGGTTGCACCTGTCCAGTTATATGGATGAGCCCGGATGGTTTTTCGATGAATTGGTGTAGATTAGAGTTTGTGGGCACAAACTCAATTACTATGGAAAAACAGGAAAAGTGCTGATTAAAACCCGGGGCATAGTTTTCAGGTCGATCAAATACAGCGAGTCGAGCGTTATCGTGGATATCTTCACGGAGGAGCGGGGCATGCGCAGTTATCTGGTGCCTGGCGTAAGGCGGAAAAATGCCCGGATCAGCCCGGGGCTGCTGCAGGTTATGTCTCTGGTAGATATGGTAGCTTATGAAAAACATGAAAAGGGGCTCAACCGTATCCGGGAGATCAAAAGCGCAATAGTGTATCAGTCATTGCCTTTTGAGGTCCGTAAAAGTGCCGTGGGGTTGTTTATCGCAGAGGTTGCCCGTAAGTCGATCCGGGAGCCCGAAGAGAACCCCCGGTTGTTTGAGTTCCTGTTCCGCACCTTTCAGTTTTTGGATCAGACCGCTTTGCCTATTGCCAACCTTCACCTCCATTTCCTGCTGGAACTGAGCTTTCACCTGGGCTTTGTCCCGGGAGGCTCATGGTCGGAGGAAACGCCTTACTTTGACCTGCAGGAGGGCTTGTTTACAAGCAGCAAAGAGAGCAACCACCAATGCCTTGACACTGTCACCAGCCAGGTGCTTTATCAATTGCTGCGGTGCGGCTATAGCCAGTGCCATGAAGTCAGGATCGACCGGCAGATGCGTCAGGGGTTACTCGATAAACTGCTGATCTTCTATCGCTATCATATCGACAACTTTCCGGAGATCAACGCACATAGTATCCTGAAGACGGTCCTTTCTTAAACAGCTACAGGCCACGTACCTGAAGGGGTACGCAGCCTGATCTGTTTGTAATTTTTCCCGCAGCTTAAGCCGGGAAAGGAATGGTCAGCTCCTGATCCGGATGGATGAGGTTAGGGTCTTTCAGCTGATCCGTATTCGCATTGAAGATCACCATATACTTAGACGCATCGCCGTAGTAGTGCTTCGCGATTTTAGAAAGGCTGTCCCCACTTTTCACCGTGTGCTTGTGGAAGTAGTCTTCAGTGGCAATTTTGATGTCCGCCTGAATATCAGAAGGATTTTCGCCACCAATTTCTTTGATTTTGTCCCAAAGCAGGTTCTTATGGTACTGTGTGCTTGCGGTACCGCCTACCTTGAGCACGCCATCCAGCTCCTCAACGTGGCCATCCTTAATATCAAGCTCTTCGCCCAGATCGAGTACAGGTTGGTATTTCGCCTTTACAGACATAATGCAATTGTTTTATGGATTTAGATAAAATATTGAGTGTGCTTCATTGTGACGGGAGATGCAAAAGAAGTAACAATATACGCTAAAAATAGCGTTCTTAAGTGACATACCTTGGAGTTTGTCCCAAAAACACATTTTCCCATCAGATTCCTACTGCCCTATGCAATTATACTGAGGGGGCAAACGTTTATTCAGCACCTGTAAAGAACGCAATTCCACCACAAAAGTGGTGTAACTTTTTATCATGGGATTCTAATTGTATGTCAAGTGCCTCCGTCGTCGCGGGGGCATTTTTTATACGTAAGATTTCAGAACGGCCATAGCCTCAGAAAGATCCGTCCCGAAAGTAAAAATGCCTTCCTCGTGCCCCTCCATCACGAAGATTTTACTCACTCTAAGGCTGGTCTCTCCTAATAGCCGACGGATACTTTCCACCATTTCCGGAGAGCCGTAGGGTGCAGAGGCGTCAGTAGTAGGTACCTTATGCATCAGGCTCTGCCAAAGGTGGAGGTCGTGCACATGGATTACCCCATTCACATCGGGGCACTCTTCATAGATAACGGCGTGGCTCATGGACTCGGAAGACGCAATGATTGGGCCAATGCAGCTTAGTCGGTTTTCGGAAGCCCTCACGTCAGTAACCAAAGCGTAGTGGCAGGTATCCAATTCGGCGAAATTGCCTGTTTTAGAACCAGAAATATAAAACAAGCCACCACTCTCTGCTCTGCAACTGATATTCCCGAAACCAATGCCATTCTCATAAGCTCCAATCAGTCCTATTTCGTAAAGCTCCTGCCGAAAAGCATTAAGCTGTGCGATTTCTGGTGCCGAAAAAGGCGGTGCATGCTGCCAGTCAGCCGAAAATTTGATGTAGCCTTCGTCTGTCATATTATTTTTGACAAAATTACGATACTGGAAAAAGTGCTGCAAACTTTGTATGTTAAGCGTATATTTAGAATAATGTGGAGCTATAATTCGATAATAATGCTTGACTATTTCAAAAGAATACTTCAGATTGCACCCGCAAAATAGCGGCAAAACTGCTATCCCTAATCTGCAAACCTTAGAACGATGGCTAATACAGTAGTAAGATACTCCGATGCTGAGCTTGAAGAATTCAAAGCACTCATTGAATCGAAGCTCGAAAAAGCAAAAGCACAGCTGAACTCCCTGCAAGAGCAAATACTGGAAATTGCCGAAAACTCCGGCGATGACCATGGTGTGGACTGGATGGACGACAGTAGCACAGGCAGTGATGTTGAAATGCTAAACAATATGGCTATCCGTCAGCGCCGATACATTCAGGACTTACAGAATGCATTGATCCGGATCCGGAATAAAGTCTACGGCATTTGCACCGTCACCGGCGAGCTTATCGATAAAAAGCGGTTGCGGGCGGTACCAACCACAACAAAAAGCCTGGCGGCTAAAACCCAGCCTCCTGTCTCTACCCGTCCGGTAAGTACGCCTGAAGACGATGAAGACGATGAGCCAAAGCGCAAGCCACCTAAACCGGCAAAAAACAAAGTGATTACCCGTGTGATCCGGAAATCAACAGCCGCAAAACCTGTCAAACCGGTTGACCTTGACGATGAGGACGAATTTGATGTAGATGGTGCCTACGATGATGATATAGATGGGCTCGATGATGATATGATCAGCCTGGAAGGCATGCAAGAGGATGAAGATACGGATATAGACGAGCAAGACTTGCGCCTGCAGGAAGGCGATGAGGATGAAGATTAACCTTTATCCACGCTAATTAGCAACTCCTTACAGTATCTCCGCATGACAATTAGTATTGCTTATCAAAAGCTTTTCTAAGCGTCCACTGGTGCACCGCATATTTGAGCCCCATACGGTGCACCAATTTTCTGCACTCTGCAGGCTAATCCCGCGCAAAAATATCCATTATTTTTCTTATCTTGTGAATCACTAATGGAGCTTAGAGGGGTCATTCCCCTTCCTTAGCATTTCAAAATACCATTCATGCAAATCTCAACGCTGCACGTCTTTGCAGCCGGTGACCGTTTGTGCTTTTTCAGCGCCTCAAAACCAGTCCGCCACCTGCATGAAGCTAAATGTTAAGGCATCGAACGGGTGCCGTTTAAACGTTGTCCCCTGCTCCTTCCGCTACAGCAACAGCCTATAGGATAATCTTTGCTGCAAGTGCCCCGCACTTACCCTAAGCAAACAAAGCATTAGAGGGCCTGTATGAACAGCTCCCTCCACGTTCACTGCTTTTGGATTGACGAGCAGACCACTGGAAACGTATACCCATTTCTAAACGCCATAAACAAATCGCGTATGATGCATTCCAAAACCAGACTATTTTACCTGCTAAGCCGTCATTGTACATGGGGCGGTCAAAAATTCATTGACATCCCTCCGGAATAACCGGCTCCTTACTCTTGTCTCAACACTTTTTACAATCTAAAATTTTTAGGAGCCATGGAAAAATACAGCGCTTATACTTTACGGAACTTCCGGGAAATCCCTCAGTTGCAACAACATCTTTCCGAAGAAGAGCTATTCGATATCGAGGTCGTGGGCAATGTTCTGCCTTTTAAAGCTAATAATTACGTTGTTGAGCAACTGATTGACTGGAACAATTACCAGGAGGACCCTATTTATATTCTGACGTTCCCGCAAAGGGACATGCTGCAACCCCAACACTACAAAGAAATGGCGAGCGCCATCCGCGCCGGTGCACGCAAACCTGAACTCAAGCTGATCGCTAACAAAATAAGAATGGAGCTGAACCCGCACCCGGCCGGGCAACGCTCTCAAAATATGCCGCAGATTGATGGCACTGAGCTCACCGGTGTACAGCATAAATACCGGGAGACGATGCTCTTCTTCCCCAGTCAGGGGCAGACCTGCCATGCCTACTGCACTTTCTGCTTTCGCTGGCCTCAGTTTGTGGGCATGAACGATTTGAAGTTTGCTATGCGGGACACTGAGCTGGTCATTAAGTACCTGCGTGCTCATCCGCGCGTGACAGACATCCTGTTCACAGGGGGCGACCCACTGATTATGAAGACCAAAATCATCAGTGCTTATATTGATGCGCTGATTGAGGCGAAGCTACCCAACCTCCGTACCATCCGCTTTGGCACCAAAGCGCTCGGTTACTGGCCACAACGTTTCACACAGGACAATGACGCAGATGAGCTGCTGCGCGTTTTTGAGAAAGCCAAAAAGGCAGGCTTGCATATTGCCTTCATGGGCCACTTCAATGCGCCCGCAGAGCTGCGCACCGATGAAGTGAAGACCGCGATTGACCGTATCCTCAATACCGGTGCCATGATCCGGACACAGTCGCCCGTCATGCGCAAAATCAATGATAACTCGGATGCCTGGGCTGAAATGTGGCAGGAACAGGTGGAACTGGGCTGTGTACCGTATTACTTCTTTGTCGCCCGGGATACCGGAGCTCAGGACTACTTTGCGGTATCTCTCGAACGCGCCTGGCGCATTTTCCGGGGAGCATATCAGCGGGTCAGTGGTATTGCACGGACTGTGCGCGGCCCGTCGATGTCAGCAGGGCCCGGCAAGGTGCACATCGTAGGTGTAAGCGAGGTGGCTGGTGAAAAAGTCTTCACCCTGCAATTCCTTCAGGGGCGCAATCCGGACTGGGTGGCGCGGCCCTTCTTTGCCAGGTATGACCCAAAAGCGATATGGCTGGATGACCTCTACCCTGCTTTTGGTAAGGAACGGTTCTTCTTTGAGGAAGAGTATCCGATCATTCGACCAGCAAAATCCACTAAGCCATCCAAAAGCATTTCAAATGGCATAGCGCAGGGAGCCGCACTGAACTAAATAAGCTAGACAGCCAATAAGATCCCTGAAGTGTAGATAGAACGACGCTTCAGGGGCTCTTTATTCCAAATTTTGATAACTTGAACCCTATAAACCAATAACAACGCATCGTGGCAAAACGGCAAAATGTCCGCATCGACCTCAACCTCAATATCCGGGGGCTGAAGAAATCCGCAACCTTAGCCATCAACGAAAAGTCCCGTGAACTGCAGGAGCAGGGGCGGCAAGTGTACAAACTGGGCTTTGGGCAATCCCCTTTCCCGGTGCCGGAACCCGTAGTGGAAAGCCTGCGGCAGCACGCCCATGAGAAGGACTACCTTCCAGTCAAGGGCTTACCGGCTCTACGGCAGGCTATTGCCGGTTTTTACGAGCGGCAGCAGGGCATAAAGCGTACCGCCGAAGATGTGCTCATCGGGCCAGGCTCAAAGGAACTCCTCTTTATTCTCCAACTCGCTTATTACGGCGACCTGGTCATTCCGACACCCAGCTGGGTCTCTTATTCTCCACAAGCCATCATCCTGGGGCGGCGGGTCAATTGGGTGAAGACTCATCAGGAAAACGACTGGCGCCTGACACCGGAGGAACTGGAAAGCCTCTGTGAAACTGACCCTGAGCGCCCGCGCATTGTCATTCTCAACTATCCGGCCAACCCCACCGGTGCCACGTACACAGCAGACCGGCTAAAAAAAATCGCAGAGGTAGCCCGCAAATACAAGGTGATTCTGCTGTCAGATGAGATTTACGGAGAGCTGCACCACTCCGGTCAGCATGTTAGCGTAGCGCGGTACTACCCTGAGGGCACCATCATCAGCAGTGGGCTTTCGAAATGGTGTGGTGCGGGTGGCTGGCGGCTGGGCATGTTTGTCTTTCCGGAAGAACTTCGGTGGCTGCTTGATGCCATGGCTATTGTGGCCAGCGAGACCTTTACCTCTACCAGTGCACCCATACAGTATGCGGCGGTGGAAGCTTTCCGCCCCCACGAGGAAATTGACCAGTATCTTAGGGATGCACAGCGTATCCTGAGGAGTGTAGGCCGGTATTTCCACGGCCGCCTGACTCAGATGCGGGTGTTCGCGCCCAAGCCGGCAGGTGGTTTTTACCTGTTCCCAAACTTTTCGTTCTATCAAACCAATCTGAGTAATAAAGGGATCAGCAACAGCGGACAGCTCTGTGAGCGCTTATTGGAAGATACCGGTATCGCCCTGCTGCCCAGTTATGACTTCGGCCGGCCTTCTGAAGAACTGACGGCCCGACTATCATACGTAGATTTTAATGGTGCAATGGCGCTTCAGCTTGCCCGCACCACCTACAAAAACAAATCGCTTGATGAAGCTTTTGTCAAAGCCTGCTGCCCGGAAATGAATGCCGCCTTTGACCAGCTTCAGCAATGGCTGCAGCAGAAGTAAAAGGTACCATAAAAAATCAGGTGCGCAGCATATGCCACACACCTGATCGACTAAACCAAACTAATATTTTACAAATTTCGGATCAGTAAGACCTCGGGCGGAACTGATAAACGTTTCTGTTTTCCAATGCTTCATCAGCAATATCCTCAAAGTGAAATTCAAGTTGTTCGCGGTCGAAGATGTCGAAGAACTGATCCCATTCCAGATCTGACTCATCAGGGTATTCCTCCCCCGGAAAACGGAACCGGACCCGGTCGTTAATTTTCTCACCATCGAAGTTGCGCACCTCGACTGGCCGGGCTTCCCGGGCTTCTGCCCATGACAGGATATCTTCGTGTTCGTAAGTTGATACGTGACTTCCGTCCCTTTTCATATTTAATCTTTTGATTTTCAGCTATTTATTATACAACGGTTTTTTAGGCCATATGCTCATTACATCTCCCATTTTTCCGTCAATTCTGCATAAGAGTGTTAGTTTTTGAGCTTCAGGAAGCGAATTGAGCTTCAAAAGGCTCTATAATACGAACCGATTATCGAGAAAACGACCTATGATATTCAACCGCGCCGCTTTAATGTTGCTTTTAATGGCTTTCTGGGCATGCAGCAAAGACGCGCCACTGCCTGAGCCGGCACCAACGCTACCACCATCGGTACCTGCTAATCAGTACTTACAGCTTAGCCCTGGCAATGCCTGGGTTTATCAAAGCCGGAATATTAATTTACAGACCGGAGACACCCTTTCACTTTCCAAACTGGACAGCATTCATGTCGCCTCCGATACCTTCATTGACCGGGCACTCTACCACGTACAAAAAGGCACTCGCCTGGGCGCGGCTTTCGAGTCCGTTCTCCGGGTTTCCGGCCCTGAAGCCGTAGACACCTCCGGCCAGCTTTACTTCTCCACTCAAATCAACAAGAGCATCTTCAGCGTGCCTCACAGCCTACTTCCTGAAAACGCACAATCTGCAACAGGCAGCATTGATCAGGGACCTTTAATAACTACGCCCTACGGCACCTATTCCACCCGGGCCTACGCCATGGAGGTGTACCTGTATACACCTGACGGGCAGAGTACTCCGGAAATTCGTAATGATACGCTTTTCTTCGCGCAGGATGTGGGCTTGCTAAGGTATGTACAGCACCATCCGGGCCATGACCTGCGTGTGGAGATGGATTTACTCAGAGCCTACCTCCGATAAGTATTGGTGTAATTTTCGAGAAGCCCTAAGCCGGAAACCACTACCTTTGGCAGCTATGGATATTTCATGGCAACACCTCCTTATCGTTTTTTTTGGCAGTGCTCTGGCCGGCAGCATCAACACACTGGCGGGCAATGGTTCAGCTATTACGCTCACCATTCTGACCGAACTGCTGGGGCTGCCCGGCAACCTCGCCAATGGTACCAACCGCGTCGGCATTTTTACGCAGAGTGCGGCAGGCTCCTATGCCTTTTTTAGGGGTGGGAAGCTGGATCTTTACCGCAGCCGCCTGCCCATTCTGTTTACGATAATTGGAGCAATAGGCGGCGTAGCGGTGGCCGTGAATGTGAGCAACGAAGCCTTCCGCAGCGTCTTCCGCCTTCTGATGATCGTCATGTTTATTGTTATTCTCGTAAAGCCTAAGCGCTGGCTGCGGGAGACAGACCTTAGCAAGCAGACCAATCCCTGGATTGCCATTCCACTCTATCTCGCCCTGGGGTTCTACGGCGGCTTTATTCAGATGGGCATGGGCGTGTTTTTTCTGGCCGTGATGGTGTTGTATGCACGGTACAGCCTGGTTGATGCTAATGCCGTCAAGGTCTTTGTAGTGGGCGCTTACACCTTTCTCGTCATCCTGGTTTTTCAATGGCAGGGGCTCATCGACTGGAAGGTGGGGCTGCTCATGGCGGTGGGGCAAACGATTGGGGGCTTTTTTACTGCACACTACGCAGCGACCTACCCTCAGGCTAATGTATGGGCGCACCGCCTGCTGGTAGCCGTGGTTTTACTGGCTATTGTGAAGCTGTTTGACTTGCATCTGCTGCTCTTTTAAATCAGCGAAAATCTTAACCCACAATTAATCCTGCCGGGGTTTACTTTTTCAAAATTTCGGGCATACCTTTGCGCGCTTTTTTGAGAAACCATGAACACAACATCCAACATGATTAATCCAAAAGACCTCATTTCTGTATCTCTAATCCTGTTTTCTGTCATCGATATCATTGGTTCTATCCCACTGATTATCGATATGAAGAAGCGGGGCGTGAAGATTGAATCGGCTAAAGCATCGTTGATTGCTATGGTGCTGATGCTATTGTTCCTGCTAACCGGCCGCCATTTGCTGGGCCTGTTCGGCGTGGACGTGGAGTCCTTTGCCGTAGCGGGCTCCATCATTATCTTCCTGCTGGGCATTGAAATGGTGCTGGGCATTACGCTGTTCCGGGACGATCACCTGGAGGAAAAAACCGGGACGATTGTGCCCATTGCCTTCCCCCTGCTGGCAGGTGCCGGTACTATGACTACTATACTGACCCTGAAGGCCAAATACGCTCCTATAGACATTGCCCTGGGCATTGTCCTCAACACCCTGATTGTCTTCCTGGTACTGCGCAGCAGCGACTGGATCAGCAAAAAGCTGGGTGAGAGCGGTGCCAATGTGCTCCGTAAAGTCTTTGGAATTGTCCTGCTGGCGATTGCCATCAAAATTTTCCGGGAGAACTTCCACCTTATTACTAAGGTAGACCTGGCGGAACTGACGAAGCAGCTTTAGCCTTTCAACCTCTTCCTTCAGTAAGCGTTAATTCGAATATGCAACGATTAGACGCTACTATTTTCGACTACTGTGAGCAATGGTCTGCGCCTCCCGATCCGGTTTTGTATGAGCTGGAACGGGAGACGCACCTCAGGACCCTTGCCCCGCAGATGCTTTCCGGTGCCCTGCAGGGCCAGCTGCTTAAATTGTTCAGCCAACTGCAGCGCCCAAAGTCTGTACTGGAAATTGGCACCTTCACCGGCTACGCCACGATCTGCCTGGCGCAAGGGCTGGCGAAGGATGGCCAGGTACGTACCATAGAAGCGAATCCCGAGCTGGAGTACCTCATCCGGAAGTACCTGAAAAAAGCGGGACTGGAAGACAAGGTAGAAGTCCATATTGGCGATGCCATGCAGGTCATCCCCACTCTGCCCGGCACCTTCGACCTGGTGTTCATTGATGCCGGCAAACAGTACTATCAGGCCTATTACGACCTCATCATTGACCGGGTGGAATCCGGCGGGCTGATTATTGCCGACAACGTCCTCTGGAGTGGCAAAGTGGCTACCGGTCTCCGGGAAACCGATGCCGACACGAAGCAGCTGCACGCCTTTAATGTAGCACTGCAGGAAGACGAGCGGGTGGACAATCTGCTGCTGCCGATCCGAGATGGGCTGTTGGTGGCCCGTAAGCGTTAAGGGCGAACGTTTGGTGCGGAAAAGTTGTATATTTATAGTTAGACCTACATCACTTCTCAAAGCTTATCGATATGGTTTCCTCTTTAGAAAATATTGAGCTTGAATACATAACGGATGATTCCGGTGCAACAACTGCCGTTAAAATACAACTCGAAGACTGGCTGAAGTTAAAAGAAGATTTGCTGAAGCTCGAAAAGATGAGCACTGTAAACACTCCTTTGAGAAAGGCCTATGCAGAAGTGGCGCAAATGATCAAGGGGGAAGTGCCTAAAGAAGAGGCTCGGTCTTTTATTGAAGCGCTTTAATCTTTGCCCCGATGGTTGTAGTTTACCTGACCTCCACGTTCAAAAAGACAGCCAAGCGGTTGAGCAAAAAATACAGGTCATTAAAAAAGGATTTACTAGGGCTGATTACCGAGCTGGAGGAGAACCCTGTAAAAGGCATCAAAATTGGCGAAAACACTTACAAGATAAGGCTAGCTGTAAAAGCAAAGGAAAAGGCAAAAGTGGCGGCCTGCGAGTTATCACTTTCCTTTACAGCAGAATAGCAGATACCGAAAGCCAGGAAGTCTACTTACTTGACCTTTTCGACAAATCAGACTTAGATAATTTGCCAAAGTCCTATATCCAAAACCTTGTAGCTCTACTGGAACAGGAGCTTACGGAACAAACGCAGGAAGAAGAATAAATAACAAATTTCTATGCCCTTCAATCTCCAATCCCCCTTCAGCCCCACCGGCGATCAGCCACAGGCCATTGAGCAGCTTATTCAGGGTGTGGAAGGGGGAGAACAGGCGCAGGTACTGCTCGGCGTAACCGGCTCCGGTAAGACCTTTACCATGGCCAACGCCATTGCCCGGCTAAACCGCCCGACCCTCATTCTCACCCACAACAAA
>CAZNHN010000106.1:0-7910 GCA_964572415.1 uncultured Phaeodactylibacter sp.
AATATTATATCCATCATTAATGAGAACTTTTGAAAAAACATCCCTCTGACGCATCAGAGTTTTCTTCATCTTCAAAATATCTCTCACAGAATGCTTTTTCTCAAAACCAGAAATTTCAGATAATAATTCGATATCTGTTTTTATTTCACTGACGACTTCTTTTAATTTTGCCGTTGCTCCTGTTGCCCAACCACGAAATAGATGATCGAAAAGATTCATAATGTCACACGTTCTGAAATAGATTGGCTCATCAGATTGAGTTGAAGGGAATCGCTTTTCTATCGATTATCTCAATTGCTCTTTGTAAATCCGCCATTCTGCACCCTTTTCACTTTGCCGTGTACACAACTTGTCGCTGATCGCTCCAAACCCGATAAACCTTGCTACCATCTTTTGCGCGAAGCGTCCGGGCTCGCTGAACCGCCTCTTCTAGAGATTTAAAATCCCCGCGGCCCCATTCATCGTGATCCCATGTGTCCAACTCGCTCACTCGGAACATCCCTTCCGGAATATTTTCCGACGGATCTCTCACGAACGGTGGATCATCCCATAATGCACACATAAAGCCTCTCCTTTCCCCGAATCATCGTCCTTTTTCTAAACCTTTTTCCATTAAAGCCCTCTTGACTGTTTGTTTAATTCTAAAGTCCTTCGTGCATATAACTTATCGGGGTATTCTGAGACGCTGTCCGCCTCGCCTCCGAAGAACCCTTCCCAGCGAGTGCCTTCCGGCAAAGGCACCGGGATGCCGTCACCGAGTTGCTCAATGAAGAGTTCCAGGCTATAGTGCTCCCGGAGTTGGAGCGCAGCCATGAGGTCCTCAAGAATTTGCTCTATGGTGTTTTCCTGGTCCGGGAAGCCTCATCGCGTACGATGGACTACGTGCTAAGCTTTGGAGAACGAAACTCAGCTTTCATTATCGCTAATGTCCTGCGCCAAAGCGGCATTAGTGCGAGCTATTTGGATGCGCGTCGGGTCATTAAGACTGATAAAGCATTCGGCTCGGCACGAGTGGACTTCAAACTGACCTATCAGAAAATCCGCGAGCACTATGCGCAGCACCCGGACGTACAGGTTGTAACTGGTTTTGTGGCCTCTGCCAAAGGGGGATTGACAACTACGCTTGGGCGTGGCGGCTCAGACTACACCGCAGCCCTGATTGCCGCCGGGCTTGATGCAAGCGTGATTGAAATCTGGACAGATGTCGATGGCGTACTCACGGCTGATCCCCGCAAGGTGAAACGGGCTTTTACCATCCCGAGCATGACCTACGCAGAAGCGATGGAGATGTCTCACTTCGGCGCCAAGGTCATTTATCCGCCCACCCTGCAGCCGGCGCTGCTCAAGAAGATACCACTTTATATTAAAAATACTTTTAATCCGTCTTTTGAGGGCACGCTGATTTCCGATCATGCAGATCCGGACGGGCATGCGGTGAAAGGGATTTCCTCCATCAGCCACGTAGCGCTGCTGACCCTGTCGGGTAGCGGGCTCTTTGGGGTACCGGGTATTGCGGGCCGCCTGTTTTCTTCCCTGGCAGCAGCAGGCATCAACATCATCCTGATTACCCAGGGCTCTTCAGAGCATTCCATAAGCTTTGCCGTTCAGCCAGCTGCGGCCAATAAAGCCCGCAAGCGTGTAGAGGAGGAGTTTGAGTATGAAATGAGCATGAAGGTCATCTCGCCGGTTAAGATAGAAGAGGATCTTTCGGTGGTCGCCATTATCGGTGAGAATATGCGTTATCAGCCGGGTATCTCCGGTCGGCTATTCCAGGCACTTGGCCATAATGGCATCAATGCAGTCGCCATCGCCCAGGGTTCTTCTGAACTGAACATATCGGTGGTGATCAACCGGGCGGATGAGGCAAAAGCACTGAACGCCCTGCACGAGTCTTTTTTCCTTTCGGACACCAAAGAACTGCATTTATTTATGATCGGTGTCGGGCTAATCGGTAGTACGCTCATTGATCAAATTAAGGATCAGAGTGCCTACCTCAAAGAAAAGCGGGGCCTGGAAGTCCGGATCGTGGGCATGGCAAACAGCCGGCAAATGCTTTTCCAGGAAGAGGGCATTGACCTGGACAACTGGAAGGCTGCTCTGCAGGAGCAAGGTATGGATATGGACCCTGCCATTTTCATCGGTAAGATGAAAGAGTTGAATTTGTCGAATACCATTTTTATCGATAATACAGCAAGTGCAAAAGTAGCCGGCTTCTATGAGGACATTCTCAACTCGAGTATCAGCATTTCAACGCCTAATAAGATTGCCGTCTCTTCCGGCTTCGTACAGTATCAGCGCCTGAAAGCGATTGCCGTCCGCCGGGGTGTACAGTTTATGTATGAAACCAATGTGGGTGCAGGCCTGCCGGTGATCTCAACCTTAAACGACCTCATCATCAGTGGTGATCAGATACTGAAGATTGAAGGGGTGGTCTCGGGCTCTTTATCTTTCATCTTCAATAATTTCAAAGCAGGCACAAGCTTTAGCGAAATTGTAAAGCAAGCTCAGGAGCTGGGCTACACCGAGCCGGATCCGAGGATCGACCTCAACGGGTTGGATGTACAGCGGAAGCTAATCATCCTGGCCAGGGAAACGGGTTTGCCTTTAGAAGCTGAGTATGTTGAGATTGAGAATATCCTGCCCACAGCCTGTCAGGAAGCGGATACGGTGGAAACCTTCTTTAATGCCCTGGCTGATGCGGATCCGCACTTTGAGCAGTTGAGGGCAGAGGCTGAAGCGGAGGGCAAAGCCCTGCGGATGATCGCGAAGCTGGAAGGGTCTAAAGCCACTATTGGGCTGGAGGCCGTCGATTCAGATCATCCATTCTACAATCTAAGTGGCAGTGACAACATGATTGTATTTACCACCGAGCGCTACAAAGACCGCCCCCTTGTGGTGCGGGGGCCTGGTGCCGGAGCGGCAGTAACGGCAGCCGGGGTTTTTGCTGAAATCATCACCATTGGAAACTACCTCAGTTAATGAATCAGGAAGTACGCGTTTTTGCACCGGCTACCGTAGCGAATGTAGCGGTAGGTTTTGATATACTCGGATTTGCGATTGATGGGCCGGGGGATGAAATTATTGCCAGGCATAGTAATGACTCGGGTGTGATTATCACCTGCATTACTGGTGATGGTGGTAAGCTCCCTTTAGAGGCAGAGAAGAATACAGCAGGCTTCGCCGCCATTCGTTTGCTGGAGCAGTTGGGCAAGACGGAGTTGGGCGTAGAGCTGGAGATTCATAAAAAGATGCCTTTTGGAAGTGGGCTGGGATCGAGCGCGGCAAGTGCTGCCGCCGGGGTAATGGCAATTAATGCGCTGCTTGGCATGCCTGTGCCTAAAATAGAGTCCCTGCACTGCGCCGTCCTGGGTGAGCAAATTGCGGATGGGGCTTACCATGCCGACAATGTAGCCCCTTCTTTACTGGGCGGAGTTATCCTTATCCGGGCGAATGAGGGCTTAGATGTCCATAGCCTGCCTATTCCGGACGAACTGCATGCCGCTGTGGTCTATCCCCACGTAAGTATTCTTACCAAAGATGCCCGTGATGTACTCAGTCCCACCACTACCCTGCCCCAGTGCATTCAACAAACCGGTAACCTGGGCGGACTGGTTGTTGGCCTATACGAGTCAGACTATGAATTAATCGGGCGGTCCTTGCAGGACGTGATCATTGAGCCGCAGCGCGCTCAGCTCATTCCCGGTTTCAGTACCGTCAAGTCTGCTGCTTTGGAAGCTGGTGCGCTGGGATGCAGCATATCCGGAGCCGGCCCGTCTGTATTTGCATTATGCAAAGGGATTAAGAACGCACAGTCAGCCGGGGCTGCCATGCAGCAAGCCTTCTTGACCCAGGACATTCCCTGTGATTTATTCGTCTCCCCTATCAACAAGGAAGGCGCCAAAATACTAGCTTAGCGATGAGACTATACAGCACAAAAAACAGAAGTAAATTTACCAGCCTTCGGGAAGCCGTACTACGGGGCCTACCCCCTGATAATGGGTTATACATGCCCGAGTCTATCCCCGCTCTGCCCGAGCCTTTCATCCGCAACCTGAAGGATTATTCCTTTCAGGATATCGCCTTCACCGTAACGAAGACCCTTTTTCAGGGTGTTATTCCGGATGAAGATCTGCGGAGAATTACGGATGATGCGGTGAATTTTGAAGCGCCGGTCGTGTCTCTGAATGAGCATCAGCATATCCTGGAATTATTCCATGGACCTTCACTGGCTTTCAAAGACTTTGGTGCCCGCTTCATGGCGCAGCTCATGAGTTATTTTAATCAGGGAGAGTCCCGGGAATTGGTCATATTGGTTGCCACTTCCGGCGATACAGGAGGTGCAGTAGCTGCTGGTTTTTACCAAACTCCTGGTACGCGGGTAGTCATTCTCTACCCTAAGGGCAAAGTTTCCGACCTGCAGGAAAAGCAGCTCACCACCCTCGGGCACAACATTAGTGCTTTGGAAGTGGAAGGCACTTTCGACGATTGCCAGGCGATTGTAAAGCAGGCTTTTTTGGATGAAGAGCTCACGAGCCGTATCCGCCTGACCTCTGCCAATTCCATCAATATTTCCCGTCTGGTACCACAGTCTTTCTACTATTTCGAAGCTTTTAAGCAATTAGAAAATCAGGAAAACGTCGTTTTTTGCGTGCCCAGCGGCAACTTTGGGAACCTCACCGCCGGTCTTTTAGCACAACGCATGGGACTGCCCGTGCAGCACTTCATCGCTGCGACGAATATCAATGATGTCGTACCAGAATACCTGGAGTCTGGCGCGTATACACCCCGCCCCTCCCAGCGCACCCTGAGCAATGCGATGGATGTAGGCAACCCTTCCAACTTCGCGCGCATGCAGGATCTTTACCATGATCTGGAGGAACGTTCCACGTGGAACAATATGAAAGCCTCTATTAGTGGTTACGCGTACACAGATGAAGCTACCCGCAAAGCGGTTAAGGAAGTGTATGACCGTTATGGTTACGTGATTGACCCTCACGGGGCTGTGGGGTATCTGGCACTTCAGGAGTATCAGGAAAAGAATCCTGGCACCAACGGTGTCATTTTGGAGACGGCTCACCCGGCTAAATTCCTGCCTGATGTTGAAGCTATTTTGGAGCAAACGATAACCGTGCCGGAACGTTTGGCTGTATTGAGGGATAAAAAAAAGGTAGCCGATTTAATGCCGCCCGAGTACAGTCCGGTGAAAGAGTGGCTCCTGCACCATTTGGGGTAAACCTGGTAGTATCATTCCTATATTTTGTGTGCCACTTGAGGTCTGAGACTTCTTGCCTCTGCTTATCTTTGTGGTATGTCTTCAATTGGAAAAAGGATGAGACGGGCGTTAGAGAAACGCCGTCAGGCAGGGCTGCTTCGGGCGCTTCCCGAGCCCATTGATGGTAAGCTGGATTTTTGCTCTAATGATTACCTTGGGCTTGCGAGGTCTGTACCTGATTATTCTGAGCAATCGCCCGGAGCTACCGGTTCACGGCTGATCAGCGGAAACTCATCCCTCGCTGAGGAGGTAGAACAATTGATTGCAGCTTTCCACAAAGCTGAAGCAGCCTTGCTATTTCCTTCCGGATATTCTGCTAACATAGGCCTGCTGCCTGCAGTTGTAAGCCGGCAGGATACCATCGTTTACGATAAGCTGCTCCATGCTTCTCTCAGGGATGGGATTAAGCTGACACAAGCCCGTGCATTTGGCTTTGCCCATAATGATATCAATGATCTGGCAAAGAAGCTCGCCATCGCGGAGGGCGAAAAGTGGGTGATTGTCGAGAGCGTTTATTCGATGGACGGAGATCAGGCACCGCTTGTTGATATGGCATCGCTTTGTAAGGAATTTGGTGCAAACCTTATCGTCGATGAGGCCCATGGTACAGGTGTTATCGGCGACCGGGGTGAAGGTTTGGTGTGCGCTTTAGGGCTGGAAGATCTGGTATGGGCACGGATACATACTTTTGGCAAGGCAGTTGGAGGGCACGGTGCCGCCGTTCTTGGCAGCCAATTACTGAAGGATTACCTGGTCAACTTTGCCCGGTCTTTTATTTATACTACAGCTATTCCGCCAGTTAGCCTGGTGCATATCAGTCTTGCTTATGGAAGGATGGCAGAAACAGACATTGTAAAGGTGCTACATGAGCGGGTGCAATACTTTTTGAAGCAATGCCCTGATTCAGTCAGAAAGCAGTTGATCCCCAGTACAACCCCCATTCAGGCGGTGCTTTGCCCCGGTAACACCGAAGTACAGGCTTTAGCACATTATTTGCAGGATGCGGGAATGGCTGTATTGCCCATACGCTACCCTACTGTGCCACGCGGGCAGGAGCGCCTGCGGATATGCCTGCACACCTTTAATACGAATGAAGAGATTGATCAAATACTGCTTACGCTAAGTGATTTTTTTACAGGAAAGCCCGGAAGCAAAGCTTTTAAATAGCAGTGAAAAAGCTTGCAGGTTCACATTTAAATCGACTAGAGTTTGAGCAGATTCGGAAAAATAGGTATTGTAGCCTGGGGCAGCAGTTCTGCTCTCGGCGGTACATGGGCGGAAGTCTGGAATCAGTACTTAGACAACCGCACTTGTATAAGGTATCGTCCTGAACAAGAGGCTTGGGTTGCTTCATTGGCTGCATCAGAAGAGAAGAAGCTTCAACAGTTAATTGGATCCAATAAACATTATCAGCGTCTGGATCGGTCCGTTTTACTGTCTATGCTTGCTGCAAAGCGGGCTGTGCAGGCCTCTCCCTGGAGAAATGAGAAGGCAGTAGGGTTGTACATGGGCTCATCAAGAGGGGCAACGGGCGCATGGGAGGCCTACTTTGAACAGTTCCAATCTGGAAAAAGCCAGTTGCCGCCCCAGGCTTCTCCGTTGAGCACTGCGGGCAACCTGGCCACGCATACCGCGCAGTATGTTGGGATTAGAGGCTTTGTTTCGGACCAATCGATTACTTGCAGCAGCGCCATGCATGCCCTTGCTAATGCGGTGGTATGGTTAGAGTCCGGACGGTATGAGCGGTTTCTCGCCGGTGGTACAGAAGCCCCGCTAACTCCCTTTACCATCGCACAAATGAAAGCGCTCAAAATCTACGCAAAACCTGATTCACACAGCCCCTACCCCAACCGCTCTCTGGATTTAGGCAAGACCCAAAACACTATGGTGCTGGGAGAAGGGAGCGCGGTATTGGCGCTGGAGCGCTCGCCTAACCATGCCCTGGCCTGGATTAGTGGATTGGGGTACGCTCGTGAAGATATTGCTTCAATGACTAGTGTTTCAGATAATGCAATCGGCCTTCAAACTGCTATGAAGAATGCTTTAGAGGAGGCGGGGCTCACATTTGTTGATGCGCTGGTGTGCCATTGTCCGGGAACCCGCTTGGGGGATCAAAGTGAATATGCGGCCATCCAGGCTGTTTTTGGAGAACGCATGCCACAGCTGACTTCTAATAAATGGAAAATCGGACATACTTTAGGAGCATCCGGCGCTCTTAGCCTTGAGCTCGCTTTACTGATGATAAGGCACCAAGCGTTTGTACCAGTGCCCTATCTGAATACTCCTGTTCTTAAACAGCCAATCCGGCATGTTATGGTGAATGCTTTAGGCTTTGGTGGGAATGCAATTAGCGTGATTCTGGAGGCAGCCTGGTAGGTCATAACTACAGGTTTGATGACTAGTTTGTTCCACGTGGAACATTTAACTGCTGCACAACCAAGCTTTCCTTTTTGCTGTTAGAAAACTATTGCAAAAGCTACTTTTGCATGCACACGATAATATTAAATTCAAACTAAAAATTAGTATGAAGCAGCTATTGTTACTGCCGCTCCTGTCTTGCCTGGCATTAGGGGCATGGGCGCAACAAGAAAATACCAACACCAATAAGTTCAGGCAGCTTTACACCGAGCTGCCTACG
>CAZNHN010000106.1:7920-18627 GCA_964572415.1 uncultured Phaeodactylibacter sp.
CTAATGTATACCGGAATGCGGCAGGCGCACCTGGTCATGAGTACTGGCAGCAAAAAGCAGACTATGTGATCGACATAGAGCTTGATGATGAGCAGCAACGGATATACGGGGAGGAGACCGTTACTTACACCAATAATTCACCGGACCCACTCGAGTATATCTGGGTACAGCTCGATCAGAATATGCGTGCCAAAGACTCGGATACTTACAAAATTCAGCAGAGTGAGATGAGTGACCGGATGTCTTCCGGACAGCTCAAGCGCCTGACGCCTACTTTTGATGGCGGATTTAAGCTGGACTACGTACGGGATGCCAGTAATAAGCCATTGCCGCATATCGTCAATAAAACAATGATGCGCATCGACCCCCCCGCTCCTATTCAGCCGGGCGAACAGTTCGTATTCAAGGTGAAATGGTGGTACAATATTAATGACCGTATGGAAATTGGCGGGCGCTCCGGGTATGAATACTTTGAAGAAGATGACAATTACCTGTACACCATCGCTCAGTTTTTCCCGCGCATGGCCGTCTACAACGATGTAGAGGGCTGGCAGAATAAGCAGTTTTTGGGCCGTGGCGAGTTCACCCTGCCCTTTGGCGACTACAAAGTGAATATCACGGTGCCGGCGGACCACCTCGTGGCTTCCACAGGTACTTTGCAAAATGCGAATGATGTCCTCCCGCGCGATAAACGCAAAAAGCTGGAGGAGGCGCGTGCGGAAAGAGAAACACCGGTCATTATCTATTCGGAAGAAGAAGCCCGCGAAAACGAAAAAACGAAGTCTGATAAGAAGAAGACCTGGACCTTTGCTGCTGAGAATGTGCGCGACTTTGCCTTTGCTTCCTCCCGGAAATTCATCTGGGATGCTATGGGCGTAGAGCAAAGCGATGGCAGTGTAGTCATGGCGATGTCGATGTACCCTAAGGAAGGCAATCCGCTCTGGGAGCGCTATTCTACCAAAGCAGTTGCCCATACTTTGAAGTGGTATTCGCATTATACTTTCGACTACCCCTATCCGGTGGCATGGTCGATTCATGCGAAGTCAATTGGTATGGAATACCCCATGATCTGCTTCAACTTCGGGCGCCCGGAAAGCGATGGCACCTACAGCGAGCGTGTGAAGTACGGCATGATCGGAGTGATTATCCATGAGGTGGGGCACAACTACTTCCCGATGATCGTCAACTCGGATGAGCGGCAGTGGACCTGGATGGACGAAGGGCTGAACTCCTTCCTGCAGTACCTGGCCGAGCAGCAATGGGAACGCGACTACCCGAGCCGCCGCGGGCCTGCTTACAAAATTGTTGACTACATGAGGGGTGATAAGTCCAAGATTTCACCAATCATGACCAACTCGGAGTCCATTTATCAGTTCGGAAACAATGCCTATGGCAAGCCGGCTACTGCTTTGAATATCCTGCGGGAGACCATTATGGGGCGCGAGCTCTTCGACTATGCCTTTAAGGTGTATGCCAATCGCTGGATGTTTAAGCATCCCTCTCCTGCTGATTTCTTCCGGACTATGGAGGATGCTTCTGCGGTTGATCTCGACTGGTTTTGGCGGGGCTGGTTCTTTACGACCGATCATGTGGATATCGCATTGGATGATGTAAAGTACTACCGCATGGATACCAAAGACCCCCTGGTGGAAAGTAAGATTTCTAAAGAACAGCGTAGCGAGTCTCCACAGTACATCAGCAGCATCCGGAATGCGCGCGATATTGAACAAACACAGGATGAGATCGACCCTGCTCTGAGGGATTTCTACACCGATTACGACCCGCTGGATTTCGATATTCTGGATAAAGAAGCCTACGATCGTTACCTCAATAGTCTGACTGCCGGGGAGCAGGAAATGCTGAAAGCTGGTCAGAATTTTTACGAAATGTCCTTCCGGAATGCGGGTGGTTTGGTGATGCCAATCATCGTTCAGTTGCAGTTTGAAGATGGCACAACCGAAGACCACTACATCCCCGCTGAGATTTGGAAGATGAATGACGAGGTGGTAAAGAAGGTTTTTATTACGGATAAAGAGATAACGCAGGTAGTGCTCGACCCCTACCTGGAAACTGCTGACGTTGATACCGGCAACAATTACTATCCGCCGCGTACACAGCTGAACCGCTTCGAAATGTTCAAGCGGCAAGGTACAAGCCGTTGGGGCGGTGGTGAAAATCCAATGCAGCGTGCCCGCCGGGCAAAAGAAAAAGAAGAGGGTACGAATTAACCGCTCTTTTCCACTGATTTTTCTCCGTTAATGGGAGGTGGGCTGTTTTTTCAGCCTTCCTCCCATTTTTTATGGCTAAGTGTTAAAATTAGTACTGAGAATGGATTTATAGAGGCGGGTTTTGAGGAATGGCGCTATGTATTATATTTTTTATTAAGGTGTTTTGTTTTTGATTTGATTATTAGTAGTTTATGTATTTTAAATTGACCGGGGTTTTAATTATAAAAGGCTGTTTTAGCCTTGTTTAAAGCCTAAATAATTCGCGTATTTTTGATCAGCCTTTACAAGGGGCTTGTCTGTGGCGAAGAAAAAAGGCTTTAAAAAGCAAAAAAAGGAGCCATCTCTGATGACTCCTTCTGCAATTGAATACGGGGGAAAACTAAATCTGTGTTTTCATAGCATTTGTGTCGTTTAGTCTTCGAAGCTGCAGATGATGCTGCCATCGGCATTTAGTACCACATCGTACTCGTCTTCATCATCGTCATCGTCGTTTTCTACTTCTACCCAGTACTGAATACTACCGTCGGGAAGGGTCAGCATCTCGGCATCGTCGATCTCGTAGCCAGGGTACTCTGCGTTCAGGGTTGCAACTACTGCTGCAGGAAGTGAAGCGGTGCTGATCTCATCTCCTTCGAAGAGGAAGTTACCGTCGAGGTCGAAGTACAGGTCAATATCCTGACTGCCCATTTCGATTTCCACTTCAAGGATGTTAGTGTTGTTGCAGAACTCTTCAGTATAGGCTTCGTCGATTTGGTAGCCTGGGTAGTTGCTGTTGATAAATTCGGTCACGCTAGCGGGCAGGTCATTGACTTGATTGTCATCATCATCGTCGTCGTCACCATAATCATCGTCATCATCGTCGTCGTTACCGCTGTCGTCATCGTCGCCATAATCATCGTCATCATCGTCGTCATTGCCATCGCTGTTTTCGCTACATGCGAAGATACCATCGATAGAGAAGTAGACTTCCAGGTCGTCGTTCAGTTCAACTTCGAAGAACTCCAGCCCGTACTCCACGTCAATGCTGACTTCGTCAATCGCCATGCCTGGGAATTCGGCATCCAGATAGTCGAGTACTTCCTGTGGCAGATCGCTGATGCTGATATAGGTATCGTCCTCATCTGGCCCTGAGCTGATTAGGCTTCCGTTTGCGTCAAAGAGTAGCTCATATTCGAGGTTGAGGCTGTCGAGTTCTACGCCAAAGCGTACATCGCCATTTTCCAGGTAGCGGTCCACATCGTCCACTTCCCAGTTGGCAAAGTTGGCCTGAATGTAGTCCTGTGCAGCTTCGGGCAGGTCACTGTAGCTTGCATCAACACCGTCTTCGCATGGGCTGAAAACGGCATCGGGGTTAAAAACAGTACTGAAAGGGTTGCCACCGGGCGAGCTGTTGTCGTCAAGCAGGTTGCAGCTTCCAAGTGTGAGGGCGGTGATGAGCGCAAGGGCTCCAAACATTAAATTTTTCATAGCACAAATTAAGTTGATAAAGATTTGAATTTTGTGTGGGGATTGTATCTCCCTTCTGATTACGCTACAAAGATGCAAGCAGAAATAACCCCGTACAACTACAAAAAGAGTGATTTGTCAAAACAATAAAGGTAGTTTTATTGCAAACTATCTCTAAGCGTCTTTAAAATAGTGCTTTTTAGATCGTTAATTAATATTAAATTTGATATGTATTTTATATTTGTCAAAAATAGGAGTCGAAAAATAGGTTGATGATCTTCGGTTTAGGCATAAAAAAAGAGGCGAAAGCCCCTTTCTACTAACAAAAAAAGAAAAATACCAGCCCGGGATTGCTCCAGGCTGGCTCGTTTTTTTACTGCTTCGTGATGCGCTTTACGGTCCGCTCTTGCCCAATAGTAGCCTCAATAGTGTAAATACCGGCAGGTAAAAAGCCGAGTGTCAGACTGGGAAGAAGTTCCTTTGCCCGATAAACTTCCTGTCCCAGATTATTAAGTACCCGGATGACGCCTTCTGTTTGGTTGGTCAGCCAGTTGAGCTGCACCTGGCTGGAAAACGGGTTAGGGAAAGCCTCGAAAAGAGCGGGCTGTTTGACCAACTCCCCTGGGGTATTGCTGATTTCTTCCAGTTGATAACGGTAGTTATTGCTGGGAGCATAATTTAGCGTACCATTTACATTAGAGGGGCCGCCCAGTAGATAAACCCAGCCATCAAGCAGGAAAGAGGCAGGAGCCCAGCGGGAAACGCCCGGATGCGGCGGTAATTCTTCCCAAAGGTCCAACTCCGGGTCATAAGACCAGAACTCACCTTCTTCCATAGAGGTATGGTCCCCCCCATCACCGCTTAGCACAAAACCTTTTCCGTTGTAGGAAAACTGAGTACCGGCAACACGCCCTTCCCCGGGCAGCGTGGCCACTTCGGTCCATTCTTCTGTAGCAGGGTCATATCGGTACCATTGGTTGGAGATAAAGTTGTCACCATGCCCAAAGCCGGTATAAATGTAGTCGCCCAGGCCAAACTGAAAAGGGTGGTGCCTGCGGGCAGCCGGGAAACTGGGCTTCTGGCTCCAGCTGTCCGTAGCCATATCGTATTCCCACCAGTCCCGGAGGTTGCCATCAACAGAGCCGCCCATGCCTACAAATATTTTATCATTATGCGCAATGAAGGCAGGGTGGATTCTGGCCTGGCAGGGACAAGGCGCGAGCTCTGTCCATTCACCGGTTTGAGGATCGAAGACCCAAAGATCACGCATGTAAGCCGAACCACTGAAACCAAAGCCGAAGTAAGCTTTTCCATTCCAGGTATCGCCAATGCCGAAGCCCAGGAACCCACCGGGAAAGTCATCCAGCTCTGTCCAGGTATCCGTTTCCGGGTCATACTGAAAGAAAATATCCAGGTAGCTGAATTCATCCGCACCGGCAACGAAGTAACCTTTTCCATCCAGTGCAAAGGCATAAGAGTGGTCGGTTACCAGGTTGTTTGGCAAGGGAGCTATGGTGTCCCATTCCGACTGAGCCAACAGTAGGAAGGGCGAAACAAATAGGGCAATAAAGAAGTAGAGTGGTTTCATTTTGTTGAGATGATTATTAGGTCAATTAATTGGGTATGCCTCAGAATTAAGGTGTTGCTCAGGTTGGTTGTTCCAATTGAAATTAATTAAGCGCAGAGCGCCGGTTGGTAAACAAGAGACACCCAAATGCCATTTTGGTTGAGGAAATCAAACGAAAACCTTCCGATTGGTCGGCTGTAGGTCAGGGTAAGCAGGGCACAGGCTTAAATTCCAGTATCTACTCGTTGACTTTCTTATCGTAAGGGTTTAAACCTTACTTTTGTGAGACCCAAAACGCAACGCATGTCAATGGATTATAAAAACCCAAAATTAGTACTCGAAACCGCCAAGGTTCAGCCCGGGCGCAGTGTATGGCGCAGCCCTTCCAACCTGGCCATCGTCAAGTACTGGGGCAAGTACGGGCGGCAGCTGCCGCGCAATCCTTCCATCAGTTTCACCCTTGACCGGGCCTATACCGAGACGGAGGTAGCCTATGCACCCAAAAAGGGTGCAGACCGGGGTATCGCTCTTGATTTCTACTTTGATGGGAACCCCAATGAAGCTTTTGCCAAAAAAGTCAAAGCGTTCCTGGAAAGCATCACTGAGATTTTCCCCTTTCTGAACCAGCTGGACTGGACCATACGTTCCACGAATTCCTTTCCGCATTCTTCGGGCATTGCCTCCTCCGCATCAAGTATGAGTGCTTTGGCCCTGTGCCTGTGCACCATAGAGGATGAACTTTTCGGCACGCTCAGTGACGATGACGCCTTTCGGCAAAAAGCCTCCTATGTAGCCCGCCTGGGCTCCGGCAGTGCCAGCCGCTCGGTATACGCAGGGCTGGCGATGTGGGGGGAAATGGGCGAAGTGCCCGGGTCTTCTGACTTGTACGCCATCCCTATGGCCAATCAGGTGCATGAGGTGTTCAAGACCTACCACGATGCCATCCTTATCGTGAGCAAAGGTGAAAAATCAGTATCAAGCCGGGCCGGGCACGGCCTGATGGAAGGTAATATCTACGCTACCAACCGTTATCAGCAGGCCCGTCAGCACATGCACGACCTGCTAAGCGCCCTTCGTACCGGTGATGAGGAACAAGTTGGGCGTATACTGGAAAGTGAAGCGCTTACCCTGCACGCCCTCATGATGGCCTCCAATCCACCTTACATGCTGATGCAGCCGCATACCATTACACTTATTAATAAGGTGCAGGCATACCGAAAGGAAACGGGGCATCCGCTGTACTTCAGCCTGGATGCCGGGCCCAACTTGCATTTGTTCTTCCCGGACCGAATTAAAGAAGAAGCCGAAAACTTTATCCATGCCGAATTGGTACCATACTGTGAAGACGGGCGCTGGATTGCTGACCAAGTCGGTAAAGGCCCGCTTCAGCTCTGATTTCCGTCACTTAAAAGTAAAAACTATGCGTTTCCTTTCCGTCATTATCGGTGTACTCATGCTGGGCCGCCCGGGCTGCACACAGCCGCCGGAAGACCGTCCGCCGGTGAGTAATCCGAAGTTTGATGAGCAGATCAGCAGGATGCTCAGTTTCACGGTCCCAACAATTGGCGTTCAGGAGGTTAGGGATATTCAGGATGAAGTTTATATCTTTGATGCTCGAAACCGGGAAGAATACGACGTGAGCCATATTGAAGGCGCCCGTTTTCTCGGCTATAAAGATTTAGACGAACAGGCACTCAAAGGGGTGCCCAAAGATAGCACGGTGGTGCTGTACTGCTCCATTGGTTACCGCAGCGAGAAAGTTGCGGAGCAGCTCCGGGAGCGGGGCTTTACCAAGGTGTACAATTTGTACGGCAGTATTTTCGAATGGGTCAATCAGGGATTGCCTGTTGTGAATACCACCGGCGAGCAAACCAGAAAAGTCCATACCTACAATGCCAAATGGGGCAAGTGGGTGGACAAAAAGCAGGCTGAAAAGGTCTGGTAATCATCATCAAATCAAATTCTTTATGGATTTATTTGCAAAGTTTTTGGAAGACAGAGGGCCGCTGGGCAAGTGGTCCCGTACGGCACACGGTTATTACACCTTTCCAAAGCTCGAGGGCGAGCTGGGCAGCCGTATGCAATTCCAGGGTAAAGAAAAAATTGTTTGGAGCGTTAATAATTACCTGGGCCTGGGCAACCACCCGGAAATCCGGAAAGTGGACGAAGAAGCCAGCCGCGACTGGGGCCTGGCTTACCCGATGGGCTCCCGCATGATGTCGGGCGAGACGTCTTACCACGAAAAGCTGGAGCAGGACCTGGCAGAATTTGTTGACAAGGAAGAAGTCCTTCTGCTCAACTTTGGCTACCAGGGTATCATGTCTATTGTAGACTCTCTGCTGACACGTAAGGATATTGTGGTGTACGACAAAGACTGCCACGCTTGTATCTACGATGGCATTCGCATGCACATCGGTAAGCGCCTGCCATTTGAGCACAACGATATTGAAAGCTTCGAGAAGCAAATCAAGAAAGCGAAGGTATTCCAGGAGCAAACCGGTGGCGGTATCCTCGTGATCACTGAGGGTGTATTCGGTATGCGCGGCGATCAGGGTATCCTGAAGGAAATCGTTGCTTTCAAAAAAGAGTACGGCTTCCGTATGCTGGTAGATGATGCGCACGGTTTCGGTACCCTCGGCGCTACTGGTGCCGGTGCGGGTGAAGAGCAGGGCGTGCAGGATGACATCGACCTCTACTTCAGTACATTCGCGAAGTCTATGGCCAGTATCGGTGCCTTTGTAGGTGGCGATAGCGAAGTGATTGAGTTCCTGCGCTACAACCTGCGTTCTCAGATTTTCGCGAAGTCGCTGCCGATGCCATTAACCATCGGTAACATTAAGCGCCTCGAGATGCTGCGCACCCGCCCGGAGTTCAAAGATAAGCTCTGGGAAAATGCCAACAACCTGCAGAAAGGTTTGCGTGACCGGGGCTTCGACCTGGGCAATACGTCCAGCTGTGTGACGCCGGTCTACATGCACGGTTCTGTGGAAGAAGCGATGGTGCTGGTGAAAGACCTGCGCGATAACTACGACATCTTCTGTTCTGTGGTCGTGTACCCGGTGATTCCGAAAGGTATGATCCTGCTGCGCCTCATCCCGACGGCGGCACACAACCAGGACGATATTGATCAGACCATTGAAGCCTTTACCGCGATTTCTGAGAAGCTGAAGTCCGGTGCTTACGCCAAGCAGGCCGAGCTGATCAAGCCTGAATAAGGAAGACAGTAATTTTACTACATATTTTCGAATGGCCGCCTGTGAAAGGCTGGCCATTCGTCTTTTGTGGCTATTTCAAGTTTATTCCTTTAAATTGAGATAGCCACAAAAGCAGGGCAAATCTACAACTGAGCAGGTCCAATTAGCCTGGAAGAAGGGCTGGTACTGGATATGAAGCGCTTACTAAGGCTTTAGATCAGGCCCTAGCATTTCCCCATCATCTGCTCCCGGTAGGCTTTTGGCGACAGCCCGTATTTCCGCTTGAAGACCCGGTTAAAGTACGACCCGCTGTTGAAACCAGCTGTAAGATAGACATCCTGTACCTTGCGGGTAGGGTCCTCCAGCATACGACGCGCCAGTTTCATCCGCTCATTGTTGATAAACTCCACTGGCGTGACCCCGAAGTGGTCTTTGAACACCCGGTAAAAGTTGGATTCGCTCATGTAGACTTTCTGGCTGATTTGTTCCACGGTCAGCGACTCTCCCAGGTGCTCGCGAATATACCGTATGGCGAAGGACAAGCGGTTGCTGTCCTCCACTTGCCCCTGCTCTATGTAGTTGGCCCGTGCTTCCGCCTGCAGTATCCGCACAATCAGTTCCTGAAGCATCAGGTTGGCAAACAGGTCTTTGGATGGGTGGTCTTCCGTGCATAGAAACAGCAGTCGCTGAATGATCTGCTTGATCGCCACCGTATTTGTGAAATGGAAACTGCTGGGGGTAAAAGCCCATTCTTCCCCATCCCCTTTAGGTGCTGACTCATTGAGCGACTGAATGGTTCTCCGGATCTGATCTTCCGAAAGCGTCATAGCCAGACAATGCGTGGGGTTGTCGATTTGAGCTTCCGGAAAATTGATACACATGGTCTCATCTGCCGGTAGGAGGAGAGATTCGCCCGGCAGGAACTCAAAAGACGGCTGTTCGCGCAGTTTCATCACCTTTTTACCGCGGATCATACTGGCAAAGACCGGTTGATGGAACTTTAGCAGTACCTCTTCGGCCTGCTGATGGGTTTCAAAAACATTGACCTCGGCTTGTTCCATCGTGAAGGACGTCTTGTTCTCTACCAGAGTGTCGAGGCGGCGGTACAAGGAAAAGTTTTGAGGTAACTGCATATTGAGTCGCTGTTTTTATGCCGGAAAGGAGTTGTCATCGTCGTTTCAGCAGCCTAAGCTATTTTGCTGCCGTTCTATCCGAAGTAAATTTTTTATCCTCTCCGATCTTCTTCAAATATCCTATTCAAAACCGACCCTGCCAAATAAAATTACGATTTAGGCGGCATATCATACCTTCTTTGCTAGGATAGTACAAGTTTGTAAGAGAATACGTCAAACTTATGGATGAAAACCCTCATAATTTTGCTTTCAGGAAGTTGTTCCGTAAAAAATTCCGGAATGGCTTCGTAGTTGAAATTTGAATTCGACAAACCGGCGTTGCTCCGGAAAATGCATGGTTCGATTTTGAATTCAGGTATTACAAAAACATAAAATGAAACTTAAATTATGAGTAGTGTATCCACTGTTGCTCAGGATAAACTGAGCCCACCAAAGTTTAAAGCGCAATACGATAACTTCATAGGAGGCAAATGGATAGCCCCCGTAAAAGGAGAATACTTCGAAAACACCTCCCCGGTAGACGGCAACACTTTCACTAAGGTTGCCCGCTCCACGGCAGAAGACATTGAGCTGGCGCTTGATGCTGCCTGGGAAGCTGCCCCAGCCTGGAACACCTCCGCTGCGGCCTACCGCTCCGGCCTGTTGCTCAAAATCGCAGATGTGATGGAGCAAAACCTGGAAACGCTCGCCCGCGTGGAAACCTGGGACAACGGGAAGCCACTCCGTGAAACCATGGCCGCTGATATGCCACTGGCCGTTGACCACTTCCGCTACTTTGCCGGGGTCATCCGGGCGGAGGAAGGCAGTATGAGCGAGCTCGACGCCAACACGGTTTGCATCAATGTAGAAGAGCCCCTTGGCGTAGTTGGGCAGATCATCCCCTGGAATTTTCCCATCCTTATGGCAGCATGGAAACTGGCCCCTGCGCTTGCGGCTGGTAATTGCGTAGTGCTGAAGCCCGCAGAGCAGACCCCTGTGGGTATTCTGGTGCTAATGGAAATGATTCAGGATATCCTGCCGGCTGGTGTGCTCAACATCGTGAGCGGCTTTGGTATCGAAGCCGGTAAGCCTTTGGCATCTAACCCCCGCATCAACAAAGTGGCCTTTACAGGAGAAACCACCACGGGGCAGTTGATTAT
>CAZNHN010000107.1:0-9813 GCA_964572415.1 uncultured Phaeodactylibacter sp.
TTTGGCAAGAGCAGCCCGAAGTGCAAAGTTCCAACAAGCTCATAATTTTAAAAATCAAAACACCCGACGTTTATGAAAAAGCAGTTTACCTATCTTTTTATGGCCGCCTGTGCCTTTTGCCTGGTCCTGAGCACGCCTTTGCAGGCGCAGGAGGGCGATCGTTCCATTACTGTAATCAAGACCGTGACCCACGAGGACGGCACCGTAACCACGGTTAAGAAGCGGCTCTCCGGTGATGAAGATCCGGAAGCTTACCTGGAAACCCTGACCGAAGATGAAGGAGCCGTATCCGTTGATATTCAGGTGGTCATGGGAGAGGAGCCTTCCGGTGAGGCGGACGATGAGCCGGTCCTGTTTTTCCGCCGTGCCAATTCAGACGATGAAAACGAAGAAATTGAGGAAGTCCGCATTTTTATGAATGGGGATGCCGGCGATTTCACGAAAGTGATTGAGGAACGCATCCGTGGGCCACACCCCAACAGCCGCACCAAAAAAGTCAAAGCGGTCAAAGCCTTTTTAGGGATTTACCCGGGCAGTACCGATGATAATGCAGGGGTTGCTGTACGCGGTGTAGTCGATGGGACTGGTGCGCAGACCGGCGGCATTCAGAAAGGCGATGTGATTCAGTCGATTGCCGGTTATGCCACCAATGGCACCTATGGGCTGAGTGGCGTTTTGCAAAAGCTGGAGCCCGGGCAGCAGGTGGAGGTTCAGGTGCTGCGCGATGGACAGCCACAGGCCCTTTCCATAGTGCTGGGCGAGAAAGAATACATGCGCACGGTGCTCAATGAAGACCGGGAACCCTGTGATGTGTTTATCGGTGTCTACGTTGGCGGTACCGGCGCGAATGGTGAGGGCGTGCAGGTGACCAATATTATCGGTGGTACACCGGCTGAAGAATACGGCGTACAGCCTGGCGATATCATCCTGGCTATGGATGGCGTGAAGGTCAAAGGCAATGCTGAATTGCTCAAAGAACGCAATAAGCATGAACCCGGCGATGAGTTTATGCTCACCATCAACCGGGGCGGTATGATTAAGGATTTAGGCGCAAAATTCTATATCTGCGAGCGCGTGGAAGAAGAGGCTCCCGCCATCGTTGAGGAAGCGATGGACATACCGGAAAGCACCCTTGAGCTTGTCAATTACCGGGCATTCCCGAATCCGAGCTACGGACTGATCCGGGTACAGTTTGCCGCTGAGGAGGCACCGGTAAGCGTGCAGGTCACAGATGTCTCCGGCAGAGTCGTGTATCAGCAGCAGCTCAATCAGTTTGATGGCTATTTTGATGAGGAAATCGACCTGAGTGGCGCTACGCCCGGGAATCTATTCCTGACCATTCAGCAAGATGGCAAACTCATCACGAAGCAATTACTGCTGATTAACCGGGTGTAAAGAAGATCGTCCGGTAAAAAGTGTTTTGTGCCCAGGGTGCGGATTATTACCTTGGGCACAAATATTTTATATGAGCTCTTTTGACTTCGACAGCTTCGCCAACCGCCTGCGCAAAATGGACAAGCACCTGCGCAAGTGGGCGCGTAAGAAAAACATCACCTGCTACCGGGTGTACGATGCTGACCTGCCGAGTTTCCCTCTGGCGGTAGACCGGTACGAGGCCTATCTTCACGTTGCGGAGTACAAAAAAGACCACGGCAAGGATGAGGATTCCTACCGGTTGTGGCGGGCCGGCACCCGCCGGGCACTGAGCGAAGCCCTGGAGGTGCCCAATGCCAACATTTATTACAAAGAACGCAAACCTCAAAAAGGCCGGGAGCAGTACGAAAAGCTGAGCGAACAGCAATCAGAAATGATCGTACAGGAAAACGGGCTGCAGTTCATCGTCAATCTGGCCGACTACCTGGATACCGGGCTGTTTTTGGACCATCGCCCCACCCGGGAAGCCGTCCGTGCCCAGGCAGAAGGGAAGCGCGTGCTCAACCTTTTTGCCTACACCGGCTCCTTTACCGTTTATGCGGCAGCGGGCGGCGCAACTGCAACCACCACCATCGACTTGTCGAATACCTATCTGGATTGGGCTAAGCGCAACCTGGAGCAGAACGGTCTCATGGGCTCCCAGCATGAATACGTCCGCGCTGACGTCAAAGCCTGGCTGCAACAGCCGGTGGCGCAAATGTATGACCTCATCGTGCTCGACCCGCCCACTTTTTCCAACTCCAAAGCCATGTATGATATCCTTGATACTCAGCGCGACCACCCCGAGCTCATCAACGGGTGCCTGAAGCGCCTGTCACCGGAAGGCCTGCTGTATTTTTCTACCAATTTCCGGAAGTTCAAACTGGAACCGGAAAAGTTGCACGCCAGCCGCATCAAAGACATCACCGGAGCTACCATCCCCAAGGATTTCCGCAATCCTAAGATCCATTACTGCTGGCTGTTGCAGCATTAGGACGCCGCCCGCCTGAAGCGGTCCAACAGGTAAAACAGCGCCCCAAACGGGATAAGCGGTAGCAACCACAAAATTTGAGCACCGTTTAGCCCAAGAGCTTCCTTTAGCAGGAAAAGCACGCCCATCCATACCGTAAATCCAAGCGCTACCAGCAACCGCCGTTTGCGGTCAAAGCGGAGGTCCGTCCCACACTCCGGGCAGGGCCAGGTGTCCCCCAGGCTGCGGAAGAGCATGCCGCTGAGGTACGCTTTGGGGCTGTATCGGTATTGGCAGTTTGGACAAGTTCTCGCATCCATAATTAGTGAAATTTAATTTTTTCTGCTAGATTCCCGGAGAATAACCGGTAAAGCCGATAAGGTTATTTTTGAAAACAACGGTTGGGCGTTTTGGATGTCCGTCTTTTCGTTTTTACCGTCTTTTTGAGGTATCCTAATGAGGGAAACCGGTAACGGTTGCGGCTGAATCCTTTAGCAGCTATCCTCAGTTGCAAGCCTCTGCGACCTTTGCGAATACCTTTGCGGCCTTTGCGTGAACCCCCTCCGTGAACCTTGCAAGCCCCCCAAGCTGTTAAATCATAAGAACAAGACAACAATAGCAAAAAATACCATGAGTCAAATTCCCACCCTGAGCCTTGAGCCCAAGCCCATCTGGAAAAACTTCGAAGCCCTGAACGCTGTGCCCCGCCCTTCCAAAAAGGAAGACCGGGTCATTGCCTTCATGCGCGCCTTTGGCGAAGGCCTGAAACTGCCCACCCTGGTCGATGAACTGGGTAACGTCGTCATCAAAAAGCCCGCGACGACCGGCATGGAAAACCGACCCACAGTTATTCTGCAATCTCATCTCGATATGGTGCATCAAAAAAATGCCGGCACCGACTTCGACTTCAATACCGAGGGTATCCGCAGTACCATACAGGGGGAATGGGTAACCGCAGAAGGCACCACGCTGGGCGCAGACAATGGTATTGGCGTGGCTGCCATCATGGCTGTGCTGGAAGCCGATTACCTTAAGCACCCTCCAATAGAAGCCCTTTTTACGATAGATGAAGAAACGGGTATGACTGGTGCCAAGGGGCTCGATGCGAGCATGCTGGAGGGCAGCATCCTGCTTAACCTGGATTCCGAAGAAGACGACGAACTAACTATCGGTTGTGCAGGCGGTATTGACAGCAATACCCAAATGGACTATTTGGAAGAAGCCCCACCCGTCAACAGTACAGCTTTGCAACTAACTGTCCGCGGGCTGAAAGGCGGCCACTCCGGTATGGATATCCACAAAGGGCGGGCGAATGCCAATAAACTAATGAACCGCCTGCTTTATAAAACCGGTGAACCCTATGGGCTCCGTATTGCCTCCATTGATGGCGGCAGCCTCCGCAACGCGATTCCCCGGGAGTCTGTAGCCATAGTGGTGGTCCCCAACGGGCATCTGACTGCTTTCCTGGAAGCCTTTGAAGTCCGCCGCCGGGAAATGTTGCGTGAGTTTGCCAGCATTGAGGCGGGTATGCAAATCGAGCAAGCTGAAACCACCCTCCCCGAAAAAGTCATGCGGCTGGAAGACCAGGAAAAAGTCCTCGCTGCTCTTTACGCCGTCCCTAATGGCGTCTGGCGCATGAGCCCCGATATCCCCAATCTGGTGGAAACCTCCAGTAGCCTGGCGCGGGTGATTGTGAAGGACGGAAGTTTTGTGACGCAGAGCCTTCAGCGCAGTTCCATTGAGTCGGGTAAGCATGATGTGGCTGCTGCCGTTCGTGCTGCCTTTGAAGCCGCTGGTGCGACAGTGGTCAACGATGGCGACTACCCCGGTTGGGCCCCTGATGCCGATTCCAAAATCATGCGCACGATGGAAGGGCTGTACAAAGACCTCTTCGACGATGCACCCAAGGTCTCTGCCTGTCACGCCGGCCTGGAATGCGGCATTCTCAGTCAGCATATGCCGGAGCTGGATATGATTTCCTTTGGGCCCACTATCCACCACGCCCACTCGCCCGATGAGCAGGTAAATATTGCTTCGGTGCAGAAGTTTTGGCGGTATTTGGTAGGGGCGTTGGAGCGGATTTAAAGACTTCAGCGAATTTTCGCTAAATTTTATTGCGTGTCCGGTCAAATATGCCGATATTATGCGGGTAAAATCATTACCTACAAAAAAGAGATTGACCCATGGCCGAGTACGTCAATATGGACACCCTGCGCTTTCAGCTTTATCAGGTGCACGATATGCCACAGCTTTTTCAGTATGCCCGTTATGCGGAGTACGATAAAGATGCGGTGGATATCTTTCTGGATTCCATCAAGGATTTCTCCGATCAGGATTTATACCCTTCCTTTCGGGAAATGGATGAAGCCCCGGCGCACTTTAAGGATGGTAAAATCGTTGTGCACCCTGCTGTAGGGGAGGCGATGAAAAAAGGAGGTGAACTGGGCGTGATTGGCGCGTCCTACGATATGGAAGCCGGTGGGCTGCAACTGCCGGGCATGGCATTCCACGCAGCCTACTATATTATGGAAGCAGCCAATAATAACATACCGGGTTATCTGGGGCTGACCGCCGGTGCTGCTCACCTCATTATTGCCTTTGGCAACGAATGGCTGAACGAAACGTTTGTGGGTAAAATGCTGAGCGGTCAGTGGGGCGGTACCATGTGCCTCACGGAGCCACAGGCAGGCAGCTCACTTTCGGATATCACTACCACTGCCTACCCTCAGGAGGATGGCACTTACCGGATCAAAGGGCAGAAGATTTTCATCTCCGGAGGGGATCATGAGCACAACGACAACTTCGTACACCTCGTGCTGGCCCGCATCGAAGGCGCACCGGCAGGGACGAAGGGTATCTCCTTGTTTGTGGTACCGAAAAAGCGCCCGGAAGCAGGCAACCTGGTACCCAATGACGTCATCACGGCAGGCGATTACCAAAAGATGGGCCAAAAGGGTTACTGTACCACCCACCTGGTATTTGGAGAAAATGAAGGGTCTACCGGCTGGCTCGTAGGTGAGCCGCATAAGGGGCTGAAGTACATGTTCCAAATGATGAATGAGGCGCGGATCGCGGTAGGGCGAGGTGCGGTATCTATCGCTTCGGCTGCCTATCACGCTTCCCTGCAGTACGCACAGGAGCGCCCGCAGGGCCGCCGCCTGAAAAACGATGGCACCAAGGATGTGTCTGAGGAGCAGACGCTCATCATCAACCACCCGGATGTACGCCGGATGCTGCTTCTGCAAAAGGCTATATACGAAGGGGCATTGAGCGTGGTTAATCAGACGGCACTGTACCATGACCTGGAAATGGTATCCGAAGGGGAAGACCATGAAAAGTACTACCTCCTGTTGGAGTTGCTTACGCCGATTGCCAAAACCTACCCATCTGAGAAGTGCCGGGAAGCCGTGGACAATGGGCTGCAGGTTCTGGGAGGCTATGGTTTCTGTACTGATTTTGTGCTGCAGCAATACCTGAGAGATATCCGGATTATGTCTATTTACGAAGGCACCACTGGCATTCAGTCGCAGGACCTCCTGGGGCGCAAAGTGACGATGCAGAAAGGCAAAGCCCTTGAATACCTGGCTGCCGAAGTGCAAAAGGACATGGAAGCGGCACTGACCTACGATGAGCTCAAGCCTTACGCTGGCATGCTGGGCCAAAAATTACAGCTGGTGCAAAAAGTACTGGGCAAGCTGATGCCCTACGCCGTGAAAGGGCAGTACGAGCGCTACCTGTCCGACGCGACCCTTTTCATGCAGATGATGAGCACGGTAGTGGTGGGCTGGCAATGGCTCAAAATGGCGACTGCTGCCAAGCAGGCTCTCGTCACTGGTGATGATACGTACACCACGGCTTTCTACGAGAGCAAGGTGCATACCCTTAAGTTTTTCTACAAGTACGAACTGGCGAAAGTCGACAGCCTGGCCCAAATCCTGATGGACGAAGCGGTGCTGACGATCCTGGAAGAGAAGGAGCTGATTTGCTAGGACCGACTCTGCGCCTGTAAATAAAAAACGCCCGGTGAGCCTTGTTGCTTACCGGGCGTTGTCGTTAGCAGACAGTCAAATTTACCGCATCAGAATCACATCGCCTCTGAATTGCGTGGTGGTGCCGTTCTTGAAGGTCAGGGTAACGTAGTATACAAAGACGCCACTATTCATCAGGCTGCCTCGGAAGGTGCCATCCCAGCCAAACTGTTCGTCATTGATGGGGAAGTTGTAGGCCTCAAAGACAGGCTCACCCCAGCGATTATAAATTTGGAATTCATCGACCTGCTCTACCCGATCGTCGCCCTGAATGTAGAAGATATCATTGGTTTCATCACCATTAGGAGAGAATATATTGGGAAGGTACACACTTTGGCGCTGGTCCACAATGACGTTGACTTGGTCTCCCGCCATGCAGCCATTGATGTCCTGTACCATCACCGAATAGGCCGTGGTGACCAGGGGCGTGACTACCTGCTCCAGGCAATCCGGGCATTCGGTCGGGAAGCGCGGCTCCCAGATGATAGTGTCGATATCTTCAGGCTCAATGTTAGTCTCGATGGCCAGTATGGCTGACGAACCGGTCTGAATATCAATATCTTCTCCCAAACTGACCTCAAGCTCAAGCGGCTGATTGATCAGGATGGCAGCATTGGTTACACAACCATTCACATCCTGTACTGCAACGGTATAGTTGCCATCGTCCAGTCCGGTAAAGGTGCTGTTGTTTTGGAAAGCGCCACCGTCAAGGGCATAAACGTAAGGCGGTGTGCCTCCTTCCGCCACAACCTGCACCGCTCCATCGGTTTCCCCAAAGCAAGAGATAGGGCTAACGTTGAGGTTGATCAGTAGCTCATCCGGTGCAGTAAGCGTCACAGAATCTACCGCAGTGCAGCCATTGGCATTGGAGACGGTCACGTAGTGGGTGCCTGCCGGCAAATTGTCCACCTCGGCGGTACTCGCACCCGTAGACCAGCTGTAGCTAAAGGGCGGCTCAAATTCAGAGCTGAGTATATCTACTGCAGCCATACCATCATCGCCACCGGCACAACTGACCTCAAACGGGCCATAACTGGACGTCACATTAGCGGCAACCTCAAGGGGGGCAAGGATGGTAGTCGTAATCACCACGCTATCGCACCCAAACTGATTGGTCAGAATTTCGGTTACAGTTCCTACATCCTGGGGCTGACAGGAGGCGGTATTGATCAGTGTGGTATCCGAAGGCAGCAGGGTAGTGGTGGTAATGACGAGGCTGTCGCACCCATTCTGATTGGTGAATAATTCCTGCGTAGTCCCCACTTCAGCCGGGTCGCAGTTGCTGGCGCTGACCATGGTGGTGTCGCTCATTAGCAGGGTAGTGGTGGTGACGATCAGGCTGTCGCACCCAAACTGATTGGACAACAGAGTCTCCTCAGTGCCTACATCGGCCGGGTCGCAACTGGATTGTGTTAAGAAGGTGGTGTCGATGGGCAGCAGGCTCGTGATGGTCACGATGAGGCTGTCACAGCCAAACTGATTGGTCAGCAGCACTTCTTCGGTGCCGACCTCATCCGGGTCGCAACTTGTTGCATCGAGGAATGTGGTATCGCTCGGCAGGAGCGTAGTCGTGGTAATGACGAGGCTATCACACCCAAACTGATTACTAAACAGCTCCTCAGCAGTACCCACCTCTGCCGGGTCACAAGACCCCATCTGTACCAGAACGGTATCGCCAGGTAGGAGGGTGACGGTGGTAATAATGACACTATCGCAGCCGTCCGTATTGGTCAGGACCTCTGTGAAGGTGCCGGTTTGCGCCGGATCGCAATTGGCATCACTGAGCAGGGTGGTATCCGGAATGTTGACTACGAGAGTGGAAAATACCAGGCTGTCACAGCTATTGGAGCCGACCAGGGTGTCTACATAGGTGCCGGGCCCGGTTTGGAAAGCACCAGCCAGAAGCAGGCTGTCGCCCTGGCAAATTTCCAGCGTTTGATTGGAGCTAACCGGAAATTTGAGGTCTACAGTAGGACTATCTGAGAATACATTGCTGCACCCGGGAGGAGAACTGTCACTAAGGTCGGTCAGCACAAAGGCCGTGGGCATATCTGGTATAACAGGCAGGTTGTAAGGGGAATTGACATTCTCAACTGTATTGGCCGTACCATTGGCTTCGATGGTGAAATCGAATGGTGCTACACCGGAAAAGTTGAAGGTGAGGAGTGTCGTATCCCCTTCACAAATTGTGGTATCCCCGGTAATAGTGCCGGTAGGTGATGCATAGAAAACGACCGGCGTACCAACGGAAACCGAAAGGCAGGGACTGCTATAGTCGGGAGTGCCACCTGGGGTAACATCCGTTGCTACCGCGGACACATAATAGGTCTGGCCGTAATTCATACCTGTTTGAAAGCCAAATAGAGGGCTGTCGTTTTCTGCAAAAATGGTACCCAGCGAAGTGCCGATATTGTCATGTAATACGAATAGCAGGGTGTCGTTAGGATCGAGCTGCGCATCCTGATTAAAAACAAATGCGGCTGTATCGTCCTCACATAAATTGAGCAGTTCGGTAACCATGGAGCCGGCCTCCGTAGTGCAATCACAGGAGAAAGCCCCGGAGACAACCGTGGGGCTGCAATTATTGGAATCAGTAATGGTTATATTGTAGGCACTACCATTCGCAAGGGGCGTTGTCGTAAAACTGGAGGGGGCATTATTTATGATCGTACCGTCGCTGAACGATAGTTCATAAGAGGTGCTATCGCCTCCGCTAATGTTGAAACTCAGGGTGAAGTTGGTATTGGTAGGGTCGCAAGTTGTCATAATTTCAGAAACAGTAGGAGCGGTGTCAAGCACTACCTCGGCATTGCCGTTTCCAGTCACCGTACAGCCATTCCCATCGGTAATGTTTTGCAGGGAATAACTGCCGGCGGTCGTGGCGTTAAACACCGCGGACAGTTCGTTAGTGGTCAGGGCAGGCTGCGCATTTCCATCAATGAGCACGGTATAGGTAAAAGGGGGCTGCCCGGTAAATTCGAGTGCCAGAGCCACGGTATCTCCACTACCCTGACAGATACTGCCATCACCGCTAATATTACCGGATGGCAAATTGAAGACTTCTATGCTTAGGGTATCAGCTGCGGTGCAACCTGCCGGTGTCGTAAAAGAATAAATGGCATCATGCAGCCCGCTGCCGAGAACGGCAGGGTTTATATTTCCCTGTGCATCTGCAATGCCCGACCAAATGCCACCGCCTGGATTGGCTACCAGTGTTTGCAAAGTATCATTAGCACAAAACGGGCCTGCAACATTGATGACCGGATCGGGTAAGGGGGCTACAGTAATTATAATTGTATCAGTATCTGTACAGCCCCCTGCATTTTCAAAGGTATAAATGGCCTGATAAGTACCCGGTTCGTTGGTTCCAGGGTCGAATACACCCATGGGAGTGGCATCACC
>CAZNHN010000107.1:9823-15000 GCA_964572415.1 uncultured Phaeodactylibacter sp.
AACCGCAGACGTCGTCACAGACCACGCGACTTTTCATGAACTTTGTGCAAGACTTGTTTTCGGCTCCACAAGTGGCATCACCCGACCAAGTCCCACCCAACGGTGTGGCAGAAAGGTTGATGGGTGCTGCGTTGCTGCAAACTGAACCAACCGAATCTATTTGGGCTGCCGGTAAGGACAGAATCTCCAACTGAATGGTGTCGACCCCTTCGCAACCTCCCGGATCAGTATATTCATAAATAGCCTGATAGGTGCCCGGTGAAAGTGCGGAGAGGTCGAAAATGCCCAATGCATCTACATCTCCAGACCAGGTTCCTCCAGTTGGGAAACCGGTCAGGGTGTCTTGAGCGGCCCCTTCGCAATACGGGCTGGGGTCTTGAATGCTTACCTGCAGCTCGGTGCTGATTTCTATATCAAGGGTAGCTACTCCTTCACAGCCGCTGGCGTCCAGGTAAGTATAGGTGACGGTATATATCCCACTGGTACGCCCTGCGGGATCAAAGAAGCCATCGGGCTCGGCTGCTCCGCCCCAGGTGCCGCCTGCCGGTTCCCCGGTGAGAGGGACCGGTGGGTTGCTGCTGCAAAAAGGGCCGCCCGGCGCACTAATGCTGACCACAGGGCTGTTGTTGACCACTATGTCCAGTTCGTCAGAAGCCGTACATGAGTTATTGTCTGTATAAGAATAAGTAACTGTATGCTGGCCACCGCCCAACTGCTGTGGGTCGAATGTGCCGTTATTGCCGGCCGCTCCGCCCCAGGTGCCGCCCGGCGGGTCAGCCTGCAGGGTGAGGGGGCTGTCATCAGAGCAAATCTCACCGGGGTCAGTGATCGTCACTTCCGGATCCGGTAGCAATTCGAACTCCAGGTTCTCGGTAATGGTACATCCGTTATTATCTGTATAAGTATAGGTTGCCGTATGCATGCCTGGTCCCAGCGCCGCAGGTATCGCCAAGCCAGAGGTTAATGCGGCCCCGCCCCACGTACCCCCGGGCGGGGAAGCGGAGAGGGGGATCACATTCTGCCCCATACAGAACGGACCTGTGCTAATAAAGACAATTTGCGGAGGGGGAAAGACGGTAATGGTAGCCGTCTGGGTGGCAGAACAGCCCCCGGGGCCAATTACGGTATAAGTAACCTGGAAATTCCCGGATCCAGTGGACTGAGGATCGATTACGCCATTCGCTGAAGCCGCACCACCCCAGACCCCACCCCCCGGTGTGGCGGTGAGCTGGAAAGGCGAGGTACTGCATATTGGTGGCGGTACATTGATCGCAACCGTTGGAGCAGCAAGGATTTCAATGACAACATCCTGGGAGGTAACGCATCCGCTAACATCGGTAAATGTATAGGTTACCAGATGAGTACCCACGCCAAGGGACTGAGTGTTGATCACCCCGCCTGGCCCGGCAGCGCCACTCCAGGCCCCCCCGGCCGGAGTAGCTGATAAATTGACCACACCCTGATCAAGACAGAATGGACCGGTGTTGGAAAAAGTGATATTGGCTTGTGGCTGAACATTAATATCGATGGTCTCTTGCCCCTGGCAACCATTTGGGTCAACGTAGGTATAGGTGACCGGAAAGACACCCGGCCCTGTTGTTCCCGGGTCAACGATACCAGTAGGGCTTGCAGCTCCAGACCATGATCCGCCCGGTGGGTTGGCGGTAAGTTGTACAGGAGTTGTTGCGCAAATGGTGCCCGGTGGATTGATCGTGACAGTGACACCTGGAGTAATGGTGAAGGAGAAGTCTTCGGCAGCGGTACAGCCGCCGGGGTTAGTATAAGTATAGGTAGCTGTAAAAAGACCTGGTCCCAGGTCTTGCGGATTGAACACACCATCCGGGCCTGCTGCGCCACTCCAGTTGCCCCCGCCTGGAGTGGCACTTAGTGTTATTTGACCATCGCTCAGGCAAAACTCGTTTGGGCCCGTGATGTTAATATCTGGGCTGGACAGAATAGTAAAATCCTCAGTGGTGGTGCCCGGGCATCCGTTTGGATCCGGAACGGTGTAAGTCACCTGTATGTTACCTGGCCCCAGCATTTGGGGGTTAAAGGTTCCGGCCGGGCTGACATCGCCGCCCCATGTGCCTCCGGGTGGGTTAGCAATAAGTTGTACCAGCGGGTCGTTATCGCAAATTGGGCCGGGTGGGAGTATGGTGGGCTCCTCGCCGGCAAATCCCGTGCCCGGGCCAAGAGCGGCTGTCCCTCCGACTTCCAAAGTAAAGCCTACACCGTTGTCGGTAATATTATTCAAGGCCAGGAGGTAGGTACTGCCCGCCACGAGATTTACTGTATTTTCCCACTCGTTCCAAGGGGCCATAGGGTTTGTATTGGGAATAATGCCATAAGTACCTTGGGGGTCGCTTGCAATCCCGGTAGGGGCAAGCGGAGCGTTCGGGTTTCCGGGATTTATAGGACCGGCATAGCTGCAGGCTATGACACTGGCAGCAGCGGAGCCCGGGCATCCTCCCTCATACAAGATAAAGTCATAATCCCCGGCCAGGTTCTCCGGTGTGACCAGCATTTCAAAAGTCCCTGAAGAAAGCGCCTCAAAAACGATGTAGTAGGCATCGTCCTCCCCTGAGGGGTTGCCAAAAGTTGGCAGAAAGCAGGTTCCTGCTACTAATTGTTCCTGAACGTCACCGGGTCCGTTAACGGATCCTACGGTCAAAGACGTACCGGTGAGCGGTGTGGCGCTGCAGCAGTCAAGCTGCGCGTACAAAACAGACTGCCCGCAGAGTAGAATTAATGTTGGCAGTAAGAGTCGAGTCAAATACTGAGCCATTAGTATGGGTGTTATCGCTTTAATAATCAGGAACATTAATACAATGCGCAGGAGGGAGCCTTGCGCTTATATTGTTATAAGGCTTTAGGTAAGTGTGCCATTTGGTAATTTGGGGAGTCGTTAGTAACCTCAACGGCTTACCTTTAATTTCTAAAAGTACATATCTTATCCAAAACCGCCCAATTGCTAATGGATTTTCCCAAAACAATATACCCAAAATGAGGGCAAACAGACCGAAGCTCCCGTAGTCATGCTCCTTATTCTTCTTGCCAGAAAATGCAATTTAGCTGATCCGGATTTCTTTAAGACTGTGGATCAGTAATTTGCACTGGGTATGCAAAAAAAGTAAGCCAGGAGGCTTGCTTTTCTGGTCAGGATATAGGTATATTTGCATCGCTCTTTGAAAAAAGGGTGTTTGAAATAGTGTAAGCGGATGTAGCTCAGCTGGTAGAGCGCAACCTTGCCAAGGTTGAGGTCGCGGGTTCGAATCTCGTCATCCGCTCCATTTTAGGAGCAAGAAAGTTGCTTCTTTGAATTGAAAGGAAGAATTGGCTTTGATTGATCAAAGCAAACAAGCGGATGTAGCTCAGCTGGTAGAGCGCAACCTTGCCAAGGTTGAGGTCGCGGGTTCGAATCTCGTCATCCGCTCCAAATAATTGGAGCAAAGCAGTTGCTTCAGGCATTTGAAATAGTGTAGGCGGATGTAGCTTCCCGGTGTTACCGGAACCAAGGTTGAGATCCGGCGGGTCCCGACGAAGCAAAGCTTGTCGGGATGCAGACAGGCTTCGCCTCGTCTGCATTCGAATCTCGTCATCCGCTCAAAAAGCCTTCTGCACGCAGAAGGCTTTTTTTGTTTGCCGGTAGCCCCTATTTTGGCTATCTTGTGATCGCTAGTGCGACTAGACCGAATTAATTGATAGGATTTCCACGCTTAAGCCTTCTCTGGTGCGTGGCCTTTAACTGTCAAAAATTTACGGCTCAATCCACTAGTAAGAATGCCACTCAACGGAGTGGAACTTAATTTTAGCCATACCTTTTTATAAGAAGTACCCAATTTGCCCGGATGGTGGAATCGGTAGACACGCAGGACTTAAAATCCTGTGGCCATTGTGGCCGTGCGGGTTCAAGCCCCGCTCCGGGTACCACAGGGTACTAACCATAGTACCCCTTGAAACGCTAACGAAGCCCTGTATTCCTGGAATGCAGGGCTTTTTAGCTTCCTATGCTATATCTATTTATCCTGGCGCATTGATGCATTGCCCTTCAAAGGAAATGAAATCGTCCTATATTCTTTTTTAAAAATTATCAAATTCTGTTTGTTTTTCTAAAGCAAATGCCGTTATCTTTGGCGCAAACGCAATCGAAATGAATTCTTTTACAAGCAATAACTGGTGGTGGTGGCACAATCGTTCGGGAGACCGGGTGAAGTGACACGGCTATGCTTGTAAAATTAAATCAAGATAAAAAGCGGCTTGTCGATTCACTCGGCAAGCCGCTTTTCTGTTTCACCGCATAACGAAATCATTCATGCCAACGCTTACGGACACGACATTCAAAATTAAAACCACGGTCAGGCGATACCTGGCGGACACGGTCACGCCGGTGACGCTTTACCTCAAGGCGCGTGACCATTTCTCAGAACCGGTACTGCTTGAGAACAACGACTTCCGCAATAAAGAGGATTGCTACTCCTTCATGGGGTTGGGCGTACTGGGCAGTTTTCAGGTGCAGAACTTCCAGGTTACGGAGCGCTGGCCGGACGGCACAACGGAGCAGCATCAGGTCACTGATACCCTGGCTGTCCCGGCAGCGATGCAGGGTTTTCTCAAGCGCTTTGAGGTGGAACAGGATGCTGCCTATGCCGGCTTTAACGGGCTGATTGGCTACACGGCTTTTGATGCGGTGCAGTATTTTGATACCCTGAAGTTTGATGCAGAAAAGCGGCGCTTCGATTTGCCGGATATCCGCTACAATCTTTACCAGATCATCATCGCGATCAACCACTTCAAGGATGAGCTCTACGTGCTGGAGAATCTGCCGGAAGGCACGCCCTCCCGTATGGATGAGGTGGACCGGCTGATCAAAAGCCAGAAGTTTGCCACTCATCATTTCCAGCGGGTGGGGGAAGAAGAGAGCAACCTCACCGACGAAGAATTTATGGAGCTGGTGCGCATTGGAAAGCATCACTGCCAGATCGGGGATGTCTTTCAGATTGTCTTCTCCCGGCAGTTTTCCCAGAAGTATACCGGTGACGACTTTAGTGTGTACCGGGTGCTGCGTTCCATCAATCCTTCGCCCTATCTTTTTTATGCTGATTTCGGGGGTTACCGCATTTTTGGCTCCAGCCCGGAGACGCAGATGTCCGTAAACAAAGGCAAGGCAGTGGTCAACC
>CAZNHN010000107.1:15010-18353 GCA_964572415.1 uncultured Phaeodactylibacter sp.
GATACCCGCAATGCGCTGGAACTGCGCGATGACCCCAAGGAAAATGCCGAGCACATTATGCTGGTTGACCTGGCCCGGAATGACCTCGGGCGCCACGCTACGAATGTCAAGGTGGAATCCCTCAAAGATATTCAGTACTTCAGCCATGTGATCCACCTGGTCTCCAAGGTGACCGGTGAACTGGGGCCGGATACAAACCCGGTTCAAGTCTTTGGCGATACCTTCCCGGCAGGTACGCTCTCCGGTGCGCCCAAGTACAAAGCCCTTGAGCTAATCAATCAGTACGAAAATCAAAACCGCAGCTTCTACGGCGGTGCCCTGGGGTACATCAATTTCAATGGAGAGATGAACAACGCTATCGTCATCCGCTCTTTTCTGAGCAAGGACAATACCTTGTACTATCAGGCCGGCGCGGGCATCGTCGTGGCCAGTCAGGAAGCCAAAGAATTACAGGAAGTCAATAACAAACTGGGCGCGCTCACCAAAGCACTGCGCGAAGCCGAAAAACTCTAAACCATGAACATACTCGTTCTCGATAATTACGATTCTTTCACCTTCAATCTGGTGCAGTACATTCAGGAACTGCTGGAACAGGAAGTGACCGTGCGCCGCAATGACGCCATTTCCCTCGAAGAAGTGGACGACTTTGATGCCATCGTGCTTTCTCCCGGCCCGGGCCTGCCTGCTGAAGCCGGAATCATGCCGGAGCTGATTCAACGCTATGCCCCCACCAAGCCTATCCTTGGCGTTTGCCTCGGGCATCAGGCGATCGGTGAAGCCTTTGGCGCTGATTTGCTGAACCTTGAGGAAGTCTACCACGGCATTGAAACTCCGATTACTAGGGTAGTTGCTGATGCGCCCCTGTTCCTTGGGTTGCCAGATCAGTTTCAGGCCGGGCGCTACCACAGCTGGGTGGTGAAAAAGGACAGCCTTCCGCCGGAGCTCGAAATAACCGCGGTGGACGACCGGGGTGAAATTATGGCGATGCGCCACCGGGAATACAACGTCCGGGGTATGCAGTTCCACCCGGAGTCTATCATGACACCGGAGGGCAAACAAATGCTCGCCAACTTCTTCAAGTATTGCGTGAACCCTGAACCGGTAACTGTCTGATTATGAAAGCAATTCTTAACCGTCTCTTTAACCATGAGCGGCTTAGCCGGGAGGAAGCCCGGCAGGTGCTGCTGGATATTTCCCACGCCCGCTACAATCATGTACAGGTGGCCAGTTTTATGACGGTCTTTCAAATGCGCCCGGTGGCGATTGCGGAGCTGCAGGGGTTCCGGGATGCGCTCCTGGAACTTTGCGTCCCCTTCGAAGTGGAGGGCATGGAAACCATTGATATTGTCGGTACGGGAGGTGATGGGAAAAACACTTTCAATATCTCCACCACTTCGGCTGTGGTCGTGGCTGGTGCGGGTTATAAGGTGACCAAGCATGGCAGCTATGGCGTATCCTCTTCGGTGGGGTCTTCCAATGTATTGCAGGAGCTGGGGTACACCTTTACCAATGATACAGACACGCTGCGCCGTCAGCTTGATCAGGCGAACATTTGCTTTTTGCATGCCCCGTTATTCCACCCGGCTATGAAGGAAGTTGTGCCCGTGCGCAAGCAGTTGGGTATGAAGACCTTTTTCAATATGCTTGGCCCGCTTGTCAACCCGGTGCAGCCCACACATCAGCTGTTTGGGACGTTCGACCTGGAGTTGTCGCGACTGTATCAGTACATCATGCAGGAAACCGGGCGGCGCTACAGCATCGTTTATGCACTCGATGGGTACGATGAGGTGTCCCTGACTGGCCCTTTCCGGCTGCGGACCAATGAGTCGGACACCATTTTTACGCCTAAGGATTTACAGGCGCCACAGTTGCAGCAGCAGGACTTGTACGGAGGCGACACGCCGGAAGAGGCGGCACGTATTTTCCGTTCGGTGCTTGAGAATGCCTGTACAGAAGCTCAAAAGGCAGTCGTTGTCGCCAATGCCGGCCTTGCTATACAGTGCCTGCGCCCGGAGCAAAGCTTGTCCGATTGCATGGCGGAAGCCCGGGAAAGCATCGAAAGTGGCAATGCCCGGCGTATTTTAGACCAATTAATTTCGATAAATTAAACCGGGCTATAACCAGCCTGAAAATTAGAAAATATATGAACATCCTGGATAAAATCGTCGCCCACAAAAAGCAGGAGGTCGCTCAGCGCAAAGAACGCTACCCAGTCAAGCTACTGGAGCAAAGTATCTACTTCGAGACCCCGGTGGTCTCCCTGAAGCAGTACCTCCGCCGGCCTGACAAATCGGGCATTATCGCTGAGTTTAAGCGGCGGTCTCCGTCCAAGGGAGACATCAATCCATACGCATCCGTGGAGCGGGTATCGATTGGGTATATGCAGGCCGGGGCATCGGCGCTTTCCGTGCTCACAGATGGCGAGTTTTTTGGTGGTAAGAATGCCGACCTTACGGAAGCCCGGAAATTCAATTTTTGCCCCATCTTACGTAAAGACTTTGTAATTGATGAGTACCAACTGATTGAAGCCAAGTCGATTGGGGCGGATGCGGTGCTGCTCATTGCGGAGTGCCTGGAGGCTGGTCAGTTGGCTGCGCTGGCGAAGCAGGCCAAAGCCCTGGGGCTGGAAATCCTGATGGAAGTGCATAGTGCCGGGCAGCTGTCCAAGTACGTACCCGAGATTGATGCCGTAGGGGTCAACAACCGCGATTTGACAACCTTTAATGTAGATATCGCCACTTCCCTGGAGCTGATCGGGCAATTACCGGAAGACGTAGCGCGGGTATCCGAAAGTGGCATCAGCGACCCACAGGTGGTAGCAGAGCTCCGTCATGCGGGGTATGAAGGCTTTCTAATTGGGGAACACTTCATGAAGCAGGCAGAACCTGGTAAAGCCTGCCAGGAATTTGTGAAGCAAGTCAGGCACGTGGAAGCGCTGCTGGACGGTGCAATTGCTAAAAACTAAAGACTATCGGAATGCAAATCAAAGTATGCGGGCTGCGCGAGCCGGAAAATATCCTGGAAGTGGCCCAATTGCCTGTGGATTGGCTGGGGTTTATTTTCTACGCCAATTCACCAAGAGCGGTGAAGCCAAAGCTGGCGAAATGGCTGGAAGAGCAACAGGAAACGCTGTCCGGTAAAAAGCGGGTAGGCGTTTTCGTCAATGCGGAAATCGAGGAGGTGCTCAATGCGGTCCATGATTTTCAGCTAGACCTGGTGCAACTGCACGGCGAGGAAAGCCCGGAATACTGTCAGCTCATCCGGAACCTCATGGAAACCACCTCCATGCGCAAAGCACAGTTGATGAAGGCTTTTCAGGTAGGTAATGTTTTCGATTTCAACC
>CAZNHN010000108.1:0-2407 GCA_964572415.1 uncultured Phaeodactylibacter sp.
ATATTCCCGGCTCCACCCATTTCCAGCACCAGCCTGCCCCCCGGCTTCAAATGACGGTACATGCACGCTATTGCCGCCTGATAATCCAGTACCCAATGCAAGGTGGCATTGGAAAAAATCGCATCGAATGGCTCCGTGAATGAAAAATCAGCGGCATCGCCCACCTCAAAGTGCAGCTCCGGAAATGCCCTGCGCGCTTGTTCAACCATCTCCGCTGAGGCATCCATCCCGACCACCTCACAACCAGCCTGAGCAATTTCATCAGCCAGGTGCCCGGTACCACAGCCCAAGTCCAGGATACGCTCTCCCGGCTTAGGGGCCAGCCATTCGATTAAGCCTTTCCCGTATTCCGCTACAAAGGCATGCTTTTGGTCATAGAGTTGGGCATCCCAAACCGTACGCTGCTTCATGACTTGGGGTTGTAGTAAATTCGGTAAATGGCATCGGCAAAATCGTCGCTCACCAACATAGAGCCATCGGGCAGCAACTCGATGTCCACAGGCCGGCCCCAGACATCGCCATCATCCAGCCACCCCTCAGCGAAGGGTTTGTAATTGACGACCTCATTGCCTTCCAGGGTAGCCATCATAACCCGGTAACCAATCTTTTCGCTGCGGTTCCAGGAGCCATGCTCAGCGACGAAAATTTGCCCCCTATAGGATTCCGGAAACTGCTTGCTGGTATAAAATTCCAGTCCAAGCGGCGCTACATGCGGACCGAGTTTTGCAGCCGGCGGGGTGAAGTCTGAACAAGGGGCAGTATCCCCAAATTCGGGGTCCGGCAAATCTCCCTGATGGCAGTAAGGGTAGCCAAAATGCAACCCGTCTTCCGGTGCCCGGTTGAGCTCGCAGTAAGGCTGATCATCGCCCATCCAGTCGCGCCCGTTGTCCGTAAACCAAAGCTCGCCTGTTTCGGGGTGCCAGGTGAAGCCTACGGTATTGCGGATGCCCTCCTGAACGACCTCCATACCAGTCCCGTCCGGATTGAGGCGGGTGATGGAAGCAAATACGGGCTTTTCACTTTTGCAGATATTGCAGGGGGCACCCACCGGCACATAAAGCTTGCCATCCGGCCCAAAGGCGATATACTTCCAACCATGGTGAGTTTCGGTCGGATAACCATCGTAGACCACTTCGGGCTCACCGGGGTTCTCCAGCCGGCTTTCAATATCCGGAAAGCGCAGGATCCGGCTGACCTCCGCAACGTACAGGTCGCCATCCCGAAATGCCACCCCATTGGGCATTTTGAGCCCGGCAGCCAGAACGTACTGTTGATCAGGCCGGCCATCACCGTTCGTATCTTTGAGAGCGTAAACTTTACCCTCGCCTCTGGTCCCCACGAATAGCGTACCGTTCGGGGAGAGGTCCATGGAGCGGGCATTTTTCACGCCTTCGGCATACACCTCTATTTCAAACCCTTCCGGCAACTGGATTTTATCCACGGGTAATTTGGAGGATTTGAACAGTTTGGGGCCGGGCGGGTTAATCTTGCCGCAGCTGAAAGCGAGCAGGGGGATAAGGACAAAAATGGGTAGTAATCGCATGAGCTTTTTTAGAGGGAACAGATTTCCGGCGTCCAGAGTTGGGAAATACCCTCCTGTTTACGCGACGCTGCTAACTGCTTTTACCGGACTTCAATTTCCACCCGCCGGTTGGCCGCTTGCTGCCCTTCGGATCTGGCACGGGGATAGCGCATTTCCCAGTTGCCATGCGCTTTCCACGAAAGGCGGTCGGCGTCAATACCATAGCCTGTCAAAAATTCATAAATACGCTTGGCCCGGTCTTCGGAGAGCTTGAAGCTAGCGGAGGATGGGCTTACCGGGGGAGAATTGGGGACATTGACATGCCCGTGGATGATGATCTCCAGATCGGCATTGAGCTCCATAAACCGTAGCAGCCGGTCCAGTTCCGGCAATGATTTCCGAAGTAGCACGGCCTGATCACCCACAAAGTGCAACCGTTTGACCGGAAGTTTAGCACCGGCATCAGCCGGGGGCAGTGGCAGTGTAGCCTCTACATCCGATGCAGAAGCGTCGGGCGCCAGTATTTTCGTATCAAAAAAGAAGCCCTTTGCGAAGGCATCGAGGCGCACGGGCTGCAGGGCAGGTATCAGGGTGGAGAACTGCCCGGTGGTATCGGTTTTCAGGGAATCCCTCCAGTTGTCGGTGGATAGGAGGACCGTAGCGGGTACGCCTGCGCTGTCTGTCTGACTGCTGATTTGACCCGTGAGTGCACGCATGGGCACGGTTGAGTACACCTGCTCCTCCACCCGGCGCACCTCTCATGGACCTCATTTGGGCGTTGGCAAATGCTTGCCCCAACAGTCCTGCGTCTACATTCGACGCGATAATCGCATTAGGGGGCGTATTGATTTCCTCAAAATCTTCGGTACAGGACACAAAGACCGC
>CAZNHN010000108.1:2417-5143 GCA_964572415.1 uncultured Phaeodactylibacter sp.
TCCACCCGGCGGTTTTGCTGCCGCCCCTCCGGCGTATCATTATTGGCTACGGGTGCCGCCTCGCCCCTGCCTACCTGCTGAAGCGTACTGTCCGGGATACCCGCTGCGGTAAGAAATTCTGACACGGCCTGGGCACGCCTTTTCGAAAGGGCGAGATTGGCACCGGAGCCCCCGACTGCATCTGTATGTGCGGTCAGGCGGATATCGAGCCCCGGCAATTCCACGATATCAATGGCTAGTTGCTGCAAGCGGTCACGGGCGTTGGCCGTCAGGCTATCCGCACCAAAATCGAAGTAAACAGGGAGGTCGCAGTATTGGGTGCGCTGGGTATTTTGTGCAGTACCGGTAAACACGAATAGGCAGAGGAGGAAGGAGAGTAGGAGACGTGGCATGCTTTTTTTCTGCTCATAATACACTGCTGAGCAAATAGTTACAGCATAAAGCACTCCAATTCCAAAAACAAGGTTATTGCTGTAGCAAAGCCAAGGTTTCATTCGTCTTGAAGAAAAAAGGACAGATGCGTTTATTAGCAACAGTAATATTGGGCATGCTGATGCTCATTTCAGCAGGGTGCAAAGAGGATAGGCAAACCGCACCCGCCAGCACCTCCGCTGAGGTATTACCACTCCTTGCACCGGGGCAACACCTCGGCATGATTACCGGTTTCAACCCCAATCAGCCGGCAGCTACTGCCGATTCCACTGAAGCCCGCAGGGCAGAAGCGCGGGCAGCGGGGATGACCGTAGGCCGGGTACAGATCGACTGGCCGGAATTAGAGCCTGCTGAGGGGCAATACGATGAAGCAGCGCTGCGAGATCAACTGCGAGAGCTGTCTGAAAAAGGACTGCAACCTTTTCTGACCTTGCCTGCCTACGATAGTGATGGCCTGGTACTACCGGCATACCTCGCGGGAAAAAACATAGACGACCCTGAGCTAATCAGCCGTTTCAAAGCACTAATGGACTGGGTAATCCCCATGCTTAAATCAGAGGACGGCTGGGGCATCACGATTGCCAATGAGCCCGACAACTTCTTCGCGGAAAGCCCGGAGCTGGCCGCTCGTATCTACACCTTTTTGACAGAAACGCGGCATCATATCCATGTGCAATCACCGGAAATGGCAGTGACAGTCACGCTTAATATCGGCAATATGGCTGCAAGCCGGACAGAGATGGAAGTACTCCGGACGGGAATGGATGTTGTTTGCTTTAACCTGTATGGCTCTGGGTTATTTCCGATCGATCAGCCTTATACGGCAGCGGAGATTCAAGCCGAAATGGATGCAGTATTGGATTTCGCTGAGGGTAAGGCCGTTATTTTTCAGGAAATCGGTATGCATAGCAATACCGACTTGCTCAACAGCTCGGAAGACATTCAGGCGGCATTTTTCGACACTTTCTTTGCCCGTATGCAGCAGGAGCCACTGCTTCGCGCCGCTTTTATCTTTCAGTTGGTGGACTGGTCGCCGGAAGCCATCGCTGTTTTTAATACGACTTTCGAGGAAGATGTCCCACAATCATTTATAGATCAGTACAGTGCCGTCCTGTGCTCCATTGGGCTGATCCGTTATGAGGATGGGCAGCAAAAGGCAGCCTGGGGGCGAGTGCTGTACTGGCTTGAAGTGCTGAGGGAATGAGCCTCAAAGCAGAACACCGGACTTTCGTTGACCCCAATCCGGAGTTTTACCCCTAAAGCGATGATCAATCTGATGGGCGAAGACCGCCTTTACGCCATTCGGCAGGGGTAAAACCAGACTTCCTAACGATAATACGCCCGTTTGCTATCAGGCCTTTAGGTTTGAGGATTTACTATGCCTGTAAAGCAACGCCCCCGCCCCATAAGCCGGCACATCCCACCAATCGGCAGTAAAGGCTGGGTTCCACACAGGGAAAGCCCATTCAAACAGGAGCACGAACAGCAGGGTCGTCACAGCAATCTCCCAGGTCTGTAACGGTCTCCAGTCATAGCGCCGGATGCGCTCCCGATCGAGTAGGCCGAGTACGATGGGCATAGAAAGGAAAGGGTCAAGGTAAGCGTGGAGAAAAGGCAGGTGGATGCCGAAGCCCTTTTGCAGCAGCTGGTGCAGTGCAAAAAGCACAAGACAAATCCAAAAAACCTGCCGCCGGCTCATAGCGCCGCTATAAAAGCAAAGATTAAACCGATAACAAGGAAGGGGGAAAGCGCAATCATGACGATAATGAGCAAGACCCGCAGCAGCACCTTACCTATCAACAGGTACAAAGGATCTTCCCCCCGAAGCTTTAGCTTTTCATCAATAGTCCGGTAGCTGTCTTTCATTTGGCCAATAGACTTGTCCATCATTTTTCCTTCATCCTGTGGATCGGGCGCTTGCTCCATTTAAAAATTATTTTAGAACAACTGTGCTAATTGATTTTGTTTTAGAACAACTGTACCAGTACATTCGTTCTCAGGAATAGTAGTTTTGTGCACATGAAAACCAAAGACCGCATACTGCAGGCTGCCCTCCGGCAATTCAATGAGCTTGGCACCGATCAGGCTACGGTACGCAGTATTGCGGAAGAGGTCGGCATCAGCCACGGTAACCTCTGTTATCATTACAAAAACACGGATGAGCTTATTGAGGCGCTTTACCTGCAACTGGTAGGGGAGGTTTCCCCACTTGCGGAAAGCGCATTCCGGCCGGACATTGATCTTCGGGAAGTATGGGAACAGTCCTGGCTGATTTTTCAGATGCTATACCGTTA
>CAZNHN010000108.1:5153-18248 GCA_964572415.1 uncultured Phaeodactylibacter sp.
TGGACTTTGCGCGTATCACCCGGCGTATCGACAGCATGCGGCAAAACTTCCGTCAGCTGATGGTTGTACGCCGTCAGCAGTTCCATCACGGGCTGCAACAGCTCATTGACCATGGGTGGATGGAACCCGAGCCCCTGCCCGGGCAGTACGATCATCTCGTTACCCAATTTCTCATTGTAGGCAACCACTGGATTACAGCGTCCACTATACAGTTTGAACAGGAAGGGGAGGAAGTTGTGCGGTACTACCACCAGGCGATGATGGCTTTGCTGTTTCCTTACCTGAGCGAGCAGGGCAAGCAGATGCACAGGAAGCTGGCTCCGGATGGGAAATCCGGATTATAACCTTGAACATACCCCTGCATAATCTCTGCGCTACAGCCCCCTCCGCTCTGGCAAGCACGTAAAGTTGCCCGGTCTAAAACTCGCTTTTAAAGTGGAACTGCACCTCCGGATGGTTCTCCTGCGCCATTTGCAGGGACCAGGCAGATTCTGCCAGATAGACGAGCTGCCCGTGCTTATCGCGGGCAAGATCGCGCTTACGGCGCTGAATAAATGCCTTTAGTGCCTTCTCATCATCACAGGTGACCCAGCAGGCTTTGTGAAGGTTGACCGGCTCGTAGCTGCATTTGGCACCGTACTCATGCTCCAGCCGGTACTGAATGACCTCAAACTGCAGGGCGCCTACTGTACCGATGATTTTCCGGTTGTTATCCTCTTTGGTGAAAAGCTGCGCCACGCCCTCGTCCATTAGTTGTACCAAACCTTTATCGAGCTGCTTGTATTTGAGCGGATCGGCGTTATTGACAAAGCGGAACTGCTCCGGGGAGAAGCTCGGAATGCCTTTGAAGTGCAGCACTTCGCCTTCGGTAAGGGTATCGCCAATCTTAAAGTTGCCGCTATCGTAGAGGCCCACCACATCGCCGGGGTAGGCTTCTTCCAGAATGGTCTTTTTGGCCGCCATAAAGCTTGTTGGGTTAGGAAACTTCATCTTGCGGTTTTGCCGCACGTGCAGGTAATTGGTGTTGCGCTCGAAGCGGCCGGAGCAGACCCGCAGGAAAGCGATACGGTCCCGGTGGTTGGGGTCCATATTGGCGTGGATCTTAAATACAAAACCTGCAAATTTATCTTCGGTGGGTTTGACTTCCCGTTCTTCCGTGACACGCCCCAGGGGTGGAGGCGCCACTTCCACAAAGCAATCGAGGAGCTCACGTACGCCAAAGTTATTGATGGCTGAGCCAAAGAAAACCGGTGAAAGCTCACCCTTCAGGTAGGCCTCCCGGTCGAATTTGGGATAAACAGACTCGACCATATGGACTTCCTCCCGCAACTCATCTGCTGCTGCCTCGCCCACCAGCTCATCAAGCTGACGGTCTGCCAGGTCATTGATTTCTATTCGATCTTCCTCATCCTCCTGTTTGCCGTGGGGGCGGAACAGCACCAGCTTTTGCTCGTACATGCTGTACACGCCCTTGAAGCGCTGCCCCATACCGATTGGCCAGCTCAGCGGGCGTACGGTCAGCCCCAGCTTCTGCTCCAGCTCGTCGAGGAGGTCGAAGCCATCGAGGCCCTCGCGGTCCAGCTTATTGATGAAAACGATGATCGGCGTGTTGCGCATGCGGCATACATTGACCAGCTTTTCGGTCTGCGCTTCCACGCCTTTAGCCACGTCGATCACTACAATCACGCTGTCCACCGCCGTAAGCGTACGGTAGGTGTCTTCCTGGAAATCCTGGTGTCCCGGTGTATCGAGGATATTGATTTTGAGGTTGCGGTACTCGAACGCCATGACGGAGGTCGCCACCGAAATACCCCGCTGCCGCTCAATCTCCATGAAGTCGGAGGTCGCGCTGCGCTTGATTTTATTCGATTTGACTGCACCGGCTACCTGAATGGCGCCTCCGAAGAGCAGCAATTTTTCCGTAAGGGTGGTTTTCCCGGCATCCGGGTGGCTGATGATGCCAAAAGTGCGGCGCCGGTTGAGCTCTTTGTTGAAAGACATATAGACTGCGTAAATTTTCGAAGCGCAAAGGTAGTTATTTTTCTGCCGAAACCACGGAAGTTCAGGTATTTAGCAGCGATCACCACAAAGACCCGCAAACCAAGGCCGGGTGTAGTGGGTTAATTGTAAAGCTAAATTGTTTTTACAACCCACTAACTGGACAACGCCCATGCTCGAACTCGCTGGCATCATCGTTTTAGGCATCTTCGCCCAATGGCTGGCCTGGCGCACCAAAGTGCCGGCTATCCTGCCTTTGATCCTGATTGGGCTAATTGTCGGGCCGATTTCCACCTTTTTCACCCACGATGGTGAGAAACTGCTGGAACCGCTCCTGGTCGAAAGCGAGAAAGGGACGACCGGGATATTCCCCGGTAAATACCTGTTCTCTTTCGTCTCTCTGGCCATTGGCGTTATCCTTTTTGAAGGCGGACTCACACTGAAAAGAAAGGAAATCGCCGGCGTGGGCCCGGCTATCCTGAAAATGATAACTGTGGGCTCGCTTATCACTTTTATCGGTGCGGGACTGTTTGCACACTACATTATGGAGCTCAACTGGGCCGTTTCTTTCCTATTTGGAGCGCTTATTATTGTGACCGGGCCGACCGTAATTGCGCCCATCTTGCAAAATATTCCACTCAACCGCAACGTCAGTACCGTCCTGAAGTGGGAGGGCATCCTGATTGACCCCATCGGTGCACTAGTAGCGGTTTTGGTCTTCGAGTTTATCCGCTCGGCGGAGGGCGGCGTGGAATTCACTTCCCATGCGCTGGTTTCCTTCTTCCAGATTCTCCTCATTGGCCTGGCCATGGGTGCCGTAGCAGGCTACGCCCTTTATCAGTTTATTATCCGGGACCTGATCCCGCACTACCTGCTCAATGTTTTCACCCTGGCCATGGTGTTGCTCATCTTCGTATTCTCTGATGTGCTGGCTCATGAGTCCGGGCTCTTGTCGGTCGTCGTTATGGGTATGGTGCTGGGCAATATGGACGTGCCCTGGCTCAAGGAGATATTGTCGTTTAAGGAATCGCTGAGCGTACTGCTGATTTCGATTTTATTTATCATACTGGCCGCACTGATCAACGTTGATGATATCCAAATCATCATCAGCGACTGGCGGGCACTGGGGCTTTTCCTCTCCATTACACTGATCCTGCGGCCCATAGGCGTATTCCTGAGCACGCGCCGCTCTGATCTGAATTTCCGGGAAAAATTATTCATCTCCTGGGTAGGTCCTCGTGGAATTGTTGCCGCCGGTATTGCCTCGCTTTTTGGCCTGACGCTGACGTCAGAAAACCCACCGGTGGAAGATGCTGAGTTTCTTGTACCTCTTGTGTTTATGATCGTGCTGGGCACTGTGCTAATCAATGCAACGACCGCCCGCTTCATCGCCAAAGTACTGAAAGTCACACTCGACAGCTCTGAGGGTATTCTCATTGTGGGCGCTAATGGGGCCAGCCGCATCATCGGGCAGTACCTGCAGGGGCGCAACCGGCATGTAGTGCTGATTGACAATAATGAAAGTAACGTGAAAAAAGCCAGAGATGAAAACTTAGAGGCTTACAACGTCAATATCTACACCGACGATCTGTCTGATCAGTTTGAGTTACTCGATATGGGCTACATGATCTCCATGACGAGCAGTGCAGATATTAACACCTATGCGGTACGTAAGTATCAAAAGATTTTTGGTGAGAATGGCTCTTTCCGGCTGCTGACGCCCGACGAGCTCAAGCGCGAGCGGGAGGAATTACCTCAGCAGGGGATTTTTTCTTACACGGATGACTTTCTTAACCTCAATGAGATCGCCCGGGATTTCCCGGTTATCCACGAACTGGAGGTCAATTCAAAAGAGGACATTGAGCGGATACTCGACCGGACGGCTGTGAATACGCATACTGCACCCCTGTTTCTGCTTTCGCCGGATGGTAATCTTGAACCCATTCCTCACAGCCTTGACGATTACGAGTGCGAGGAAGGGGTTAAGATTGTTTATCTGGGCCGCAAGTTGGAGGAACCTTCTATTGAGGAAGTCCTGGGAGAATAACGACCCCCTTTATCCTGCTTTGTTGACCAGGTCAAGGATATCATGCGTAGTAACAATACCACAGATGCTGTCCTCTCCGTCAAGTACCGGCAAAGCCTGATAGCGATTCTCTGCCAACAGGCGAACGGCTTCTTTGATGGGGTCGCTATCCCTTAGTGTTTCAACCTCTTCCTTCATAATTTCAAGAGCTTTAAATGCCCGTAACTTGGCTGTTTCGCGGAAGCGGTCTGTTTCATGGGAGGTATAGCCCCTTAGCAAATAAAGGAAGTCTGACTTGCCAACGATGCCCACTATCCTTCGCTCTTCATCCACCACCGGGATGTGGTGAATGCGGTTTTCCTTAAACAAGGTATCAATTTCAGTAGCAGGGCTGTCCGGCGCAACGGTCTTAAGCTCGGTGGACATTATAGTGGAAATGGGCGCATTGAGGTCCATGGTGTTGCTGGTTTTAGTTTTGGAAAAATTCAAAAATAGGGCTTTTGGGTATTTGCCCTATACTCTGGTCACTAATAAATAGAAAAAATTACGTTCCCCAAAGCCTCTCAGGGTAATTTAGCCAGCCTGTAGCGCCAGATAATGCCCCGCAACTTTTGCGCGTACTCCGGATCAGTGGCATATCCGCCGCTTTGGATAGCATCTGTCCAGCCCGTATAATCATTCACTTCCAGCGTTTTGAGAATAGCGTAGCGCTCGCCCTTCATCAGAAAATCCCCAAAATCCTCATAACTCCGGCGGATAAGGGGGTATTTCCTGAAACAATCGTTTTGAGTGACCATCCGCTGCCCATCGTACTCTTGTGTAGGCTTGCAGTACTCCAGCCCGCGCCATTCCGGTTTTGACTTGATGCCGAAGTGATTATTGGCGCTTTTAGCCAGCTCGCTTCTGCCCCAGTCGCTCTCCAAACCGGCTACGGCATAGATGATTGCCTTGGGGATACCGGTCTCCTGGTGCAGAGCTTCGGCCAGAAAATCGTGTTTTTGGATGTAGGCACGTACTTTCCAGGGCCGCTCTGTCTCCACCTCCTGATTACGCTCCGAGATGAAGCTGCAAGCCAGAATAAGGCCTAAAGCGAAAGTACTATAGCGGATTAAAGATTTGAGGCGTTTCATGCTTAGAATGCTTTCCTGCGGGCACCTGCCCGACATATCCAAAAAAGATTAGCCTCAAATATACCAATGTCATCAAAAACCGGCAACAAGTCTGACAATACTGTACCTTTGCCGCGCAATTTTTCAGGCATGTGGCAAGAAGTCAAACATACTTTAAAGCTGGGCTGGCCCATTATACTGGGCAATATGACGCAGATCGCACTGGGCATCATCGACAGTGCGATGGTGGGGGCGATCCACAGCTCGCAACTGGCTGCCGCTGCTTTTGTCAACAACCTCATCACCCTGCCCCTGGTCCTGGCGATTGGGCTGACCACTGCCATTTCGCCCCTGGTGGCTTCCGCAATGGGTGAAAATGAGCCTGATAAGCCCCTGCGTATCCTCTTCAACGGCGGGCTGATTGTCACCCTCATGTCGTTGTTGTTTGCCATTGGTATCCACTTTGGCGTGGACATGGTCTACTACTTCGGGCAGGATGAAATCGTTGCTGACCTCTCCCGCCCCTATCTGATCTGGATGGGCTGGGGCATGGTACCTATGGCCGTTTTTATGGCGATGAAGCAGTTTGCCGATGGGCTGGGGCGCACCCGGGTGCCTATGTACCTGGCGCTGCTCGCTATTCCGGTGAATGTGCTGGTTAACTACGCTTTCATCTTCGGAGAATGGGGCGCACCGCGTATGGAGCTGGAGGGAGCCGGCGTAGGTACGATGGCCTCCCGGGTGGTCACCATGATTGCCCTGTTTTGGCTGATCGCCTACGGCAAGGGCTTTGAACCCTACCGGCAGCATCTGGCAGATCAGCTGCAAATACGCCGTGACCGCTTTCAGGATATTTTCCGGATTGGGATTCCAGCCAGTTTGCAGTATGGTATGGAGTCTGCCGCCTTCGCCGTTTCCGGTATTATGGCCGGTTGGCTGGGCTACATTCAGCAGGCTGCCCACCAAATTGCCATCAGTATTGCCTCCTTTACGTTCATGGTGTCGGTAGGCATTAGTGCGGCAGGGAGCATCCGGGTGGGGTATGCCTATGGCCGGCAGGACTGGCCACATGCCCGCAGTGTGGGGCAGTCCACCTTTGTTATTGCGGCTGCTTACGGGCTGTTCTGTGCCATAGTATTTGTGTTGACGCGCCACGAGCTCCCCCTACTTTTCAACGATGAGCCTCAGGTGATCGCCTTTGCGGCCACCCTGCTGTTTCTGACAGCCGTCTTCCAAATTTCTGATTCTGTACAGGCTATAGGCGTCGGCTTGCTTCGTGGGATTCAGGATGTAAAAGTGCCTACTTTTTTCGTTTTTCTGGCTTACTGGGCGGTTGGCATCCCTTCGGGCTACTGGCTGGCTTTTGTGCAGGATTTGGATATCGCGGGGCTTTGGATTGGGCTGGTACTCGGGCTGAGTGCAAGTGCGGCCTTGCTCACGCTTCGGTTCCTAAGGCTTACTAAACGGCAGACTGGTTCAGCTACAAAAACTTAACCCTCGCTTTACTTCCAGTTAATAATTCAGGCGTAGCTTTCGTCCGCTGAAAACAGGGCTATTGCGATTCTAAAATGACTCCAATCCGGAGCTACCCTACTACTGCTATGCCTGAGCTGTATCTTTTTATCGTTATTCTGCTATTTGTACTGGCCATCTCTGACCTCATCGTGGGCGTCAGCAACGATGCAGTTAATTTCCTAAACTCAGCCATCGGCTCCCGTGTGGCCTCCCGCAATGTGATTATGATTGTGGCGAGCCTGGGCATCTTTGTGGGCGCTACCTTTTCCAGTGGCATGATGGAAGTGGCGCGCAAAGGTATCTTTAATCCGCAGTTTTTCTTCTTTGCCGAGATTATGGTGATTTTTCTGGCCGTCATGCTCACGGATATCATACTGCTTGACCTCTTCAACACCTTTGGGATGCCGACCTCAACCACGGTGTCTATCGTTTTTGAACTGCTGGGGGCAGCCGTTGCAGTATCCGTACTAAAAATACTGGCTGCTGGTGATGGTATGGATACCTTGGGACAGTATATTAATACTTCGAGTGCCATCGCAATCATTTCAGGAATCTTTTTATCGGTGGGCATTGCCTTTGCGATCGGGGCAATACTACAATACCTTAGCCGGCTGCTGTTCACCTTTGAGTACAAAAAGCGTATTCCCTGGGTGGGAGCCCTCTGGGGCGGCATTGCGCTGACGATTCTGACCTTTTTCCTGATTTTCAAGGGTGCAAAGGGGGCAAGCTTTATTTCAGATGAAGCCCTGAATTGGATCAAGGCAAACACCACACTGCTCATCGGCGTATCTCTGGTGTTTTGGATAATCGTGATGCAAATTTTAATTGTGCTCAAAGTCAATATCCTGCGCCTTATCGTCCTATTCGGTACCTTTTCTCTGGCGATGGCTTTTGCCGGTAACGACCTGGTCAACTTCATCGGTGTGCCTATTGCCGGATTTGAGTCTTACATGGCCTGGTCTGGCTCCGGTGAGGAAGCGGGGCAGTACAGCATGGAGGTGCTGCAGCGCCCGGTACGTACCCGCACATACATGCTGTTGCTCGCCGGCCTGATTATGATCCTCACCCTATGGTTGTCCAAAAAGTCGCGGTCGGTAACGGAGACGGAAGTAAACCTGGGGCGGCAGAGTGAAGGCGCAGAACGCTTTTCCCCTAATATGCTGGCACGGGGCATCGTGCGGTATACCCGACTGATGGGTGCAGGGTTTCAGCGTATCATCCCCAACCGGCTGTTGCGCAACACCAACAATCGGTTTGAACCCGTGAAGCCATCCGACACTGCGGAAGACCAAGCCGCCTTCGACCTGGTGCGTGCCGCTGTTAACCTCACAGTAGCCAGTATGTTGATCTCCTTTGCCACCTCACTGAAGTTGCCGCTTTCCACGACCTACGTCTCCTTTATGGTAGCGATGGGTACCTCCCTCGCAGACCGCGGATGGTTCGGTACAGCCATCATTGCCTTTAGTGTATCGGCAACATTTGCCTGGCTGATTTTCCAGTTCGGGGTATGGGCAATCGGTGGGCTTGTTATTGCTGCAGTGTTCTTCATCAGCCGGACTTTCCTGATCCATCAGCGCAAGGAGCGCCGGAAGGAAGCCCGGGAAGCAGCCACCGGACGCAGAAGGTTGCCAGCGCAGGAGCTGCAAGCCGAAACGGCCACCTACATTGCCGGCACTTTGGATCAGGTACGCACACTTTTCCGGCAATCGGTAGAAGGATTGGTAACAGAAGATCTCAGGCTGCTCAATGATGTGTCGGCACAAATGCAGGCGCTGGAAGAACGGCACGAAGACTTAAAGTACCGCCTCGTCAGCAGTATTCAAAAAGTGGAGGAAGACGATACGGAAATCAGTCGGCTGTACTTGTTGGTTTATGACCTTGAGCAGGATCTTCTGCAGTCTGTCCGACTGGTGACAGACGCCTGCCGGGATTATGTGCGCAACAGCCTTGTCCCATTTTCCCTGGGGCAACAAGAGCAACTGCGGGAACTGACCCGGGCAGTGGAGCGCTTTCTGGAACTGGTTGCCCGAGCCCTGCATACCGGGCACCCGGATCACGCTGTTCAGATTTTGCAGGAAAAACCCGGACTGCTACAGCACATCGAAGAGCTGCTCAACGATCAGGTCCGCGGGCTTCGGCAGCGCACTTACGGCAACCGGAACACTATGCTATTTTTCAGCCTTCAGCTGGAAACCAAGGATATCGTTGCGGTAGCTGCCCGCTTTATTAAGCTGTACCGCCGGCATCAGGAGGCGGAAGGAGTAACGAATCCGCTTTTGTTTAACCGGTAAAGTCAACAAAATGCCTTCCTGAATTGTGTATTTTGGGCGATCATAAACTACAATGCCCGATACCACATGCCCGTTTTCTGGCTCGACCCTGAGCATATTGCTTTTCCCGACCCGGCCTACGCCAACCCTGATGGTTTGTTGGCAGCCGGTGGCGACTTGTCCGAAGAGCGCCTGTTACTGGCTTATCGCAGTGGCATCTTCCCATGGTATGCCCCCGGTGACCCAATTCTGTGGTGGTGCCCGGACCCGCGCTGTGTGCTTTTCCCTAAAGACCTGAAAGTGTCCAAAAGCATGCGCCCCTATTTCAATCAGCGCAAGTTTGAAGTCACCTATGACCGGCGTTTTTCGGAGGTCATGCAGGCCTGCGCCCAACAGCCCCGCAACGGGCAGGCGGGTACCTGGATTACCCGGGAAATGGTGGAGGGTTATACCCGCTTGCACGAAGCTGGCTATGCACATTCAGTAGAGGTTTGGAAAGACAACGAGCTGGTGGGCGGGCTGTACGGCATCGCGATCGGCAAGGTCTTCTTTGGGGAGTCTATGTTTGCCAGGGCCTCGAATGCTTCAAAGTTTGGCTTCATCTCCCTGGTTCGCCGGCTGGAAGCGCAGGGCTTCACCCTGATTGACTGTCAGCAGGAGACCAGCCACCTGCTAAGCCTGGGGGCGACGACCATCTCCCGCCCGGAGTTTTTGCAGACACTGTATACCAACGATGCACAACCGGATAATGCGGGGAAATGGGAATAGAATGATTTTAAGCCTTTAGGAGATGGTGCAACAGTATTCCTTTTGATCCTGCACCGGGAGCTCCGAACATACAGTGCCCTCTTTGATCGAAAAAAGCGTACTCCCCCATTACACTGCCCCCGGAATCCAGCCTAATGGAATACTTCGCCCCGTCCAGATCCCGGCTTTATCCGGTTCTGATGGATGGAGTCGCAAATGACCAACCCTTTACCCGATTGTCATCGAACCAGCACTGCAAATGAAAAACCAGCAAGTCATTTAGCCTGGTAAATTGAAGATACTTCCCCGCTTCTACTCGGTACCATTGATGTAATATGCGCCCTTAAGCGCCACCGGCGTTCGGTCGGTGATACTTGTTCCGCTAATCTCCACATACCCATCGGCAGCGGTGCCCGGTTTTACCGGTATTCGCTGAAAGCCATTCCCGGTTTCCTGGAAGACAAAAGCCTCCTCCCCGGAACGGATCAGCGCTTCTTCCGGCACGGTCAGCGCCATGCGGCTGTCCGTCTGTATTTTGGCAAACAGGAAGCTGCCGATCGCCAGTTTGGAGGCGCCTTCGTCCAGGTGGATATGCACCCGTGCGGTCTTTTGCTCCATATCAATGCTTTGGTTCACCAGGTGCACTGTACCGGTTATCGGTGCCTCTTCGCCCGGCAGATTGGCGATCACCGGCTGTCCTTTTTTCACGCGATGCAGGTCTTTGGCATAGACTTGCAGTTCCAGGTGAAGGTGGCTGTCATCAGTGACCTGAAAAAGCATGGTCTCCGGCTGTACGAGCTGCCCGGAGCGGACTTCCACGTGTGTGAGCTGCCCGCCGGTGGGTGCATAAATGCCGATTGCAGACTGAATTTCTTTCGTTTCCTCCACGTTTTTAGCATCGATACCAATGAGTTCCAGCTCGGCTTTCAGTCCTTCATACCGGGCCTGCATGACAGACAGTTCCGACAGCGCCAGTTCATAGTCTCTTTGAGAAGCGGCATCCGACTGAGCCAGTTCCGCCTTACGGTCCCTGTCCTTTTGAAGGTAAGGCAACTGTGCCGCCGTTTCCAGGAAAGTCCGCTGAAGCCGCACCAGATCAGGGTGGTCAATGCTGGCCAAGCGTTCTCCCCGCCGGACCTGTTCGCCGGGCAGATGGCGGATGTTGCGCACAAAACCCATCACCGGGCTGTGCACTGCCTGCTGATAAGCCGGGGGCACATCAATGGTGCCGGAGCAGGAAAGGTACGTCGGGATTTCCCGCTGTTCGGGCTGTCCGGTTTGGATGCCTGCCTCCTTCAGTTGGGCGGCGGATAAGTGAATGAGGCCATCAGCCGCTTCGGTAGACGCCGGCGTTTCGGTGGCGTCGGTCGGTGCGGCTTCGTTTTGGCAAGCCAGCAGGCTCGCGGAAAGGATGAAGATGAAAAATACGTATTTCATGGTGGTTGTTTTAAAGTGGATTACTGAGATAGAAATTCGAGGTACAGCACTGCCTGATTGTAGCGGGCCGTGAGGTTGATGCGTTCGAGCTCGCTGCTCAGGGCAGCATTTAGGCTCTGAGCGTATTGAAAGTAGTTGACTTCCCCCTGCTCCAGTTGCAGTTGGGCAAGCTGCCGCAGCTGCCGGGCCTGAGCCTGTAGTGCCGGGCCCTGTTCTTCCAGTTGCCGGGTCAGTTGCTGCCATTGCACCTGAGCCATCTGCCGTTCCTGTTCGAGCTGCTGCCGCTGCCCCTGCAGTTGCTGAGCAGCTTTGGTCGCCTCCAGTTCTGCCTGACCGATACGGGCGCGCTGACTCTTTTGGAAAACCGGTGCCCGTAGCCCAATCTGAACGGCATTCAGTGGCAGGTCCGGGCGGATACTTTGTTGCATATACCCAAACGACAACTGTGGCTGCAGGCGTTGGGCTTCCACCTCTGCATTTGCAGTAGCGGTCTGCATTTCCTGTTCCAACGGGCGCAGGAAAGCCTGCAGGGCAGCCGTAGTGTCTGCCATCCCTGCAGGGAGCACCTCGAGGGAGTCTACGGGACGGACCGAGGCCGGACTGTACGCCAGTTGCTGGAAACGGCGGAAAGCCTGTTCCTCCTGTTGAAGGGCTTGCCGGCTTGCGCTTTGGGCCTGCGTGAGTTGCTGTTGAGCCAGGGTGTACGACAAGCGGTCGATGGCACCGGCCCGCAGCTGAAGCGCCGCCCGGTCGGCCAGATTTTGGAACACCAGCTCCTGCCGTTGGTACAATTGCAGGCGCGCCCTTTCAGCCAGCCAGTTTTGTTGGGCCTGCCTGATGCCAAAGGCGACCTGATGCTCCAGCAACGCCTGTTGGCTACCAGACAGTGCCAGTTGGGCGCGGGCAGCCGCCTCCTGCTTTTTATTCAACCCGAATGGAGACAAGGGCTGCGTAATCGAAACCTGATAATCCCCCATCGTGGTATTGTACTGCCCGAAGCCGGCCATGAACTCCGTTTGCGGGATCTCGCGGGCTGCGGTAATGCCCAGTTGCGCCTGTTGGATGCTCAGTGTGCCGTTTTGGAGGTCCGGATTAAGCTCCAGCGCCTGCTGTGTGGCGTAGTCCAGTGTGAGTGGCTGTTGAGCCATCGCCGGTGTGGCCAGGAGCAGCAGGGCAATCATCGCAGCACCAGGGACGGACGGTTTCAGGTTCTTATTGGCCAGGTAGTAAAGCACCGGCAGGACGAGCAGGGTAAGCAGGGTCGCTGTGATCAGCCCGCCGATAACGACCGTCGCCAGTGGCTTTTGCACTTCCGCGCCATTAGAGGTGGAAAGCGCCATCGGCAAAAAGCCCAGCGCTGCCACCGTGGCGGTCATGACCACCGGGCGCATCCGTGCCAGCCCGCCGTCAATGACAACCTTCCGGATATCCGTGTACCCCTCTTCGTACCGCAACCGGTTGAAGTGGCTAATGAGCACGATACCATTCAGCACCGCCACGCCAAACAGGGCGATAAAACCGACACCTGCCGAAATACTGAACGGCATGCCCCTGGCCCAGAGCCCCAGGATGCCTCCAACGGCTGCAGTTGGTACTGCCGTGAAGATCATCAGCGCGTATTTCAGTTTCCCAAAGGTGAAGTAAAGCAAAATGAAGATCAGCGCCAGGGCTGCCGGTACGGCAATCCCCAAACGGGCTTTGGCCGCCTCCAGGTTCTCAAACTGCCCACCGTACTTAATGTAGTAACCGGCAGGCAAATCGAGCCCGGATTTGAGCTGCGCTTCGATATCAGCTACCAGGCTGGCTACGTCCCGGTCGCGCACATTCACTCCGATGTTGATGCGGCGGCGGGTGCCTTCCCGGGAAATCTGCATGGGGCCTTCCGTATAATGCACTTTGGCGACCTCGCTCATCGGCAGTGACCGGCCGTCGGGCAGGTGGACGAACAGCTGCTGCAGGTCAAGTTCCTGACGGCTTGGCTGATCAAGACGGA
>CAZNHN010000109.1:0-1363 GCA_964572415.1 uncultured Phaeodactylibacter sp.
AAAAGACCCGGCTACCGGACAGCCCTACCCGGAGCATAACTGGGTGTGGTCGCCGCAGGGCGCTATTGCAATGCATCAACCGGAAACCTGGGGGCTGGTACAGTTTTCCTCTACCCCTGCAGGTAAGCGGGCACGATTCAATGAGCGACCCAATCTGGAAGCCATTCGCTGGCAACTGAGGCAGCTGTACTACAAACAGCACGCCTGGAAGGAAGCCAATGGCACTTTTACCGATGACCCTGCTCAGCTCGGGCTGGAAGGCGAGCCCATTCAGGTCATCGCCGGAGCCGACTTCTTTTTGGCCACTTACGAATTGGGCGACCTGAAACTGCGGATTCGGGAAGATGGAAAACTGGACCATATACAGCCAAAGGGAGACGAGGAATAAACGAACCACGAATGCTACCATCGCCCTACATAGAAGTACCGGAATCGGAAGGCGCCTGCTGGGGCAGCTGGCCAGCCATTGGCAAGGCACTGAAACAGCATCTTCAGCAGTTGGACAAGGCTAAAACCATATTGGCTGTAGAGTGCTACCCCGGCACCTACGCCAATATAGATATGGGCTTTCTGAAGTCAACGCTTTCGCCCAATGTGGTGTGCCGGGCAGAGGACCTTTTCCTGGAGGAAAATGAAATCCGGCAGCGTATTGGCCCGGGCTTTGCCAAAAAACCGAGAGCGGATGCCAATCTCCCCACGACAATTGCTTCCTACTTTGACCCCCAAAAGCTGGGCTCTATTCAGGAGACCATTGCGGAAATTGAAACCGGCATCATCCTCGTTCATGGCGTGGGGGCGCACCTGATCGCGCAACCCGATGTACTGGTGTATTCGGACGTCTCCCGTTACGAACTGATTCAGCGGCTCAGGCGAAGAGACATCACTAATATCGGCGTGGATAACAGGGAGCTGGGCTACGATCTGCAGTACGCCTGGAGCTACTTCATCGACTGGCCCCTCGGCGATCACATCAAGCAGCAACTGTTGCGTTCCTGCGACTATATATTGGAAACCAACAACTGGCAACGCCCGAAAATGGTAGCGGGGGATGCCATCAGGAGAGGTTTTGAGCTAGCCCTTGAGCGGCCGGTTTACCCTTCTCCCTTTTTTGACCCGGAACTATGGGATGAAGACAGCCCGCGTCAGCAGCCGGGTGAACTGGGTGTCAACTTCCACCTGCGGGTAGAGGAAGACAATCTGCTTTTCAAGATTTGCGATCAGTTGATTGAAGCGCCGGTCGTCAATCTTTTATTCTACAAGGCCCATGAATTCCTGGGGGCTGAAATCCGCCAAACCTATGGTGACCGTCTACCCTTTTACATTCAGTTTTGTTTATCTTTTCTTTACTCATACTATTATCAAT
>CAZNHN010000109.1:1373-7092 GCA_964572415.1 uncultured Phaeodactylibacter sp.
CCACCTGCAGCAGCAGATCCCCGATATCAACTACTATCCAGACCCCTCAGCAATGGCCCGCCATTTTGGCAGGACCGCCCGGCACCGGGACTACTACTATGCAGTAAGGGCACACAAAAACGCCACGATTTTGGCAGGTGCGCGTACCGATGCCGCAGAAGCACCAACGGGGCAGCAAGGATACCTGAGCGCTAAAGAATGGATGGGGCTATTGCGCCCCCTTCCCCTTAAAAAAGGTTCGGTGGCCTGCATTCCGGCAGGCGTGGTGCATAGCACAGGTACCGGTTGCCAGCTACTTAACATCGGTATTGCGTCTCCTTTTTTCAGGCAGCACCTGGTCAGTAAAAAGACCGGGAAAAGACCGCATCTGAGCACACCGGAAGACCACATAGCCGCCCCACTGCAACCACTGCCTCCCGCTTTAGTCCAGACTGCTTCCCTGGAAAGTGCTTCCTATGAAGACCACTTCCTGGAACTGCAACAACTACCGGGAGGTAAAAGGCTGGAACTTAAGGCTGTGGACCAGGTCCGGGCGATATGTGTGGTGGAAGGCGCTTCTGCATGGCTCACTTACGGCGATGGCACTCACTTTCAGCTGCTGTTTGGGCAAGTCGTACTATTGCCCGCACGACTGCAACAGCTGATATGGGAAGCGCCACCTGAAACTACTGCCATCCTGATTACTATCAAAGCCTGATCAGACCACGAGTGCGTATTTATCCTCCCGCTCAAGATAGTACCTGGCATTCTCAGCCACTACGATGTCTAACGGCAGGTGTTGGATCGCCTCCACTTCTTTGTCAAAAATAAGTTTTTGCACAACGCTCATCAGGCTGAGGTAGCCCTGTTCTACCGGATTTTGATTGATCAGAAACTGAATGGCGCCTTTTTTCAGGTAAGCGATATTTTCCGGCAGGAGGTCGAAGCCCACGATCCGGATATCCTGAAGGGCTTCTTGCCCCAGTGCGTCGAGTATCATGTAGGCTCTGGAGTTGGTCACAAAAAAGCCCTTTAATTCAGGCTGTTCCCGAAGGAGCTCAAGCAGGAAGGCCCGCAGTGCCTCCTTATTTTCAAAAGCCTCAAAGACCACCTTTTCCACCCGGTTGCGGTCGCCCATACCCTGCGCCTGAAAGTAATCTTCCAATCCCAGAGCCTTATCGGAAAGATGCTTGGCATTAGCCGGTTCTTTAGAAAGGTTAACCACCGCAACCCGGCCGGTCGGCCCCATGCTGAAGCTCAACAGTTTGCCTGCAAGCACCCCGCTTTGGTAAGAATTTTGACCGACGTAAGTCAGCACGTTATCCCCTGAAAGCTCCGTGTTGAACAGGGATACCGTAATACCAAGTCGGGTACAGGCTTCGAGCAATTCATTGGCGGCCTTCAAAAAGACCGGTGGGAAGACGATGGCTTCAGGCTTGGCTTTAAGCGCCCCTTTAGCTTTTTTGGCAAAATCAGCCTGGTCAAAAAGGTTGAAGTAATAATGATCGAGCTCCACGCCGTAATGCTTTACCGAATGCCAGGCTTTATTTACCCCAACATTAGGCAACTCCCAGTAAGGGTCAATGCTGGGGTCCGGCATAAGCAGCGCGATACGCATAACCCTTCGGGTGGCCAGAGTTCGGGCGATGATGTTGGGCTCATAGCCCAACTCTTCCATCACAGCTTTTACTTTTGCCCGTTTCTCCGGCGAAACGTTCCCTCTGTTGTGAATGACCCGGTCAACAGTGCCCGTGGAGACTTTTGCTTTTTTGGCAATGTCCTTGATTCGAATTCGATTTCCCATTAGTCCTATTAGGTTGTAGCCTATTAAAACGTGCAACTGCGATTGCTACAGTTACAACAGCCGGGTAAGCAGACGCGGGGCTATAATACGTATAAAATTGGATATGTGTCCGAACACAGCGTTAAAATATTTCAAATTACTCGCATAAAACTAGAAAAAATTATACTTTTGTGGGAGTAAGCCTAATTTTTCAAGTATTGCTCCACCATTTGGGGGCAGTTAATCCATTATCATCTTGAGCACACTTGCGCTGGGCGTAGATATCGGAGGGACGAGCACTAAGCTAAGCTTGGTGGACCGTTCGGGCGCGATTTTGCAGCGCTCTGCATTCCCCACACAGGGTAATGGTCAAACGGACTATCCCACTGCTTTGGTGGATGCTATGCAAAAGTTATTGCAGTACGCGCCCTACCCTTTAGAGGGCATTGGCGTAGGTGCTCCCGGTTGTGACCCTGTTTCCGGCTACATCAGCTATGCGGTCAACCTTCCTTTTTCTGCTCCATTCCCAATCAGGGATTTTTTGTCAGAAAAACTGTGTGCGCACACAGTATTAGTGAAGGACTCTACAGCCGCTGCATTGGGCGAAAAAATGTGGGGCGGTGCCCGCCAAATGGATAATTTCGTCCTGGTCGCCCTGGGCACAGGCTTGGGCAGCGCGTTTTACATCAACGGAAAAATAGTGGAAGGCGGGCACGGGCTGGCCAGCGAACTGGGCCATACGATTGCAGTGCCGGACGGGCGGAAGTGCTCCTGCGGGCGCAACGGCTGCCTGGAGACCTACGTCTCCGCAACGGGGCTGCGAAGGACCTGCCAAACCCTGATGGGCCAGGAAATCATACCCAGCGCGCTGCGGGAGCTGCCTCAATCGGCACTGACCGCCAAAACCATTGCCCTGGCAGCAAAAGAAGGTGATCCTCTGGCGCAGATGGCACTCGAAGATTTATCCCGGCGCCTGGGCCATGCACTCGCTGCTGTAGTTTTACAGTTAGACCCCGAAGGCATCTTTTTATCAGGAGGGCTTTCCAATGCCGGCCCTGTGCTGGCTGAGCGGGTGGCGCATCATATGAACGCGCAGCTCCTACCAGCCTTCCGGGGCAAGGTGAAGGTAGAAGTTTCCCGTTTGGGTGCAGATACAGCAGGTACGCTGGGCGCTGCAGCGCAGGTCTACCTTGGCACTCCGGTCACATAAACAGCATTAGAAGAAATCAAAACCGAAAACTCAAGTTCACTTATGAGGAATTTTCTGAAATACCAGTTGCGATCTGTAGAAAAAATGCGGACTACGGTTTGGCCCAAAGCTACAGATGGCTCCGTTCATGTAGCTAAGTCGATTGCCCTGGCGATCCGGCAGCGACAACAGGAGAACAAGCACATTGTGCTCGGGCTCGCAACCGGCTCCTCCCCTATTCAGGTATACCGGGAGTTGGTGCGCATGCACAAGGAAGAAGGCCTTAGCTTCAAAAATGTCATCACCTTCAACCTGGATGAATACTACCCCATGCCGCCCAATGCCCGGCAGAGCTATGTGCGCTTCATGAATGAAAACCTCTTCGACCACATTGACATCCAAAAGAAAAATATCCATATTCCGGATGGCACCCTTGAGATGGACGATGTGGAGTCTTACTGCGAAGAATACGAGCGTAAAATAAAATATTACGGAGGCATTGATATCCAGCTTCTCGGCATAGGCCGGACGGGGCACATTGGATTCAATGAGCCGGGCTCCTGGGAGACCTCCGTCACCCGTATGGTACGCCTCGATGCCCTGACGCGCCGGGATGCGGCCAAGGACTTCGACCGAGAGGAGGATATTCCCTACCGGGCCATTACTATGGGGATTCAGACCATTATGGAAGCCCGCAAGATATTTCTCCTGGGCTGGGGTCAGCACAAAGCCGCCATTCTTCAGAAAGCGGTAGAGGAGGAAATCACACCGAATATACCTTCCACCTTTCTGCAGAAGCACAAGGATGTCAGTGTACACCTCGACTACGGTGCAGCGGAACTGCTTACCCGGTTTGAAGCACCCTGGCTCATTGGCATTTGCAACTGGGACGAAGACCTCATTTGCAAAGCGGTGACCTGGTTATCCAGGAAGGTACAAAAGCCTATTCTCAAACTCACCACAGAAGACTATGCTGAAAATGGCCTGAGCGACCTTACGATAGAGCACGCTTCAGCTTACAATATAAACATTCGGATTTTCAACCGCCTTCAGCACACTATCTCCGGCTGGCCCGGCGGGAAACCGAATGCCGACGATACCACCCGCCCCGAGCGTAAGGCCCCACCCAAAAAGAGAGTCATTATCTTCAGCCCTCACCCGGATGACGATGTGATCTCCATGGGCGGTACTTTCCAGCGCCTTGTAGAGCAGGGGCATGAAGTGCATGTTGCTTACCAAACCTCTGGAAATATTGCCGTACACGACCACCACGCCCGCCACTTTCTGGAGTTCTGCATTGAACTAATGGACGCCGAGAAGGGCGACTACAAAGAGCTGGATACCCGGGTGCGACAGATGCTGAAACAGGTGATCACTAAAGATACCAACAGCATAGCTGCACAGGAAACCCGCCTGGTCAAAGGTCTCGTCAGACGAGGGGAAGCCCGGGCAGGGGCCCGCCTATGTGGACTGGAAGATGACCAAATTCACTTCCTGGACATGCCATTTTACGAAACAGGCCGTACGCGTAAAAAGCCCCTGGGCGAACAGGACATTCAGATTATCGTGGACCTGATGGAAAAGATTAAGCCCCATCAGGTATATGCTGCCGGTGACCTGGCAGACCCGCATGGCACCCACGCCACCTGTCTGGATGCCATATTCCAGGCTTATGACCGGGTTAAAGACAAGGACTGGGCGCAGGATGCCTGGCTTTGGCTTTACCGCGGCGCCTGGCATGAATGGCCGGTACATGAAATCGAAATGGCCGTACCGATCAGCCCGGTAGAATTACTGAAGAAACGAGATGCCATATTTATGCATCAGTCGCAAAAAGACCGTCCGCCATTCCCCGGCAATGACTCCCGGGAGTTTTGGCAACGGGCAGAAGACCGGAATAAGCACCTGGCAAATCAGTATCGTGCGCTGGGACTTGCAGAGTACGAAGCCATGGAAGCTTTCAGCCGATGGAAATTTGACTGGCAGACCGGAGAAAAGCCCGCTAAAGCGAAGAAGAAGGCAGCGCCCGAGCCCAACTCCAGGGAGAAAAAAGCGAAAGCGAAGGCCTAAGCATCCATCAAGAATTAAAGTTTCATACACTATTTTTTAGGGAGGAAGGCTGAGCGCCTTCCTTCTTTTGTAATTTGGCGGTACGAAACAAAAAACAATTTCATGCAACGTATTATTCTCATTTTTATTCCTGTGCTCGTCCTCATGCTGGCTTCCGCACTGCCAGCTTCTGCACAGCAGGACCAGAAAAACCAGGACAAAACCACTAAGGAAGATAAAAGAAAAGCTTTGCGGGACCGAATCAAAAACACCCCCCCCGAGCAGTTTACCGAGCCCACCGTCATTCCTCAGCCGCAAACCATAAGGGTGACTAAAGATGAGGCCGCAGTTATTGGCAGTGATGTCACGATTGAATTTGATCAGGAGGATGAGGCTCTGGCGACCGCGGTACAGCACCTGGAACGGTGGCTCACCGGGCAGCGGCTGGACCCTACGCCAAACGGGCAAAAGGCAGCTAAAGTCAGGATTCAGATTGTTGACTCCCTGGAACAGCAGGAAGCTTACCGCCTGATGGTCACCAAGAGGGGTATCAATATTTCAGCCTCTGATGCCGCAGGTGTTTTTTACGGTATTCAAAGCCTCATACAGCTCAGCGAGCCCTGGGAAATTAAGCGTACCCGCTTGCTAAAGCTACCAATGGCCATCATACAGGACAAACCTGCATTTAGCTACCGGGGCATGCACCTCGATGTAGGGCG
>CAZNHN010000109.1:7102-8888 GCA_964572415.1 uncultured Phaeodactylibacter sp.
ATGTTCCCGGTGGAGGCGGTCAAGTCCTATATTGATATGCTTGCCCGCTACAAAATGAACCGTTTCCACTGGCACCTGACCGAAGATCAGGGTTGGCGAATTGAAATTAAGCAGTACCCTAAATTGCAGGAAGTAGCCGCTTACCGTAAAGAAACGCTGAAGGGGCATTACAACGACCAGCCCCATCAGTTCGATGGAAAGCGGTATGGTGGATTCTACACCCAGGAAGAGGTCAGAGAAATTGTCCGCTATGCCCAGGAGCGATTTATTACCGTGATTCCGGAAATCGAGCTCCCCGGGCATGCTCAGGCAGCGATTGCGGCCTACCCTGAGCTCGGATGTACGGGCCAACCAGTAGAAGTGGCCACCAAGTGGGGAATATTTGAAAATGTGTACTGCCCATCCGAAGAGACGTTTACTTTCCTGGAGAATGTTCTGACAGAAGTCATGGCACTTTTCCCAAGTGAATACATACACATTGGTGGAGATGAGTGCCCCAAGACACAGTGGAAGGAAAGCGAGCTTTGCCAGCAAATCATCGATGAAGAAGGCTTAAAGGACGAGCACGAACTACAGTCCTGGTTTATCCAACGGATTGAGCGGTTCCTGAACAGCAAGGGCCGGCAGATCATTGGCTGGGACGAAATCCTGGAAGGCGGCCTGGCTCCTAACGCCACTGTCATGAGCTGGCGGGGAGAAGCTGGAGGAATAGAAGCCGCTAAACAGGGACATGACGTAGTGATGACACCAACGACCTATTGCTATTTTGATTACTACCAATCCAGTCACCCGGATGAGCCACTTGCCATTGGCGGGTACCTTCCCCTTGACAAAGTGTACAATTACCACCCGGTACCGGAAGAACTGAGTGAAGAGGAGGCTAAGCATATCCTGGGCGCACAAGGTAATGTGTGGACTGAGTATATTCCGACCCCTTCCAAGCTGCAGTACATGGCCTATCCCAGAATGCAGGCTCTGGCCGAAGTGGTTTGGACCGGCAAGAAAAAACCCGGCTACAGTGACTTTGTAAGACGGCTCAGTCATCATCTCGAATGGATGGAACAGGAAGACATCAACGCCGCCAATCATATTTACGATGTGGACCTCAAGGTCATAGGTGGGCAGGGCGAGCCCCTGAAAATATCAGCTACCAATGCAGCAGGCGCAGGCCGAATGGGCGTGAAGAAAATACCGGCTACCGGAAATGCGGATTTCACGTACATAGAACCCTTTGTCCCGGAATCCGGCAGGTATATCGTCGAACACCGCCTAAGAGGTGTACAAACCGGGCGTACAGCCACCCTCGAGTTTAAGGACCACCTTGCCGCTGGTAAGCGCCTGACACTGGAGAACGACGCTCACCCAAAGTACAACGGGGAACAGCCTCATGTTGTCCTGAACGGCGTCATTGGAAGCGATGAGCGTTATGGGGATGCAGAGTGGCTTGGCTTTGAGGGGACAGACTTCAAAGGAACCATCGAGTGGGACCGCCCACAACGGTTGAAAGTGGCAACACTTAGGTTCTTTTATGCGCCGGGACAGTGGATATATACCCCTAAGCGTGTGAAAATCAGCACCTGGGATGATGAGACCAATGACTGGAAAGCCTTAGACAGCAAAGCCGTAAAAGCCCCAGATGGTAAAATCGCTGAGGTCTCACTTGATCTGGGCAGTACCATAACCTCAAAGATCAAAATTGAAATCGACAACCACGGCAAAATTGAAGCAGGCCAACAAGGCGCAGGAAATGCAGCCTGGCTCTTCGTCGACGAAATCAGGATAGATT
>CAZNHN010000109.1:8898-9397 GCA_964572415.1 uncultured Phaeodactylibacter sp.
TAGACCATGTTTGGAGCTTAGTCCTGTTGCAAACCAGGGACTTATAAACCCCGCAGAAATGCGGGGCAGGCTCCGGCCAAAAGTGCAGCCCGGATTTGTCCGGGCTACACTAATATTCCAAAACGAAACCAACGTACACGACTTATGAATCTTGCAGGATTAGACTGGGGCATTATTGGTGCCTTTTTTGTGATTTCGCTAGCCATCGGCCTAATTGTTTCCCGACAATCAGGTAAGAATTACAAGGAGTTTTTTCTATCAGGCAGAGGTATGCCCTGGTGGCTGCTTGGCATCTCTATGGTCGCCACCACTTTCTCAGCAGATACGCCCAACCTGGTCACAGACATCGTCCGCAATAACGGCATAGCCGGTAACTGGGTATGGTGGGCTTTTCTGCTCACTGGCATGCTCACTGTTTTCGTGTACGCCCGGCTCTGGCGGCGATCCGGCATCATGACCGACCTGGCAACCATAACGATCGGTATTCCGGCACCCGGAT
>CAZNHN010000109.1:9407-18223 GCA_964572415.1 uncultured Phaeodactylibacter sp.
GACCGACATGGAGTTCTACGAGCTGCGCTACCACGGCAAAACAGCAGCTTTCCTGCGGGGTTTCCGTGCGATTTACCTGGGCGTATTCTTCAACATCATGATCATGGCTACGGTGACGCTGGCAGCCATTAAGATTGGTGGGGTTATGCTGGGGCTGAGCCCGTTTCAAACGGTACTGATTGCTTCAGCGGTGACGGTGGCCTATACCTCACTGGGCGGGCTTCGGGGCGTTATCCTGACCGACTTTTTCCAGTTTATTCTGGCTATGGTGGGCATTATCTGGGCGGCGGTGGTCATCGTCAATCTGCCTGAGGTCGGCGGGCTGGACAAACTGTTTAGCCACGAAGAGGTGCGCACTAAGCTTCACTTACTCCCCGATTTCAATGACAGCAGTCAGCTTATCCCACTATTCATTCTTCCACTTGCTATCCAATGGTGGAGCGTTTGGTACCCGGGGGCAGAACCCGGTGGGGGCGGCTACATCGTACAGCGTATGCTTTCCGCCAAGGATGAGAAAAACGCGGTGGGGGCTACCCTGTTGTTCAACATCGCCCACTATGCCCTTCGACCCTGGCCGTGGATCCTGATCGCGCTGGCTTCCATCATCGTTTTCCCTGATCTGGAGTCGCTCCGTCAGGCTTTCCCCAATGTAAGTGAGCAGGTGGTGAAAGACGACCTGGCTTTCCCGGCTATGCTGACCTATCTGCCAAGCGGGCTGTTGGGGCTGGTGATCGCCTCGCTCATTGCTGCCTTTATGTCGACTTTGTCTACCCACCTCAACTGGGGCGCCTCTTACATTGTGCACGACTTTTACCGGCGCTTTATCAATGAGGAAGCTTCTGAAAAAACGCTGGTTCGCCTGGGACGCTGGTCTACACTGGGGCTGATGGTGCTGACTGCACTTTTTGCGCTGGTTTTGGAAAATGCATTGCAGGCGTTCAATATCCTGCTGCAAATCGGAGCCGGCACAGGGCTGATTTTCATTCTGCGCTGGTTTTGGTGGCGTATCAATGCCTTTAGTGAAATCGCAGCGATGGTTGTTTCTTTCCTAATGGCTATTTACCTGGAAGTTTTGCACCCCGGCGAGCTGGCCAGCCATACCAAACTACTGCTGGGCGTTGGTGTGACTACAGCTAGCTGGATAATCGTCACCTTCCTTACGCCACCCACAGACCAAAAGACCCTTTTATCATTCTATCAATTAATCAAGCCCTCCCCCGGCGGCTGGCGCCCGGTCATCGAACAGGCCAAGGCGGAGGGTACGCTGACGGAAGCAGATGTTGTGCCAGGAAAGTTGCCGATGGAAATTGCGGCTATGGTCATTGCCTGTTTCACCGTTTACGCTGCCTTGTTTGCAACCGGGTTCTGGATTTACGGGAATACAGCTTCAGCCATGATTTCTACTGCTGTCGCCGGCACGGGTGCCGTCTTATTAATGGTTTTTTGGCGGCGGCTGAATGCGCTGAGGCAGGTATAAAATATAGCTGTAAGGACGTTGGTTTCGGCTTTAAGACTGGAAGAGCAACGAAGTGCAGGATAAAATTTGACTACATTCGCTCCAAAAGCGAATTCCCAACACAGTCTAGGAGAATAGGATTTTCCGATTCGGAAAAACATTCCTATTTTGGGTGCCAACCAACAAACCACTGACCCACATGGCCAACGTCCTTACCCATAGCCTTTTTTCCGAGCTCGACATTCACTTGTTTCGTAATGGCACCCATTTCAAGCTGTATGAAAAACTGGGCAGCCACCCTATCGAAGTGGACGGGCAAGCCGGCACTTACTTTGCGGTTTGGGCGCCCAATGCCCAGGCTGTTTCTGTGATTGGAAACTTCAACTACTGGAACCGGGAGAGCCACGCCCTCATGCCCCGCTGGGATGGCTCGGGTATCTGGGAAGGGTTCATCCCGGGTATCGGCAAAGGAGAATTATACAAGTACCACGTTCATGCCAAAGACGGGCGTCATCTGGAAAAAGGTGATCCCTTTGCGCTATTGTGGGAAATCCCACCGAATACAGCTTCCGTGGTATGGGATATCAGCGACTACGCCTGGCAGGACAAATCCTGGATGGATAAGCGTAAGGATATCTCCGGGCTGGATAAGCCTTACTCCGTGTACGAGGTCCACATGGGTACCTGGAAAAAGACACACGGGGGGCTGCGCAGCCTGAGCTACAAGGAAATGGCTGATGAGATGGTCAGCTATGTAAAGGAAATGGGCTTCACGCACGTGGAATTCCTCCCGGTCATGGAGCACCCCTACTTCCCAAGCTGGGGCTACCAAATCACGGGTTATTTTGCCCCAACCAGCCGGTACGGTACGCCTCAGGAGTTTATGCACCTCGTGGATGCCTTCCATCAGGCCGGCATTGGGGTGATTCTCGACTGGGTGCCTTCCCACTTCCCAACCGATGCCCATGGACTGGCCGATTTTGACGGCACGCACCTCTACGATCATGCGGACCCCCGCAAGGGTTTCCATCCTGACTGGAAGAGTGCCATTTTCAATTATGGCCGGCACGAGGTTAAGGCCTTCCTGATTTCCAATGCCCTTTTCTGGCTCGACCGTTACCATATAGACGGGCTGCGGGTGGATGCGGTGGCTTCTATGCTTTACCTCGATTACTCACGGGAAGAAGGCGAATGGATTCCAAACATCCACGGTGGTAATGAGAACCTGGAAGCGATTGCCTTCCTTAAAGAGTTCAACGAGACCGTCTACAAAGAATTTCCGGATGCCATTACCATCGCTGAAGAATCAACCGCCTGGACGGGCGTGTCCCGCCCTACCTTTGATGGCGGACTAGGCTTTGGGCAAAAGTGGATGATGGGCTGGATGCACGATACCCTCAGCTATTTCAAAAACGACCCTATACACCGGCAATACCACCACGGGGAGATTACCTTCAGCCTGGTCTATGCCTTTAGCGAAAACTTCATGCTGCCGCTTTCTCACGATGAGGTCGTACACGGCAAAGGCCCCATCATGGACCGCATGCCGGGCGATGAATGGCAACGGTTTGCCAACCTGCGACTGTTGTACGGCTATATGTTCACTCACCCGGGCACACAGCTGCTGTTTATGGGCGATGAGTTCGGGCAAACCAGCGAGTGGAATATTGAAAGAGGCCTGGAGTGGTGGCTGACGGAGCATGATTTCCACAAAGGAGTACAGGCCTGGATCAAAGCACTGAATGGCTACTACCGCAATGCCCCTGCCCTGCACCAAAAACAGTTCAGTCCCGAAGGCTTTCAGTGGATAGACCACAACGATAATCAGAACAGTACCATTTCTTACCTCCGTTACGGAGAAGACAAGGATCAGCCGCTGGCCGTTATTTGCAACTTCACGCCGGTAGCCCGCCCGGGGTATAAAATCGGGCTGCCACTGCATGGCAACTGGAAGGAAGTCCTGAACAGCGATGCCAAGGCCTACGGCGGATCAGGAGACCACCACAATACCAAGATCATCAAAACAACGCAGGAAACGTACCACGGGCGCCCCTACAGCGCGGAAGTGACTCTGCCGCCCCTTGGTATTATTGTGCTGGAGCTGGACAAGGCCATAGCCCCTAAGGCAACAAAAACAGCGGCCAAAAAGAAGGCCCCGGCCAAAGCGGCAACAAAACCTAGAACTACCAAAAAAGCCGTAAAGAAAGAAAAAGCCAAGTAAATCTACTACCTTCGCTTCCCCCGCATACCGGTATACCGGTTAATGCGGGTAAACCAGGATTACTTACTTACCAAACGATCAGGATTTTTTCCTGCTCAGCCCTAACGCTTTTTTAACTGGAAAAGCGTAGACATGGCAAAAACAGCATTAATTACCGGCAGCAGCAGCGGTATCGGTCTCGGTATTGCCCGCTCCTTTGCGGAGGCAGGGTATAATCTCGTATTTAACGGGCTGGAAGACAACGGCGCAGAAATTGCCGCCGGAGTTGCATCGGAGTTTGGTATTGAAGCCTACTTCTCCCCTACCAATTTAATGGACCCTGCAGCCATCAGGAAGATGGTTGAAGAGGCGGAGTCCCGCTTCGGCGGAGTGGATGTCCTGGTGAACAACGCCGGTGTGCAGTACGTCGCCCCCATAGAGGAATTTCCGGAAAGCAAATGGGACCTCATCCTTGGGGTCAACCTCAGTGCGGCCTTTCATGCGACCCAAGCCGTCTGGCCGGGTATGCAAAGCCAGGGCTTCGGGCGAATTATCTCTGTGCACGGGCTCAAGGCATCTCCTTTCAAAACAGCTTATGTAGCGGCCAAGCATGGTATGGTCGGCCTGACCAAGGTGCTGGCACTGGAAGGCGCCCCACACGGCATTACCGCCAACGCCATCTGCCCGGGCTATGTCAAGACCCCGCTGGTTGAAAAGCAGATTCCGGAGCAGGCCAAATCCCATGGCATGACCGAGGAAGAGGTCACGGAAAAGGTCTTCCTCAAAGCTCATGCCGTCAAAGACTTTGTAAAGGTGGAAACCCTAGGCGCGTTGGCTCTCTTTCTGGCGGGTGAAGGCGCAGCCACCGTTACCGGTGCCGCTATTCCCGTAGATGGAGGCTGGGCGGCAAAGTAACAGGACATCAGGAAACTAAGATAAAGACGACACAATATGGAAGGGAAGAAGTTAGCATTAGCCCTGCAGGGTGGCGGTTCGCACGGTGCTATCACCTGGGGGGTGCTGGACCGCCTGCTGGAAGAGGAAAACATAGACCTGGAAGGCTTTTCGGGTACAAGTGCGGGCGCCATGAATGCAGCCGTATTAGCCTACGGGCTTCACATCTCCGGGCGGGATAAAGCGAAATCCCTGCTCGACCAGTTTTGGCGCCGGGTAGCGGAATCAGCGGCTTTGTCTCCGGTACAGCCTGCTCTCTGGGATTTGCTCTTTGGCGGTGGGAACATGGATTATTCCCCGGGCTTTATGGCAGCAGAAGCCGCAAGTATGTTTGTTTCGCCCTATCAGTTCAATCCGATGGGCATCAACCCTTTGCGGGATATCCTGGCAGATATTGTCGACTTTGAAGCCCTGCGGCATTGCAAGGTCACGCAGTTGTTTGTCTGTGCAACGAATGTAAGGCGTGGGCGGGCAAAGGTATTCGACCTGCCCCATATCTCAGTGGATGCGGTAATGGCTTCAGCCTGTCTGCCGGAAGTTTTCAAAGCCGTTACCATCGATGGCGAAGACTACTGGGACGGCGGTTTCATGGGTAATCCCCCCATTTACCCTCTCATTGATGCCGGCTGTCAGGATATCCTGCTGGTGCAGATCAATCCCATCAATATCGACCGGACGCCTCAAACCTCCTCAGAAATCCGGGACCGGATCAATGAGCTGAGCTTTAATTCCAGCCTGATGCTGGAGATGCGGCGCATCGCGTTTGTGGACAAACTATTGTCATCTGGTGTAGACCTCGGAGCGCCTTTCCACAAAGTCTTCATCCACCACATCAATCCGGAAGCTGAAGTGCAGGGGCTGAACCTCTCCAGCAAGCTCAACGCCAACTGGCAGTTCCTCCTGCGGCTCAAAGCCATTGGCCGGGAAAAGGCAGAAGCCTGGCTTGCCCGGCACAGCGATCAGATCGGGGTGGCATCGAGCTGTAACATCCGGGAGACTTTTCTGTAGGATTACTCCTCGGGAGGGAACAGGAACTGCCCGGACGCCCGGTCCCAGTGCAGCTTGATCTCCTCCCGGCGCAAGCGGTCGAAGGCCGGGCAGGCAACCTGCTCTTCCGGGCTGGCGGAATCCCCGCAGTAGTAAAACCGCTTCCCGGTAAAGACGGAGGCGGTAAGGGTGGTGCCCCGCTGCGGTAAATCCAGCAAGACCGGCATCGCTTCTTCCAGGATTGCCGGCTCCTCGGCGTAGTCCGGTTCCAGGAAATCGAAAACCGATAGCGCGCCCAGCGTATGCTCCGTCCAGTCATACTGATCAGGGTGCTCCGGGCGTAGGAAGTGGTATTCCTGGGTAGCGCTAAACCCATCGTAGGCTTTTTTGCTCACCGCGATCATGGGGTTGCCGTTGGCCAGGCGAAAGAGGACGACCTGTACATGATAGGTGCCGCCGCCGGTTCCTTCGTCAATGATTTCGATAAAGCCATTCTTTAGGTCTACCGTCGCCTCAAGTTCCATTTCAAGGCCGGACTCTGCCACCCATTTATTCCCTTTTTGAGTCAGTTCGTAGGGACTGTTGTAAGGTGGCTCCAGGCTGCGGTAGTAGTCCAGGACGTTCTTCCGCTTTGACGTTTCGGCTTCAGGAGCTTCATTGGTTGGCGGCAAAGTGGTTTCAGGCTGCTCCTGAATGGTTTCGGCGGTATCTGTGCCGGTTGCAGGTGCCTTTGACACATCCTGGCCTGTTCCTCCTGAGCAGGCTATAAGGGCAACACTCAGGAATGCCCAGACTAGTGTTTTTATTGAAAGATGCATAGCGGTATGTATAAGAACAGTAGCGGATTAAATGCACTTGCTTTTCGAACAGCAAGATACTTATTTAAAAGCACTAGCGGTTAAATTTTGTAATCGAACCCGCTGGTACTTTTATACCTTGCTGGCTATAGTTTTCCTTCTTTTACTTTATCGTTTCAAACCATTCATTGAACTTTTGGCTCATTTGCTTTGGGTGGCTTTCCGTCAAGAAGTGTTTTCCTTTTCCTAAGTAAACATAGGTTGCATTTTTGAAATTTTCTTTGGCATATTCCACTGCTTTTTTTCGGTTAACCAATCCCTTTTTGGCATAGAAGTATAAAATAGGGATTTGTGTCTCTTTCATTCCATTCGAAATAGTGCCAAGCAAAGTGGAAAAATCACTTTCACCTTTACCTTTGGTGTAAGACAATACAGCTGGGTCAGGACCATTAGTTATGGCATAACGTCTTTCTTTTTCTTCCCAAGGCTGCGTATAATATTTGTAGGCTTCCTTCGGTAATTTCCTGCCTGTGAAAAAGTTCACCGCTAATTTTTTACCTGCAAAATTTCGTTTTACCATCCATTTTTCGTTGCCTTTCTTGCTTCTTGTAAGCTTCATAAATGCTTTGAAGCTAAAAGGCAATTGGTCGTAAAAAACATCTGCTGGCATAAAAGGAGCTTCAAAAAGTACTATACCCTTTACATTCTGTGGTTCTCTAATCCCATACAACATTCCTACAAGTGAACCAATATCTTGAATAAAAAGTGTCACATTTTTAAGTTGCTTGGCTTCTATAAAATCCGTTAGCATTTTATACTGAACTTCGATAGAAACATTACGGTCCTTTGGAAAACTGGATTTACCGAAACCTAAAAAATCAAGTGCAATCACTTTCTTGTTCCTGTCAATATTTGGGATAACATTTCGCCATAGATATGCATTTGCAGGTAATCCGTGAAGTAATAATATAGGGTCCCCTTCGCCTGATTCTACATAGTGAATTGTATCCTGATCTAAGTTGATAAACTTGGATTCAAAAGGAAAATCTGCCGGAATATCCTTTTCAACCTTTGTGTTTTTTCCTGCATATACATCTTGAGCATTTATATTTTTAAATAGTAACAAGCTCAATCCGAAAAGTATAGCTGTTATTCTTATGCATACTACTAGACAAAAAGTGAAATAGCGGCTCAAGCCTTATCTTTGATGTCGACGAAAACATTAGAGATGAAAGCTGAGCCACTGGTGGATAAAGTTAGCCAATATTTTCCCAACCGCAGCAAAACCTGCATCTATAATTTGCTGGTTTTGAGCCTTGCTATCCTGCTGAAAGAGACAGTATGCCTAAACCGGCTAAAAGGGAGCATCGGTGCAATCACCGGCAAGACCTCCACAAAGCCGGGCTCTCACTACAAGCGGCTGATCCGTATTTTTGACAACTACGCTTTTAGCAGCTTATGGCTGGAGCTGGTCCACTATGCATTTACGCTGCTGCGGCTGAAGTCCAAGTATATTCTACTGGACGGTACGAGCTGGCAGCATGGCTCTGTCTGGCACCACTATATCACGCTGTGCATAGTCTATAAAGGCGTGGGCATCCCTTTCTTCTGGATAGACCTTGAAAAACAAGGCACCAGCAACTTCAAAGAGCGTAAAAAGCTAATGCTCAAAGCGATGAAGCATTTCAACCTTGAAGGCAAGACACTTATTGCCGACCGGGAATATATTGGCGCCCGTTGGTTTAAGTTTTTGGAAGACAAGGGCATAAAGTTCGTCATACGCTGCCGGGCAAAAGCATACAAGGATGTTGTCAACAGCGCTGTGGGCCCGTCCTATGATAAATTCGTGGGCAAGGTCCGGCGCAGTAAAATCCCCCATAAGGCCGCCCGCAAACGCTTCTTCTTAAATGGGCTGCCTTTATACATGGTAGCCGTGAAAAACCCTGACCCAAAGGCCAAAGAGCCTGTCATCCTTCTGGTGACCAATTTAGGATGGCCAGCTTGTGCGGTAGCTGACGTGTACCCTGTGCGCTGGAAAATCGAGCACTGCTTCAAGCACCTCAAGTCTAACGGCTTCCGCTTGGAGGACATCAACCTGTATGGCAAAGCCAGGCCTAAGCTGCTTATGGCAGTGGTCGTGTTCGCCTACACACTTTCTGTGCATGAGGGGCTGAAGACTTATGGTGCAGTGGAGGTGAAAACCTTCGCTGACGGCACCCGCCACAAAGCAGTTTCTGTCTTCCGGCACGGGCTGTCCCTTATCAGCGGGTATCTCGGCTCTTTGCAGGAGTTCTGCAGCTTCCTGCACCGGGAAATCCGCTGGGCGGCATCAAAATACCGAAGCCCGGACGCTATAATTGTCTAGTAGTATGGCCATCAATACCTCTGTGCTCAAAGATCATTGGAGCTAGTTTAATACTTT
>CAZNHN010000110.1:0-6414 GCA_964572415.1 uncultured Phaeodactylibacter sp.
TCTGACGAAAAATCTTGATTAATTGTCTATACAAAACCTGTATTCATAACCTCTAATGCCAGTACCCTTCTGACTTCATAGCTATCGCCCGGTTATACAGTTCAATATCTGCCTGGTTGAGCGTTGCAATCCGTTGGCGTATAGCCTTATCCGCTTCACTTGTTGAAGGCATCGTCGGGTTCTTTTTGATTTGGAAGGCGGCTTCCGGGAGTTCCCACGACAGCTTCTTGCTTAGAAGCCTGACATCCTGCCCGAACTGTTCCTGCAGGCCCAGGAAAAAGAGATCCGTCAGTTCCAGCCCGTCAAGAAAGCGAGCCATCACATTTTTCCGTTCTTCCAGCTCAATGAAGGTTTCCAGGTCGTAGTGGTGGCGTATGGTTTTGCCGGCTTTGAGCCGCTCTGCTTTCATTTTTCGGTAATAGCGAAAGTTGGACAGGACCCGCTCTACCGGATCGCGCAAAAAAGTAATTACTTTGGTTTCGGAGTGGTGATAGGGCGCAATGAATGCCTGATAGGGAAGGTGCCCGTGCAAGACCTGGTAGTGGTGTGGGTTAAGGTTTTCAATGTTTTGCTGCTTTCGCTTCAGCCAACCCTGGTTTACGTGAAGTATTTCTTCCTCCCCGTAAGCCAGTTTGAGCAACTGCAGAAAGGTCTGACCAGCTGTTTTGGGGATATGAATAGACAGCAGCTCAGGGTTTGTGGGATTCAATGAATCTTTCTTTCTCTGCTGCAAAATGCTCCGTAAATTGCGTGAAAGCTTCATAGCAACTGCTTTTGAGCCTGCAAGTTAATAAACGGAACTACAGATAATGAAAACCGGCAAATGCAGCACGAGAGATAAAATGCTCACATGGTATTAACACCTTTTGTGATAAGCCATTAACCATCAAAAGTCAGTCCCAATAGAAAGATAAAGCATAGGATCCTGCACCCTGCGGGTTTCGATACCCCAGGCATAATCCACCCGCACGAAATAACCAAACAGCATGGCTCTTACCCCTGCACCGTAACCAGCCACAATGGGGTCTCTGAAATAATTGACCCTGACAGAGACCAGGCCGCTGTTATCTACCACTGAGGTATTCAGCGGGTTTTCTTCGCTGTAGGGGTCATTGCCTTCCCAGGCGGTGCCTACGTCAAAGAAGCCGACCAGTTGGAAATTGCGGAAAAACTGAGAGCGTACCCGCTTCGAAAAATATTTGAAGATGGGCATCCGAAGCTCAATATTGGACAGCAGGTAAGAGCTGCCGTTTCGGATGTTGAGGTCGAAGCCCCGCATATTGGTTGCCAGCGCCTGGAAAGCGATATCCTCTCCGGATGCCGGGATGGGGATTTCATTATTAAAGCTGTTGAACAGCCAGTTGTCTACACCACCCAGGAAGTAGATCATGCGCTCTGAGCCAAACGAAGTGGCGCCTGCAGCCCGTAAGGCGATCACGGAATGCTTCAGAAACCGCTGATAGTGGCGTGCATCAAAGCCGACAATACCCATAGCCCCGCGTGCGAAGTCAAAGGAAACCCCATCGGTGAAGCCCAGGTCGAATTTCTTCACACCTTCCACATAGACCTTGTACCGGGAGCCGTTTTTAATATTGAGCGCCACATCCAGCGTATTGTCAAAAACATATTCCAGCCTTAGCCCTGCCCGCTGTTCACTTGTGGTGGGCACTTCCAGAGAACTGCGTTCAGTGGCAAGTTGAGTGACCCGGTCGCGGCGCAGCGTACCCGTTGCCCTCAGGCTGCGGAAAATATCCAGCGGATAGCGCACCCCGTATTGGCCAAGGAGAATATTCACTTCCCGGCGGCTTGGCACAAAGGAAAGACTTTCCGATGAGAACTGCTGGTTACGCCGGTAAACAGCATACTGCCGGTCGAGGCGGCGTTTTTTATCTTTAAAGGTGACAAAGTATTCGGTACCGTTAAAAGTGGTCGGCACCCGCACACCGCCTTCAAATTCGTAATCTTCGAACAGGTCCTTGAAGTTTGCTTTGAGCAAGATGCCCGGGTTAGGCAGGTTGAAGCCATCCGGGTTGGCGGCAAAGCTGTTGAGCCCATCGAAGAGCAGGCTGTTGTCTAGTTGTGTGGTCACAAAGTCAGTCCTGAATTCCAGCCGGTACGGGACGATTTTTGAAGACCGGAATTCGTAGGGTTTTTTAGTGCGCAGCCCCGGCCGGGTAACTACATCAGACAGTTGGCGGTCACCTGTAATAATCCTTACCTGTTGCTCCGGCTCGTTTTGGTCTTGAGATTCCTCAACAATAATAACTGTAGGGGCACTCTCCTCATCATCAAATTCGCTCTGGAAAAGGTAGTTGTCAATATCTACTTTGCCCGTATCCCGTTGGTTTTCATCTACCCTGATCGTATCAACGGAAACATTATCAGATTCTGCAAGTATGGACATATTCGGTTTTTGCCGGGACGAAGGCGGTGACTTTTGTTCCTGTTTAGGTGGTACCACCACGGCTTTCCTGATCTCCGCAGACCGCTCTTGCTGGAAACCAGTGGCTGAAATACTGCCGGCAGCTTTATCAGGAGCGGGCTGGAAAAGGTGCAGCTGATGCTGGCCATTTTCTAAAACCAGCTGTACCGCACGATTGGTTCTTCGGGCATTGCTCTGCCTGAGAATGCTTCGGTGGAAATTTGAGTTGGGCTTAGTGACTGCCCGCTTTTTGATGACAGGTTCTATAAGAATGGTATCTATTAATGTGCTATCCAAGGTAGCCATTGCGGAATCAGCATGCAACCTGATCTCCGAACCATCTTCCAGTTGAATGATTTGATCGTAATGGTGGATGTACTCTTCCAGATAACCGGATGCACGGTTGTAAATGCCCGATGCATCGCTGAGGTAGGAAAACCAGGTGGTGTCTACAGCCATAGGCTCACGCTCATTGGCATAGGGCGTGTTGGTTAGACGAACCAGTTCTTCTGAGCGGTCCTCAAGATCATAATAGAATAAGTCGAAGTCGTCAATCGGTAGGATGCTGTCGAGCTTTTCCTGCTGAAGCAGGGTGTCTTGCCGGTTAGAAGCAAATATGATGCCGCGGCGGTTGTCTATTTCCACGTAAGTAGCGTCGAGGTCATCCCAAAAGTCGTTGGTGATGCGTTGGGTCTGCCGGGTATTGGTATAGTACAGGAAGATATCAGAGTACCCTCTTACTGTAGCTGAGAAGACCAGCGTGATAGGATTGGCATACGACATACTGTATACCCGCTGATACTCAGAGGAAAGGGGCTCTTCGCTATGCTTGCCGGTACGGACATTGTGGATGCGCAGGTAAGCCACATCTCGTTTTTCGTACAAGATGGCGATCTCCTGCCCATTCGGGTTCCAGTCGATAATGGGGTAATTGTAGTCGGTTGCCTGGAAAGCGTTGCGGAACCCACCTTTAAAAATGCGGTCTGAGGTACCGTTTGCTATATCGTATACGTAAACCTGATGCTTCCCAATTTCATTAATGATATAGGCCACTTGCCTGCCATCGGGGCTGATTTTTGCGCGGGTGACGGGCAGGTTACGCTTGTTTTTAATGGCAAGCGGAGCAGAGGTCAGGGTGTCCCGGCGCTGTTCTTCCACCGAGTAACGATCTTTGTAGAAGACCGCCCAGTCGAGCCCCACACTTTCGTAGGGCAGGCCGAGAACGTACAGGAATCCATTCTCAATACTGCGGTTGATCCGGGTGAGGTATAGCAGATTGGAAACCTGTGATTTTCCATATTTCTGACCAATAAAGTGCCAGAGGGAGTGACCGGCAAGCTTGGGGTCCCGTTCTGCAAGAAGCTCGAAACCCTCAAACTCATCAGACAGGATATAATCGCGTAATTGGTTGTCTAAATCGGTATTCCAGCGTTCCCCCACATAGCCTACCAACCCTTCCTTAAACCAAACGGGAAGGTTCATCATTACCGCATTCTGAACAATCTCCTGAATGTTGGAACCAAAAAGCATAGCATTCAGGTATACGCTTGCTATGCCCTCGCGGACCTGCTTACGCAAATTCCGGTGATTACCGTCGAAGTAGACAAACACCTTGTTGCCAACGATCTTGGTCTGCCCCGCTGTGTTGACGAAGGTATCCTCACTGCCAATATTGCTTTGCTTGACATCGGTGAGATCCGTATATACAATGATCTGAATCTTTTCGTTGATGCGGTGTTCCAGCACGTTTTGTATCTCCTGGAAGTCGTACTCGGCCAGTTGGACGACGGCCTGCCCAATGTACCGCCCTTCGCCGTACCAGTAAGTTACAAAGTTGTCACTTTCGTACTGAGACCACTCTGCAAAGTCGTTATGGTACTGCACGCGGTTCTTCCCGAACTCCACCTGTATGCCCTGAGCGGTAACAACGGTGGCTGATAGCAGGAAACTAAGCAGTGAAAGTAGGTATGTATGCATATGGAAGATTCTATTTGGGCGCATCGGGCAATGCCGGAGCAGTAGTTTCATGATGTAGTATGCTCTATAAAGACAGTCGTACAGGGCCATCGGTTTATATTTGGGTGGGGTAATTTTGCCGTGCACGCTACTTTATCGTTTAACTCAAACGTAAAACAGCGAACTTTCTTTTGCGATTGCGCTGCCGGATTAGAGAATTATTGGTAATACGGGCGTTTGTGCCACAGCCGGGCTTTTTTATTTAACTTGCCCCGAAAAATGGCTGAAGTACTCAAACAGACCTTTAATCCTTTCCAGGAAAACACTTACATCGTTTATGATGAGACTAAGGAGTGCATCATTTTCGACCCCGGTTGTTACTCAGCCGAGGAAAGGACTGCCTTTAAAGCCACTATTGAAAAACACGAGCTGACGCCGGTACGCCTGATCAACACACACTGCCACATCGATCATGTCTTCGGCAACCAATTTGTCATGGACGCCTACGGGCTGCACCTGGAAATGCACGAAGGAGAAGTGCCGGTTTTAAAAGCAGCTCCCCAGTCGGCTTCCATGTTTGGCCTGCCCCTGCCTTCAGGTAATTTCATTGGTACACCCGGCAAGTTTATCCAGCCGGGCGATACGATTACTTTTGGCAATACTGTGCTCAAAGCGTTGTTCACACCCGGCCATTCTCCGCCCAGCCTTTCTTTCTTTTGCGAAAGCGATCGTTTCCTGATTGCCGGAGATGTACTTTTCATGGGCAGTATAGGCCGTACTGACCTTCCGGGGGGAGATTTTGACACCTTGATCCGGAGCATTCAGACCGAGCTGTTCCCACTCGGTGATGATGTGACCGTCTACCCCGGGCATGGTCCTGAAACCAATATTGGTTATGAAAAGCAGCATAATCCCTTTCTGTAACGCCAATTTTTGCTTGATTGGCAACGTTTTATTGCTGGTCCTCAACAACTTTAGCGATCTATGAATGGCTTAAAACTTTCTGCCTCTGCGGCCCTAATCTTTCTTTTCCTGCTCCTGCCAATGGCATTGGTAGCCCAGTTTGACCGTCAGGATACCCTCCGGGGGGCCGTCACGCCTGAACGTGCCTGGTGGGACCTGACCTATTATCACCTGGATATAGAAGTCAACCCGGCCGAGCGGACTATCGAAGGGCGGAACACGGTTCAGTATAAAGTGCTGCAGCCCGGTGAGCACATGCAAATTGACCTGCAGCCGCCCATGGCGCTTCGGAGCGCGGTGCAAAATGGGCAGCCACTGGAATACAGCCGCGACGGTAATGTTTACTACATACAAATGCCCCAACGCCTGAAGGCCGGGCAGGTGTATGAACTGGAGCTGGAATACGGTGGAAAGCCCCGGGTGGCAGTCCGTGCTCCCTGGGACGGCGGGCTGAGCTGGGACGAAGACGAAAACGGCAACCCTTTCGTAGCAACCTCCTGCCAGGGAGAAGGGGCGAGCCTGTGGTGGCCCTGCAAAGACCATATGTACGATGAGCCGGACAGTATGCTGATCAGCGTCCGGGTGCCGGATACGCTGGTGGAGGTGTCTAATGGAAAACTTCGCAGTGTAGAAAAAAATGAGGACGGTACCCACACTTTCCATTGGTATGTAGACAACCCCATCAACAACTACGGCGTGAACGTCAATATCGGGGATTACGCACACTGGTCAGAAACATACAAGGGGGAAAAAGGAGACCTGGATTGCAGTTACTATGTCCTGCGCAGCAATCTGGACAAAGCCAAAGCGCAGTTCAAACAGGTGCCGATGATGCTGGAGGCGTTCGAGCATTGGTTTGGGCCTTACCCTTTCTACGAAGACGGCTTTAAGTTGGTGGAAGTCCCCTATCTGGGGATGGAGCACCAAAGCTCTGTAACTTACGGCAACAAATATAAAAATGGATACCTGGGCATGGACCTGAGCGGAACGGGCTGGGGCAAAAAATTCGATTTTATCATCATTCATGAGGCCGGGCACGAATGGTTTGCCAACAGCATCACCTACAAAGATAT
>CAZNHN010000110.1:6424-14826 GCA_964572415.1 uncultured Phaeodactylibacter sp.
ATTTTGAAGATAAGAAAATCAATGAAATCAAACCAGCAGATATTATTAAATGGCAAAATCAAATAATACAACTTGAAGATGAAAAAGGAACAGCAACAAATATCAAAATGGCTACCTGGGCATGGACCTGAGCGGAACAGGCTGGGGGCAAAAGTTTGACTTCATTATCATACACGAGGCCGGCCATGAGTGGTTTGCCAACAACATCACCTACAAAGATATTGCCGACATGTGGGTACACGAGGGCTTTACTGCCTATTCCGAAAACCTCTACCTCGACTACCATTTCGGCAGCGAAGCCAGTGCAGATTATGTAATTGGCACCCGGAAGGCCGTCATGAATGACCGGCCCGTCATTGGGGACTACGATGTCAATCATGCAGGGTCTTCAGATATGTACTATAAAGGAGCGAATATGCTCCACACTATCCGAACGCTGATCGGCGATGATGAAAAATGGCGCAGCATACTCCGGGGGCTGAACAAAGACTTTTACCACCAAACGGTGACCACAAAGCAAATTGAGGATTACCTTATCGAAAAATCAGGACTGGACTTGCAGCCTGTTTTTGATCAGTACCTGCGCGATACGCGTATACCGGTACTGGCGTGTAAATGGGAAAGAGGGAAGCTGTCCTACCGCTGGGAGCAAACTATAGCCGGATTTGATATGCCTGTTGTATTGCTGCATAAAGGCGAGGCCGTCGCACTAAAACCGGATACGGAATGGCAGCAGGTTAATCTTAAGCGGGCCGATGACTTGAAAGTGCAACGGGATTATTACGTAAGGCTGCAGATTAATAACTAGCGACATTGCATAGGTTGTAAATCCTATAGGAAAATAGGGTTAATAGGCAAAGCCCCGTCAAGTCTAATTTGGTGGGGCTTTGCTGTATAAAGTCGATTATTCCGGTTTTTCATACTGGGTTAGTAGGTTTTTTGGTTGAATGTGGGTTTTTTAATATAAAAATCGAAAATTTGCGTTTTTCATTGAACATGTTTGGGTGAAATGCTGTAAGTTTGGCATTAAATTCTGACCGGTCATGGAACAAAGCCCCCGCGTATTGATCTGATGCAATCGCAATTCACGCTCTGTTCCGCATACTGCACAAACTCGTAAGCCTGTTACATTTTGCCCGTGCTGCTTCTTGTGTGCGCAAACGCACAAACCATTTGCTGCAATGCGCAGATATTTGTAAATCAAAACATTAACCAAAACCAAATTCAGTAAATGAAAGGCTTAACTTTTGGGTTAGTATTGGCATTTGTGCTTGTGGCTGCTACGTCGGTACAGGCACAGGAAAAGACAACCACGGATGAGAAAGTTCCTGTCAAGGAAATGTGGTTGAAAAAGAAGGAAGACTTCAAGTTTGATATAAGAATGATGGTGCAGCTTTGGTCGCTGTACTCTATGGATCAGGAAATTTACAACGCCGAAACAGGAGAATACGAAGGTGTGGATAACCGTCTGAATACGAACCTGCGCCGGGCCCGGCTCATCATGCGGGGTCAGCCTTATCCACGGTTAAAATATTCTTTGGCTATGTTTTATGACCTGGCGGGGCGTGATCTGCTCAGCTCAAGCATAGGAGGGGCTAATCCAGCCCAACCTAACTTTGGTGTATGGGATGGATTTTTCCAATACCAGCTCAGCAAAGGCAGTCAGTCTGCATGGCTGACCGGAGGCTGGTTCCGGCCACAAATGCAGCGGGAAAGCATCACCTCCGGCTGGTCTGTCAATTCCTTTGAGAAGTCAATGTCCCAGAATTACCTGCGCCGCCACCTCGTTGGCACAGGTCCCGGCCGGGCGGCGGGGCTCAACATTGGTGGCTTGCTGCAAGGAGAGAAAATTGGGCTGAACTACAACGTAGGGATGTTTAATCCTCTGACGACGAGTCCGTTGGGGCAGACAGTGGGACAGGAATTCGCACCACTTTTTGCCGGTCGTGCCGTACTGTATCTGGGCGACCCGGAATTGACAAAGTATAAGATTGGGTACGAAACTAACTTTTACAACAAGCGTAAGGGCGTTTCGCTGGACTTCAACGCTTCCTATCAGGGGCAAACCGACCTGTTCGAAGAGTCCATTGCCTTTGGCCCGGGCATGCTGCTCAACTGGGGGCCCCTCAACCTGGATGGCGAATGGATGTTCATGACACGCTCCAGTACCCGTACAACGGGCGATGGCGCTTCCCGTTCCTTTGATTACAGCTCTAATACCGGCCACGTTCGCGTAGGGTATAACATTACGGTAGGCAAGTACATGCTGGAGCCCGTATTCATGGTCATGCAGTTCAATGGCGGTGAAACAGCCGAAGAACAGGCAGATGCGTCTGCAGTAGGGTCCTTCTCTGGCTCAGAGCAGACCTATGATGCAGGTGTGAACCTCTACCTGGACCGCCGCAACCTGAAGCTGATGCTGCACTATACCTGGCGTGATGGTGACCCCGGGGCGGCAGGCGATGGTGCCCGTGTCAATCAATTCTTCAGTCAGGGGGGTATTGGTGCGATCCGCCGCGGTAACTGGCTCGGTCTTGGATTACACGCCATTTTCTAAACCTTAACCAATGATTATCATGAAATTGTCACGTTTACAACATTCCAGCCTGCTTCTGCTAGGCTTTTTGCTAAGTTTTTTCGTATTTTCCTGCCAGTCAGAAGACAATACTGAAAAACAAGCAGAGACAGAAACTACCGAGGTCGAAGAAAAGGTAGATGAATCGCTTAAATCTTCTGTCAAAGCAAATCACCTAATAGAAACAGCCGATGTCAAGGCGATGTACGATGAGGGGAAAGCCTTCAAAGTCATCGAGATCAGTAAAAAGGACGCTTTCGCGAAAGGGCACCTGCCCGGCGCGATAAATTTCTGGCGCCCGGACTACGAAGGCGGAGGCTATCAGTACGGAGGCATGCGGGCATCACCCGAGGAAATGGCCGCGCTCCTGGGCAGCAATGGTATTAGTGCCGATGACTTCCTGGTTATCTATGATACCAAAGGAAGCGTGGACGCTATCCGTTTCATGTGGATGCTTGATATGTATGGCCATGAAAACATGGCAGTAATGAATGGCGGAAAAGCCGCCTGGAAAGCCGATGGCTTTGAACTGACTACCGAAGCAACCAAAGCAGAACCTGTGCTTTACGCCTTTAGTAAAGCACCGGACTATACCCGGCTGGCCAGTATGGAAGATGTGCTGGCTGCAATGACCGATACGAACTATATTTTGCTGGATACCCGCGAACCTGAGGAGTATCAGGGCGTGCCTTACGTTAGTAAAGGGGTTTGCTATCCCTATAAAAAGGGTGCTTTCACTTACGGGCGTATACCCGGCTCCATACACCTGAACTGGTCAGATGCGGTGGATCTCAACGGAGACCACCGGTTCAAGTCACTGAAAGACCTGAAATACAATTTCGAGAAAGCAGGTGTTACGTCTGGTAAGAAAGTTATTGCGTATTGTCAGTCTGGTGTGCGTTCCGCTCACACCACTTATGTACTTACTGAAATCCTTGGATTTGAGGATGTAAGAAACTACGACGGGTCCTGGATAGAGTGGAGCCACAATTACATCAACAAAGGTGGCGTAGCTATTGAGCGTGATATTGACGATGCGGAACACAAAAAGCGGTTTGCCGAGCTTGAAGCTGAGCTAAGCAAAGCTGCGGAATAAATTTGAAACCTCCGGCACAGCACACTTTAGCATTGAGTTGCCGGAGGTTTTCCCAGGTACAAAAGCCAAAAAATCTGCATTACTAACACAGTTTTACAATGAAGAATCGCAAGAAAAAAGTAGGCTTGCACGAGCTTTATGCCAAAGACCCTATCGAAGCGGACCGACTGCTCTGGGGGCGTGAATCTGACCCGGAAACACGGCGTGGTTTCCTGCGTAAAGGAGCGCTGCTGGCCATCGGAGCCGCACTTGGAGCACCTATGGTCTACGGCAAGCACTTCCCGGCCGGAATGATCCCTGCCGGGCTGGCACAGGAAGACGCGCCGTTTCAGATACCAGGTAAGCACCCGGACCTGATTGTGCTAAACGACCGGCCGCTTAATGTTGAGACGCCTGCTCATCTTTTGGACGATAAACTCACGCCAGCCGATAAATTTTTCATCCGTAACAACGGCATCCCGCCAGAGGAGGATGAAATTAATGTGAATACCTGGACGCTGTCGATAGAGGGCGAGTCTGTTCGCCAAAAGAAATCCTACACGATCCAGGAACTGAAAGACAAATTCCAGCATCACACCTATGCACTGACGCTGGAGTGCGGCGGCAATGGCCGTTCCGAGTTTAACCCGCCCGCCAAGGGTAATCAGTGGGGGGTAGGCGCAGTAGCCTGTGCCTCCTGGACCGGTGTACGCCTGAAAGATGTGCTCAATGACGTGGGGCTGAAAGGAGACGCCGTTTATGTGGGCTACGAAGGCATGGACCGCCACGTGAGTGGTAATCCGGAGAAGAAGCCGATCTCCCGGGGTGTGCCTATGGAGAAAGCGATGCAGGACGAGACCATCATCGCCTGGGCGATGAACGGGCAGGATATTCCTTACCAGAATGGGCACCCGCTGCGCCTGGTGACAGGTGGCTGGCCGGCTTCCACTTCCGGTAAGTGGCTGACCAAGCTGTTGGTGCGCAATAAAGTACATGATGGGCCGAAAATGGAAGCCCCTTCTTACCGGGTCCCCTGTAAGCCGGTAGCTCCGGGTACCAAGGTAAAGGATGAAGATATGTGCATCATTGAGAGTATGCCTGTAAAGTCCCTCATTACATACCCCAAGACAGGTGCTTCCCTGAATTTAGGACAGAAGCTTCCAATCCGCGGGCATGCCTGGGCGGGCGAGCTGAGTGTGGAGAAAATGGAATATTCAATCGACTTTGGTGCCACCTGGAAGCCTGCCAAGCTTGAAGCTGCGGCTAACCGCCTGGCCTGGCAGCACTTCAATGCAGAAGTCAGCTTCCCGGAAAGAGGTTACTACGAGGTGTGGGCCCGTGCCACCGACAGCCGGGGTACGGCACAGCCAATGATCCTGCCGGGATGGAACCCCAAAGGCTACCTCAACAACGCTTGTCATAGAATTGCTGTTAAAGTAAACTAAGTATTATGTTGCATTTACCTGATCATTTGACCGAAAAGCAAAAGCAGGCTTACCGAAAGCGGTGGCTGGGCACCATAGGTCTCATTGTGCAGACGGTGTCCGCTATTTTCTTTGCGGTCGTTGGCTTATTCCTGTTTGCCCTGTTCCAGCCTGCCCTGAATGGATGGTTTGACAACCCGCAAACGGTTCCTGTAGAAGTTTCCCAACAACGCATGGCCGAAAAAGAGGCTGATATGGACCGGGTGGAAAATGGTGTCCACCTGGAGACCGGGCTAATTGCTGCGGAAGGCTGGGAAACCGTTCGGGCTACCTGTACGGCCTGTCATTCTGCCAAATTGGTCACTCAGAATAAAGCTACCCGTGATGGCTGGAAGAACATGATTGTCTGGATGCAGGAGACGCAGGGGCTCTGGGACCTGGGCGATCAGGAAAAAACCATACTGGATTATCTGGCTGCCAACTACGCGCCAGAGGAGTCGAGCCGTCGGGCTAATCTCGATATGGATGCCATCGAGTGGTACATCCTTGAACTGTAATGTAAATTGTAAACTGTAAATTAACCTTTCGTCATGAAGTATTGGGATATATTTGTTGAAGGCTACAGTGGCTATGCAAGCTACCTGTGGTATGAGATCACCCACCCGGGGTGGCAGAATTATTTTTACTGGCTGCTTATTGTTTCAGGCTTCTTCTTCCTGTTGGAAGTGGTGACGCCCTGGCGCAAAGATCAGCCAAAATTCAGGAAGGACTTCTGGTTGGACTTCTTTTACATGTTTTTCAACTTCTTTCTGTTTTCGCTCATCATTTACAATGCGGCTTCGGACGTCATCGTGAACTTGTTTAATGATGGTATTAAAGCCATTACCGGTGGTTTCGACCTACAGGCCTCCAATCCACTGAATGCTTCGCCCATGTGGCTTATCTTACTGGTTGGCTTTCTGGTCCGTGATTTCGTTCAGTGGTGGGTACACCGGCTGTTGCATCGCAGTGATTTCCTGTGGGAGTTCCACAAAGTGCACCACTCGGTTCAGCAGATGGGCTTTGCTGCACACCTGCGTTACCACTGGGTAGAAAATGTGGTCTACCGGTCACTGGAGTACATCCCGCTGGCTCTGCTTGGAATTGGTCTGTATGATTTCTTTATCATCCACATTTTTACGCTGGCTATTGGCCATTATAACCACTCCAATATTACGGTCCCTGGTTATGTGACTGGTGGTGTATTGGGCGCTTTGATTGGACTGCTTATTGCTACCGGCGGATTTGATATCAACCTCTTGCAGGACCCATCCCTGGCTGCTCAGTTGGGTACAGTGGCTGCAAGTATAGCCGTAGGAGCATTTGCGCTTGGGCCATTTATGAAGAAAGTCTTCAATAGTCCGGAAATGCATATCTGGCACCACTCCTATGATCTTCCTGAAGAACACCGGTATGGTGTGAACTTTGGTATTTCACTGGCGTGCTGGGATTACATCTTTGGCACTGCTTACATCCCGTTCAATGGGCGGGATATTCGCCTGGGCTTTCCGGGAGTGGAGGAATTCCCTGAAGACTTTATCCACCAAAACATTCATGGTTTTGGTAGTGTGCACAAGGAAGAACGCGTAGCTGAAAATGACTTGCCGGCTACGCCTGCCAAATAAGACGGTAGGTTGCTACCTTGAAAGATAAAATGCCCGGAAGTAGTGGTTGACACTGCTTTCGGGCATTTTTGTTGGGGTTGCGAAGTGTACTATTCGAAGTCAGGTCCACATGCAGGCAGGTCAATGGTTTGGCGCAGGAACATGCCGTCTGATAAACGGGTGATAAAAACGGTGGCAGTGTTTCCGCATACGCAGCCCGGAGTATAACTGTTGTGCCCGCCGTGGTTGCCGTCGATCGCCCATTTAAAGCTGTAGTTTTCCGGCCGGTCGATGAGAACACTCAGGTGTACGCCATCCTGGGTACAGTAGTTTTCCTGTATATCGAAAACGAAAGCGGAATCCTGCATATGCGCTTTTTCCCTGGGCATGTGCGCTGCTTCTGCCAGGTTTTGAGGCTCAACAGGCTCAGGTGTGAGGGCGGGGATAAAGGATTCCTTCTCGCATGAAATCATAGGGAAAAGGGTCAGGGCTAAAATAAGACCTGTAAAAAAGCGGCTGGAGGTGATTCCGTAATTCATCATGACTAAGTGATTATAGGGATTGTTAATTAATTGGTACACTTCTTCTATTTGCACAAAGCGGAAAAGGATACCCCCTTTGGATGTTTTTTCAAGGAGAGTGCTCAAAACCAACTATCGAGAACGCTGTTTATGCCCTATATTTATTGCGAATTAAAACAAACGACAAAATGAAAAACTTAACACTGCTGCTGGGGCTGGTCCTGCTGTTTGGCTGTTCTCCCGCACCATCCAACGAATCCGCCGAAGAATCATCAACCGAAACTCCGGGTGTAGACTACGAGCAATACCTGGATTACTCGGGTATGGACGACAAAATCAGCGGCGGGGCCAAACGTATTACCATTAATACCCCTTCCGGCGAATTTCAGGTCTGGACCAAGCGGGTGGGCAATAACCCGACCAAAAAAGTGCTCCTGCTCCACGGCGGGCCGGGCGCAACTCATGAATACTTTGAGGTCTTTGACAGCTACTTTCCCAAAGAGGGCATCGAGTATTACTACTATGATCAGTTGGGTTCCCATTTTAGCGATCAGCCGGAAGACACTTCCCTCTGGAATATCCCCCGCTTTGTGGAGGAAGTAGAGCAGGTGCGCAAGGCGCTGGGGCTGAATAAAGACAATTTCTACATCCTTGGGCACAGTTGGGGCGGCATCCTTGGCATTGAGTACGCCTTGAAATACCAGGAAAATCTCAAGGGACTTATCATTTCCAACATGATGTCTTCCATCCCGGCCTACGTGAAGTACGCGGAGGAAGAACTGGCTCCGGGCCTGCCTGCTGATGCTTTGGCGGAAATCCGAAAGCTGGAGGCCGCCGGGCAGTACACGGATGAGCGCTATCTGGAGCTGGTAGAGACGCATTATTACCCCAAGCATGTACTGCGCATGCCCCTGGCGGAATGGCCGGACCCCGTCATCCGCGCCCTGACCAACATCAACTACGGTATTTACCTCATGATGCAGGGACCAAGTGAGTTTGGCGTAGTGGGCGATGCCACCCTCAAGGAATGGGACCGGACAGAGGACCTCGCTAAAATCACTTTGCCGACGCTTTCTATAGGTGCGGAGTACGATACCATGGACCCTGAATTTATGGAGATGATGGCAGGTAAGTTGCCCAATGGCTCCTATCATTATTGTCCGG
>CAZNHN010000110.1:14836-16913 GCA_964572415.1 uncultured Phaeodactylibacter sp.
CCCACTGGGCCATGTACGATGATGCCGATAACTACTTCAAAGGCGTGATTGACTTCGTGAATGAGGTTGATGCCGCCAAATAATTAGCGTAGTTTTAGGGGGTGAAAGGCTTACTCACCCCCTAAAACTTTAACCGCTATGAAAACGCTTTTTCTCTCCCTGATCCTGCTTTGTGCACTGAGCACCCTCTACGCTCAGTCCGGGCTCACCGTTAATTCCAAAATTGAGCATGTTACCGTCTACCGGCAGGGAGCACAGGTTACCCGCACTGCTACGGTCGAATTGCCGACAGGGGAGGCGCAGTTGCTGTTCAAAAAACTGCCCTTCCAATTGCAGGAAGAAAGTTTGCAGCTGAAGATCGATCAGTCCGTCACCGTTGTCTCAATTGCGCAGGAAGTCAACTACCTGAATGAAGCGGATTCAGATAGCCTGACCGCAGTCCTGCAGGAGCAGCAACTGGCAGTAAGAGACAGCTTACAGGCTTTATCCAACCGGTCACAGGTTTATGTACGCGAGCGTGACCTGCTCCTGGCAAACCAATCGCTGGGCGGAAATGATGGCGTAGCGGTGGATGAACTGGAACGCGCCGCCGTATTGTACCGTACCCGGTTAATGGATATTGAGGGGCACCTGCAGCGTATCCGGCAGCAATCGGTCGGGTATAAAAAGCAGATGGTCCGACTGGGCAATCAACTGCTGGAGCTAAACGCCAAATCAGAGGCTGATCCCGAAGTCATCGTCAAAGTCGTGGTGAATGCCCCCAAAGCCATACCGGCAGAAGTGGAGCTTCAGTATGTGGTGCCCAAAGCTGGCTGGGACCCCTTCTACAATATCCGGGTAGAGGGTACGGAGCAACCGCTGACACTGGATTACAAAGCCAAAGTGTATCAGGATGCAGGGGAGGACTGGCCGAACACCCACCTGACCCTGTCCACTGGCAATCCTACGGTGAGCAATGTGAAACCCGGGCTAAGCCCTTATTACCTTACCTTCAACAACTACTACGCACCTCCTGCCCGGCAGCCCGTGGCGAACCGTAGCCGCAGTCAGCGGGTGAGCGGTACTGTTCTGGACCAGGAAACCGGGGAACCCCTGATTGGGGCTACGGTCCTGGTTGAAGGGACTACTATTGGAGCAGTGACGGATATGGAAGGGCGTTTTGAGCTGGAAATGCCCGCTGGGCAGTCGGCACTGCTGGTCTCCTATGTCGGATACGCTAATCAGCAGGTGGTGGTAAGGGGAAGCACCGTTAACGTACGCCTAAGCTCGGAGGGCATGATGCTGGATGAAGTAGTAATTACCGGCGCGGCATCAGGCGTTTTTGGCAGGAAAGCACGCCCAAAACCAGAAAAGCCTGCGCCCGTCCCTATCGCTATCGAACAACGGGCTACCAGTACCGAATTCGAAATCGAACTTCCTTATACTATCCCGGCAGACCATCAGCCTTACGATGTGCACATGGCGACTTACGAAGTGCCGGCCAACTACCATTATGCCCTTGTGCCCAAACTATCCAGAGAGGCTTACCTCATTGCCGAAATCACTGATTGGTCGCAGTACAGCTTGCTCAATGGAGATGCCAACCTGTTTTTCAAAGGCACTTATCAGGGCGATACTTATCTGGATATGGCCGCTTTTGAGGATACCCTGTCCCTGTCTGTCGGGCGGGACGAAGACATCATCGTCAAACGCGAACGGGTGCGGGACCAATCGCGCACCAGCTTTCTGGGCAGCAATAAAACCGTAGAGCGGAGCTGGAAAACCACCATCCGCAACACCAATAGCTATCCGGTGTCACTGCGGGTAGAAGATCAGTATCACCTACCCAAAGATGACGATATTAAGGTGGTCCAATTGGGGCATGAAGGCGGTAAGCTTGATGAGGCAACCGGGACGGTCACCTGGTCTTTCAACCTTCCGGCAGGTGCTACGGCTGAGCGCACGCTGAAGTACGCGGTACGCTACCCGAAAAAGCAGCGGTTGCTGGTGGATTGACAGCAGCCACTACTTCCCCACCAAAAAAATGGCCGGCCGTTTATGCAAGTCCGGCACCTTTGTCTTGCGCCACTGCGCAACG
>CAZNHN010000110.1:16940-17699 GCA_964572415.1 uncultured Phaeodactylibacter sp.
ATATCGGGCGAAAGGGTGTTGATAGCCGTTTCAATGAGACCGGTATTCCGGTAAGGCGTTTCAATGAAAATCTGCGTCTGTGTATGCTTGAAGACCCGCTGTTCCAGAAATTTGAGCTCTTTTTGCAGTTCCGGCTTTTTGGGCGGCAGGTAGCCGTGGAAGCAAAAATTTTGCCCGTTCATGCCGGAGGCCATCAGCCCCAGCAAAATAGACGATGGCCCAACGAGGGGCACTACCTCAATACCCCGCTGATGTGCCGTTTGTACGACAATTGCGCCGGGGTCAGCGACGCCCGGGCAGCCGGCTTCGGAGAGGAGCCCGATGTCTTTGCCCTGTTCGGCATCAGCCAGGAAGCGCTGCCGGTCCTCCGGGGGCGTATGCTTGGTAATTTCGTAAAACGTCAGCTCGCTGAATGGCTTGACCGGATCGGTAGCTTTGATGAAGCGGCGGGCGGTCTTGGCACGCTCGGCAATGAAAATATCCAGGCGGTGCAGGATATCAATGACGTGCTGTGGCAGGGTATGTACCGCCCCTTCGCCAAGCGGTGCGGGGATGAGATAGAGTTTTCCTTTGTTCGGCATGGCAACGCTAAAGTTGTTACTTTTGTAGAAATCCAAAAGTAGCGATAATGCCGCAACCTAAATAGCTTAATGGAACCCCAAATTCCATTCGACTTATGAGTGATACTTCCTACACTATCAAACTGCCTCAGTTCGAGGGGCCTTTCGACCTGCTGCTCTTCTTCATCGAGCGGGACGA
>CAZNHN010000110.1:17709-18072 GCA_964572415.1 uncultured Phaeodactylibacter sp.
CTATCGCCAAAATTACCGACGACTTCCTGGCTTACATCCGGCAAATGGAGGAAATGAATATTGATCTCGCCAGTGAATTTATCCTGGTGGCCGCCACGCTTTGCCGAATCAAAGCAAAAATGCTCATCCCCCGCAAGCCGGTGGACGAGGAAGGCAACGAGATCGACCCCCGGGAGGAGCTCGTGCAGCGCCTGATCGAATACAAACGCGTCAAAAGCGTACTGGAAGAAATGCGGCAGATGGAAGCCCGCCGTGCTAAGCAGTCCTACCGGGGCAACGTCACCAAAGAACTGCACAGCATTGCCACCAAAGCACTGGTGGATGCCGAGCTGGAGTCCGTAACCCTTTTCAAACTACTGCGTG
>CAZNHN010000111.1:0-2584 GCA_964572415.1 uncultured Phaeodactylibacter sp.
CCACGCTTAGGTTCACGATAGAGTCACAGCCAGCGGCACTGATAAGCATGACCGTTCCGGACTCCCCGGGCAGCAGTTCTTCGCCATGGAAGAAATAGGTTTCGCCCTCGCAGATTCGCACAGATTGTTCCGTAGTGACCGGTTCGAGCAAGGCAACTTGTATCTGTAGCACTGAGTCACAACCGGCACTGCTGCTGAGGGTGATTTCATTCAGGCCTTCATTCAGTGCCATCCCATTGTGCTCCAGGATTTCGCCTTCGCAGAAAGAGAGGTCAAAGGCATTCGTGAACACCTCAAGTTCCTCCACCAGCACATTGACTATAGAGTCGCAGCCATCAGCATTGATAAAGAGGAAAACTTCCTGATTACCAGCGGCTATTTCCACTCCGTCATAGGTAATACTGCTGCCCTCACAGGCCGAAAAGGTGAGCGTGGTATCGCTCTCCGTCGGGCAGTTGATACGGATGAGCCAGTCTGTCACGACCACCTGATCGCAGCCCACAAGCGTGGTATCTGCACTCACCCAAACTGCTTCCAGGAAGCCCTCAAGGTTAGCGGTATCCACGGCCAGAGTGTAGTCTTCATTGGAGGGCTGATCGATAAAGCCATAGCCGCCATCCTGTGTGGAGGTGCTCTGATCCAGTATACTGCCATTCTGTAGCAGCAGGATATCAATGCCGCTCATGAGGGTATCCGGCGCATCGATGATTCCATTGTCATTCACATCAAAGTAGACCTCTCCGGCAAAGCTGCCGAACCCATCGAACAGTTCGAGGCTGAGCGGGTCAGACTGCAGCACGCAGCCATTGGTGCCCGCCATTTCCAGGTAGTAATCGCCGGCATCCTCAACGATCAGTTCGGGCATCGTGCCTGCCGGCGGTGCCACCGGGCTGCCATTGAAGTACCACTGATAACTGGCTACATTGGGAATGTCGGGCAGGCAGATCGTATCCGGGCGGCAGCGGGTGTAACAGCCGTTCGGTACGCGGGCAATATCTGGCCCCGGGAGCAATTCAAAAGCTTCGCTTTCCTGTGTGCAGCCTTCTGCATTGGTGGCCGTCACGGTGTATTCGCCTCCTTCTGATACCTCAATCGACGTACCTGTTTCCCCGGTACTCCAAACGTAAGTTAGCCCGGGCAGCGGAGTGTCCACGGATAAGGTCGCTATAGTGCCCTCACAAATCGGCGCAGGCTGATCCGCCAGGATGACCGGTACATCGGGCAGTGGGTGCACAATGACTTCCAGCACGGCAACCGCCGAACAGCCTGTGGCCCCATCCACCGCTGTGACTTCGAAGGTGTAATTGCCCGCATCGAGCAGGTTGTCTTTGTCTTCGGAGAATTCAATAGCCGGGCCGTTCTGACTGGTACTCCAGGTGTAAGAATAACCGGGGTACAATTCGCTGTTGGGTACTTCGAGGAAGACATTCTCCCCCTGGCAGGTGCTGTAGCTTTCGTAGTAGTAAGCCGTAGCCTGTCCATGCTCATCGTAGTCGGTAGCCCGGATATCCACAAGGGGAGCGGGCGTGATGCCTACGTTTGCCGCGGGCGGTTCATAGGTGCAGCCATTGGCGTCCGTGACGGTAAGTTCGTAAATGCCTTCTTCGGTCAGTGTTAATGATTCTGTATCCGCTCCGGTGCTCCACTGCCAGCTGATGCCACCACCGGGCGATTCGGCGTTGATGTCCACACCCTGGCAAACAGGCGGTATGGGGTCGAGCGTTATGTCACCACTCAGGTTGTTTGGGTTAATGGTGACATTTTGGGAAAAGGACTGCGCGCAACCCTCAATGTTGGTCGCCGACAGGGTCACCTCATAAGTGCCCGGCAATTCATAACGGTGGTAAGCCTCACGGCGCTGCGAGGTATTCGCGGCACCACTGCCCGGGTCGCCAAAGTCCCATTCGTAGAGGGCGAAGCCTCCGGCGGGCACTTCAAAAGCGGTGGGGCTGCTGGCACAGTTGGTCACGGGCGCATCGAAGGCTACTGTCGGGGGCGCAACCACGGACACCAGCCTCGACGTGCTGCTCGTACAGCCACTATTGGTCTCGATGGTCAACGTGACGGTATAATCGCCAGTCGCACTGAAGACGTGAGTGGGATTAACCTGCGTAGAGGTATTGTCTGCCCCACTGCCCGGGTCACCAAAGTCCCACGTCCAGCTGACAATGCCGGAGGAGGGCAGGAAGGTGGACAGATCTTCAAATGCCGTAGAGCTGTTGGCGCAGGCGGGTGCCACATGAAAATCAGCCAGCGCTTCCACGGAGTCCACTGCGGAAAAACGGCAAGTCAGATTAGTCCCGGGGTTATCGGGGTCGGCAAAGGTGCCGGAAAGCACTACCCGGTAATAGCCCACTTCCTGATGCTCGATAGTGGGGTTTTCATCGTTGCTGGCATCGGTCTGAACGCCATCCCGGAAGAAGAAACGCCAGTAAGCCGTACCGGGCAGCATATCTCCCGACTGATTGGTGTATAGCTTCGTTTCGCACTCGGCCCCATCGGTGATTTCGAAGCCCATATCCACACCCGAGCAGGAAGGCCCGGGCGGGTTACCACAGATGACATCGTTGCAGTTCTCCTCTAC
>CAZNHN010000111.1:2594-18033 GCA_964572415.1 uncultured Phaeodactylibacter sp.
GTAAACGCCGAATTCGGTGGCTGTATACTCCGGTGCATCCGTGCCCACGGGCATCCCATCCTGAAACCACTGATAGGAAAAGCCCGATGAGGAAGCCTGGGCGACCAGTCGGGTGGAAGGCGGCAGATTGCAGAAAATCCAGGGGTCGGGGGTGGAAATACTCACCTCGGAGCTGGGATAGGGCTCGATTTGGAAGGTCTCTGTACCTTCACAACCAAACTCGTCGGTCACCACCAAAGCGTAGCTGCCGGGTGCCAACTCAGGCGTCATGCCGGTAGCCACCGCTACATCATTGGTGTTGTACCAGGTGTAGGAGTTGAAGCCAGGAGCCGCGGAGACGGGGGCTGCTTCATTGGGGCAGAAAAAGGCAGGCGCGGCAACGGTAGGCTGTGGCAGGGCGTGTACTTCCACGTCAAAAAAAGCAGTTTCGGCGCAGACCGCAGCTTGTACCTGTACGTTGCCCACTTCATGCCAGAGGATATCCACCGTGCTTTCATCCGATTCCGAAACAATGGTTCCGGCCGTAGTAGGAATGATGGTCCATTCATAGTCGAGGTGCTCCGCGTCAGTCGCTGTGAAGGTACTGATGCCGTCAAAGCAGGCATTAGGGTCACCGCTTACCTCTAAATTGCTGAAAGCTTCGGCAGACAAGCTAACCGGGGATGAAGCACAAGGCGGGCCCACCATATTGACCTGCAACACGCTCAGCTCATAGGGCGGCGCAGCACCCCAGGTTACGTTGATCGTTTCGCCCATGCGGTTGGTGATGGTACCGCCGTTGTTGATGGTCCATTCCAGCATGACATTATCGCCAACCAAGGTGGCACTATAGGTTGTCGTGGATCCCGGGCAAATTACCGTATTGCCAGCGATGGCATCCACCGGGTCGGGAGGGGACAGCACCTGCACCCGGCGTGTCGCCTCGGGCGTACAGGAGGAATTGGCACTGCCTGGTTCTGCTGTGAGCAGATAAAACCCAGGCATTACATCCATAGGGACTTCCACAGAAGCGGCACTGCCGGAGGACTGCCAAACCACTGTACCCGCCGCATCGGTCAACCGCCAAATGGCAGGAATGGGATTACCGGTATTGGCCTGAATGGCATCGTAGGTGGCAGGGGTATTGGGGCAAACTTCGATTGGGCCACTCAGATAAAAGGCCGGTTGAATCTCCACCTCCAGTTCTGCACTGCCTCCGCAGCCCAGGTAGCAGTTATCAAAAGTAACGCTGACGGTTTGTGTAGGCGCGGGGATGGTATTCAGCCATTCCACCTCGATTTCATGCGTGCCCTGCCCGGAAATAATACTGCCGAAGTTGGTCACATCCCACTCAAAACTGACACCTTCGTAGGCCGGTATGCTGTAAACGGCCCGGCTACCGGGGCAGACCAAAGCCGGCCCTTCCACTTCTGCCTGATCGGAGATAACCGGTACCACAAGAGTGGCCGGCACCGGGCAATTGGTACCCGGGCAATCTTCTGTTAGCAGCTCCACGGTACCCTCGGGGCCTGTTTCCCAAAGCACGCTAATGAAGTCATCAGCAGGACCGCCCCCGTCCACAATAACGCCGCCCTCGCTGACCGACCACAGGAAGGTGCCGCAGTCACTCTGAGCGGTATAGGTGCCGAGCATACCTTCGCAGACCGTACCCACACAGTCGACAATGGGCGTTTCTGTTTCCTCGACGTTTATGGTGAGCAGGGTGGTATCGTTGCAGGCGCAAAAGCGGGAAGCGATCAGCATTAGCTCGTAGGTGCCCGCCTCCGGGTAGGTATAATCAACTTCCCCACCGGTAGCGGTAACGCCATTGCCAAAGTCCCAGTACAGGCTATCCGCTTCTTCGCCGGTATACTCCAGGTACAAAGGCTGTCCCTGGCACAAGGTCACCGTACCCTCTGCCGCTTCCGGCACACTGCTGACCGCACTTTCCGGGGGAGATACGACATTCACGCAAGTGTAGCCCTGCGCGTCACAAAAGAAGGGTGGCTCATTGACGATGCCGCTTTGATAGATGGAGTAAATACCCGGCTGAGCCCAGGTGACTTCTATGATGTTATCTTCAATCGTGGTATAATCTGCAGGTTGCCCGGTGTTCTCATTGAATACAGACCAGTTGGAATTCAGGGAATCTATCCCGCTGATACTTGAGGAGTAGCGGATGGTGCTGCCCACGCATGCCTGTTGACAGACCACGTAGTTGCTGTCCACCAAAATGGGCTCTTGAGAAGCCGGGCAATCGGGGGTAGCCTGTATAGTGGGAAAGGGGTCAAAAACCAGGTCAAGGCATAGGGTGCTATCGACGGAAATTCCGCTCTCTCCGGTAATAGTGACCGAATAGCAGCCCGGCTGGCAGATGGTAATGTTATTCGAATTTTCGCCAGTATTCCATTGGTAGGTCAGCGGTTGCTGCAGGTCTTCCGCTTCAGCATACATAACGTAGCAATCGAGCCCACAGGAGGATGGGCTGGGCACGAAGAAAATCGTCTGAGCCGACAGGGTGCAGGCACTCAATCCAAGGACGAGTGTAAGTACCCGTAGCATTATACTTTTCTTTTTCATACGATGGTGATGTTTTGGAAAATGAAAAACGATCACCTGACCATTAAGGAGCAGCTTTCAAAGCTGTTCTTCAAACCCTCACGTACAAAAGTAAGCTACCGTTGGGTGGGATATGGCTTTTTTTCTTCAGTTGCCCTTTTGGTCTTGTGAATGGGAGGTTTGAGTGCGTCAGTCTGCCGATGCCCATTTATAAAAAGCGACAACGGAATGGTGATCAGAGAGGCGCTCGGTACGAATATCCTGATCGAGGGCCTGCAGGGCAGGGCTGTAGAGTTGGTAGTCGATTCGCAAAGCGGGGATCTTGCCAGCGTAGGTAGTGCCCAGGCCGGTGCCGGCTTCCCGGAAGGCATCCTTTAGCCCGTGAGACAACTGCCGGTAGGAATAGGACTGTGGGGTGGCGTTGAAGTCTCCGCAGACGATGACCGGATGAGGGCTTTTTTTAATTTCCTCAGCCACGGCTTCCGTTTGCTCCACCCGCCGCTGTTCGGCTCTTTTGAATCGCCCGGCCATACCTTTGACCTTGTTCCAGGTTTTTTTATCCTGCAGGTTGCCATCTTTTGCCACTTCATTGGCCATACCGGAAACGCCGTTGGACTGCAGATGGAGGTTAAAGACTCGGATCCGTTTTCCTTCTACTTTGATATCAGCCCATTGAAAGCCATTGAAATGCTTGACGAAATAGTGGGTATGAGTTTCTTCAATCGGATAGCGGCTGAAGATGGCTAAAGCGCCATTAGGCATGGCATTTACATATTTGAAGCCCGCCTTCGTCCTGAAGTAGTCGATGAAGTAATTCCTGGGGTAGTAGGTTGGGAATTCCTGCAGACACAGCACGTCAATACCTTCCGTTGGGAAATACCGGGGCATTTCTTCCGCGGTATACCTCTTGCCGGTAACCGCTTCTTTTCGAAATCCGTAAGCATTAAAGGTCTTCACGGTAAGTACAGCTTTATCGACAGGGCCGGGTAAATTGAGCCCTACGAAACCAGTCAGGTGAGTCCACCCCAACAGTAAACAGCCAAGGGAAAGCAGCGCCTGATATTTTCTAATAAAAGCCCAAAACCCGATGAACAACAGATTGGCTAGCAGCAGCCAGGGAAAAGGCAATGCAAAGAAGGAAAGAGGCCAGAAAGTTTTAGGGTTTACCCATGCTGCCGAATAGCTGACCAGAGTAATCAGAACCAGAATAATGTTCAACCATCTCAGCAGCTTCAACATAGGTTTTGTTGGGTGTTAAGTGCATACTGCGAAGCCAGAGCAAAGCAACTAATGGATACCAAAATATCCGCATTATTGCCCTTCTCACTAACGCTTACTGGCATTGAAGAGGAACTCTTTCTCTTCCTTAGTCAGGCTGTCGTAGCCGGAATCCTTTATCTTATCCAGGATTTTATCCAGCTTTTCCTGGTAGGCACTGCTGTTTCCATTATTGGTATCAGAAGCGGCTTGCCCTTTGCGGGAGCCAGTGCTGCGCTTCCGGTTGGGGTTACGGTAGACTACCGTTGGGCGTTTGCTGCTGCGCTTTCCGGAGGTTATCCGGTTGTAGAGATCACTAATTCTGTCGAGGATATTGTTGACAGGTTCGGAGAAGTCATTACCATTCCGCAGTTGTGTGACAAACAGCCAGCCAAAGAAGGCTCCGCCCAGGTGCGCGAAGTGGCCGCCTGTGTTGCCTCCGTTAGGGATCAGGATCAGGTCCAGAAATACAAGTACCGCTACGATGTACTTCAGTTTGACATCACCCAGCAGCAAAAGCCGCATAATGTAGTCCGGAGAGATGGTCCCCGCCGCCACTACGATAGCCATGACACCGGCTGAAGCCCCCAGGGCAAACCGCCCTCCCATACCATAGGGTAAAAGGTTAGCAGAAATAAAGAACACCACAGCGCCCGTCAGTCCGCCCAGCAAATAGAGCGGCAAGATGCGCTGATCACCAATAAAATCCCCTACAATACGGCCGAACCAATACAGGAACAGCATATTCCAGAGCAGGTGCCAGAAGCCTTCATGAAGGAACATACTGGTGAACATCCCCCAGGGGTGCGTCAGGAAAAACTTCCAGTCGGAAGACATACAAAAGAAGTGCAGTATCGTACTGTACAACTCCGGTACGGAACCGCCATTGCCCAAAAAGAGGAATAAACGGACCAGATTAATGATAACAAATACCGCAACGTTTATGATGATCAGCTGGGTTATCATATTCCCCCGGCTGAGTTCTCGCTTAGCATCGTCCCAGATTGACTGTAGCATGCATTATCGGTTCTAAATAATTATAAATATTTTGACGGGTGTAAGAGCTCTGTCTGCCCGGGACCCACAAGGTACTAGCTTCTGCTCATTTTGTCCAGTCTTCAGGATCAATCCCTGCCGTCTTTAGGCCAAAGTCAGAGCTTTGACCCGAACTTTCGCCAGTACAGGATGAGCAAAAAGCCAAACAATGCGCCTCCCAGGTGCGCGTAGTGCGCTACACCGGTATTAAAATTGCCAAGCCCCATGAATAGTTCAACAGCCGCGTAAATGAGCACAAAGTACTTTGCCTTGAGCGGTATGGGCGGGAACAGCAGCATAATACGGTTGTCCGGAAAGAGCATGCCGTAACCTACCAAAAGCCCAAAAACTGCACCGGATGCTCCGAGAGAGGGAACATTGGCTGCAAACATAGACTCTCCAAACCAGTAAATTTCAAGACCTCGCACCAGGGTGTGCAGCAATACAGAGCCAAACCCGGTCAGCAGGTAATAAAACAGAAACCGCTTGGGCCCCCAGGTCGCTTCCAGTGGCGGGCCAAACATGAACACCGCAAACATATTAAAGAACAGGTGCCCGATGTCCGCATGCATAAACATATGCGTCACAATCTGAAACGGCCGGAAATAGTCTGATGTGGGGAAAAACATCGCCAGTCTGTACCGGCCCCAAAGCGAGAAATCTGTCACCTTTTCATTGACCAAATCGAGGGAGGTTCCGTGAGAGGGGTCTCCCAGCAGCATCGTGCCCAGGTACATGAGGACATTAATAATGAGCAGATGCTTGACAACTTCCGTAACTCTGAACATAGGCGTTGGCGTAGAAAATGATTAGGCTGTTACTGATAAGCAAATAGACAACGTTTTATTATTCAAATCGTTTGGCCAACTCCTCCAATTCCACGGTTATAAAGCATCGTTTGCCAGAAGGGCTCAGGTAAGGCACCTCGCATCCAAAGAGCTGGTCAATGAGGGTTTGCATCTCGTTAGACTCCAGCATTTTGCCTTTTTTTATCGCTGCGCTCCGCGCCATGGCTCTGGCAATATTTTCGTGGGTACCCAGGTTGAGCTCCAGGTTGCTCTTGTACTGCTCCAGCAGGGATTCTATAGTCTTCAGGTCATCCTGCTTACCAGCCAGTTCGGAAGGCACACCATTAATCACAAAGGTATTGGCCCCAAACTCCTGAATGTCAAAACCCAGCTGATTGATCGGTTCCAGGAGTTCCTTGAGCAATTCTGCATCAGAGGGAGGCAGGGAAAGGGTACGTGGGAACAGCTGCTTTTGGGTGGTACTCTTCTGCTGCGACAGGACGTGAAGGTACCGCTCGTACAGGATACGCTCGTGGGCAGCCTGCTGATCGAGCAGCATCATGCCAGACTTGATTTGTGTAAGAATGTAGCTGTTGTGAAGCTGTGTAGGCTTTTTCTTTTCCTGCACCAGTTCGCCCGGCGTACTGCCCTGTTCTTCTTTCCAGTCGCTCTCCAGGGTCAGTGGTTCTTCACGCTCCGATCCCGGGGTGGCCTGCGCTTCGGGTTGGGCATCGAATTCATCCAGCCCCTCGTATACATCCTGCCAGTGCTTGAGGTTACTCACGTGGCGGCCTGCATCCGAAGATGCTTCCCCGTGACCGGTAGCCGGACTGCTCCCGCCACTTGTTTTTACGTTGCCCGTGTCCGTAGGAGCTTCCCTACTTGGCCGTATGGGCGCCGGCTGACTAAACGTCGGGTCCTGTTCAAAATCGAGGCTTGGCATCACATTGTATTGCCCGAGCGCATGCCTTACTGATACACGCAGGTAGTTGTACACCAGGCGCTCATCTTCAAATTTGATTTCCTGCTTGGTAGGATGAACGTTGATATCTATCCGCCTGGGGTCGATATCTATAAAAATAACGTAGAGCGGGTAAGTACCCGTTGGCAAGAGGTCTTCGTAAGCCGAGACTAGTGCATGGTTCAGGTAGTGGCTTTTAATGAAACGGTTGTTGACGAAGAAGTACTGTTCACCCCGGGTTTTCTTAGCGAATTCCGGCTTACCCACGTAGCCGTTCAGGCGCAGCACCTCCGTTTCTTCGGCTACCGGCACCAGCTTTTTATTGGAATGGCTTCCAAAAACGCCGATCAGCCGCTGCCGGAGTTTTCCACCAGGCAGGTGGAAAATTTCACTGTCGTTGTGATGAAGGGAAAAGAAGATATCCGAGTTGGCAATGGCGATCCGCTGGAACTCGTCATTGATGTGCCGCATTTCCACCGGGTTCGACTTCAGGAAGTTCCGGCGGGCGGGCACGTTGAAAAAGAGGTTCTTAATAGAAATTGTAGTGCCCTGCGGGCATTGGCAAGGCTCCTGCGTTTTGATAGCGGAACCTTCGATGACCAGGCGGGTGCCCAGCTCATCCGAATGACGGCGGGTCTTGATTTCAACCTGCGCAATGGCCGCGATGGACGCCAGTGCTTCTCCGCGGAAGCCCATGGTCCGTATGGCGAATAAGTCCTGTGCCGACCGGATCTTAGAGGTCGCGTGCCGCTCAAAGGCCATGCGGGCATCTGTTTCAGACATACCACAGCCATTGTCGATCACCTGTATCAGGGCCTTTCCGGCATCCTTGATGACCAGCTTCACTTCGGTGGCACCGGCATCGATGGCATTTTCCATCATCTCCTTCACGGCAGAAGCAGGCCGCTGAATTACTTCTCCAGCCGCAATTTGATTAGCGATAGCATCGGGCAAGAGCTGAATGAGATCAGCCATATAGGGAATTCCTCGTTTTGATCATTAATAAGCTGCTATTCTCCGATAGCTGCTGCTATTTCAGGCAAATATACGCTGATAAACAGGTAAGAAAAAAGTAACAGCAGTGCGATTACCCCCAGCAAAACCAAATTGGAGCGCTGTACCTGCCGCTGCCGGAAACGGTTGTCTTCCGCTTGCTGATAGCCCCGGCGAAAACTTCCGGATAACCGGGCTTTCACGCCCTCGGCCTCACCGGCTTTCAGCTCTTCAACCCGTTTGAGCCGCTCTTCAAGGTCCTCCTTTTCAGGGTTCCAAAAGCGGGGCTTGTACTGATACTGCTGGTGCCTCGGTAATTTTGAAAATTTAATAAACGCCATAATTACAATGTGTATTCGTAAGAGCCTGCAGCGGAGCGCAACAAACAAACACGGTTTGCTTATGCTCGTATTAGCAGTGGCTCTTTTGGTAAAATACAATAATGTTACTAACAAACCTATTCCGGAAATAGTTATTTGTTACTGATGCAGGGTTCCCTACTTTTGGTGGTTAGCCTCATCGTCAGAATACAGGCATTTAGCTAAAAGAAGTGCGCGCTTATCCTGACTGGCCGTTATTGCACCCTGATTGACCGATACAAACCCAATGCTATGAAGCTCATATGGACTACCTTTCTTTTGACTTTTTCCACTGCCGTGCTTTTTGCACAATCCGGGGGGCTATCCGGTAAAGTGACCGGCCCGGACGGTGCGCCGCTTTCCTATGCCAGCATCTTCGTTCAGGAAACGGGCACCGGTACCACCACGAATGAGGAAGGGTACTACGAAATCCGACTGCCCAAAGGCAACTACCAATTGGTATTTCAGTTTTTGGGCTACAAAACGGTAGCAAAGCCTGTTGTTGTTGGTAACCGGATAGAACTGCTCAACATATCCCTACAGGAGCAGCCCGTACAGTTAGAGGCCGTGGATGTCATGGAGGGCGCTGAAAACCCCGCCTACACCATCATGCGGCGGGCTATTGCCAAAGCCAGTTACCATCGTCAGCAGCTCGATGCCTACTCCGCTGAAGTGTACATCAAGGGTAGTGGGCGGCTGAAGAAAATCCCCGGGCTGCTTCGCGGGACGCTTGAAAAAGAAGGGCTCGATACTGCAACCGCCTTCACCTCCGAATCCGTGAGCATCGTGGAGTACGAGCGCCCGTCTACCTTCCGCGAGCGCGTCATTTCTGTCTATACCAATGGCGATGACCGGTCCACTTCACCCACCAATTACATCAACGGCAGTTTCTACGAGCCGGAAATTTCCGGCGCTGTTTCCCCGCTTTCGCCCCGAGCATTTGCCTACTACCGCTTTGATCTGGAAGGCTTTTTCATGGACCGGGGCTACGGCATCAACAAAATCAAAGTCACCCCCCGCAGTGCCGGCGATGGCACATTTGAAGGGTACCTCTACATCGTGGAGGACTGGTGGAGCATCTACAGCCTCAATCTGAGCACCTTGCAGCAGGGCATCCGGTTCCAGATCGAGCAAATCTATGCCCCCATCCAAGAAAAAGCCTGGCTGCCTGTCAGCCATCAGTTCAATGTGGAAGGGCGTTTCCTGGGGTTTGGCTTTGAATACCGCTACCTCGCTACCGTTAGCAATTACGATGTTACATTAAACCCTGACTTGGATGGCGACTTCACCGTCATCGATGAAAAGCTCAATAAGGAACTGGCCGAGCAGCTTAAGGAAAGCCGCAAACAGGGAGAGACAGCGACCCCGGAAGAACGCCTGAGCAGTGGCGAAGAGCTGACCCGGAAGGAACTCCGGAAGCTCATGCGGGAGTACGAGCGGCAGGAACAGCAGGAACAGGACGAACCTGAGGTGGTCGAAAACCGGGAATACATCATTGACTCCACAGCCTACGAAAAAGATTCGGTCTACTGGGCCACTATACGGCCGGTGCCGCTCACAGAAATCGAGGCCCGCAGCTACGAAAAATTAGACAGCCTGGCTAAGAAGGAAAAAGCAGAGGAAGAAGCAGACTCGCTGGCTTCCAACAGCAACAGCGGTAAATTTGGCTTTTTGGGCGATATCCTCCTGGGCAGCTCCTATAAAGTGGGGGAAAACCAACTGGTATCCCATACGGCACTACTACCCCGTATCTATTTCAACCCTGTAGAAGGATTCAGCCTCCACACCGATATCGGTTACGCTTATAAAAAGGACGACCGCCGGTTTTCTGCTATTCTAACGCCCCGCTATGCCTTTGAGCGGCAGAAGCTAACGGGGAAAGCCGCAATTGGGTATTCTTACGGTGACCACTACACCGGTGTTGATGTTGGTCGTTATATCCACCGCTACAACGGCGACCGGCCTATCGGGTTTTTCTTCAACACTTATGTCAACCTGTTTACCGACCGCAACTTCATCCGGTTGTATGAGAAGTATTACCTGCGGCTGTCCCACCATCAGCAATTCCGGGAAAACTTCTCCCTCGACCTTTCCGCAGAGTGGGCCAACCGTTACCAACTGTACAATCAAACCCGGCAGGTGTGGGTAGACTTCGACGACCGGACTTATGCTTCCAACTTCCCGGTGAGCCGCGAGCTCGGCAATTCCCTCCCTGAAGAAGAGCGCGCTTTCATCCTGAGGGCTACCCTTACCGCACGCCCCTGGCAAAAGTATAAAATCTACAACGGCGAGCGGGAAGCCATCCCAAACACTTCTCCCACGCTGCACCTTACCTACCGGCAGGGGCTGGAAGGCATTGAGGGCAGCCAAACGGACTTTTCCTACCTGGAGATGGGCATTGAGCACCAACTGAATATCGGTGTGCGCGGCCGCCTCGACCTGCGTGCAGAAGCCGGTATTTTTCTCAACAACGACTACGTAGGCTTTGCCGATTACCACCACTTTACCGGCAACCAGCTCACCCTCACGACCGCTACGCCTGCGGGCAGTTACCGCCGTTTGCCCTACTACGAGTTCAGCACCATGGACCGGTTTGCAGGTGCCTCAGCCCATTATCAGTTCAGAAAGCTATTGGCTACCCAGCTCCTGGAAGTCCGCCTGATGGGCATTAAGGAAAACCTGTTTGCCAATGTGCTGACCACACCGGCTTCCGGCACCTACTACGAGTTTGGGTACTCGCTGGACAACATCCTGCGGTTTTTCCGGGTGGAAGTCGTTGCCGGTTTCGACAACGGAGGTTACCGCGACTGGGGCATACTCGTGGGTATAGCTTCCGGTATTAGCGGCGGTACCTTTAGCATCGGCGACTAAAATACGCACGTTTTAAGCCCGGCCCGTGATAAAAGTCAAGGGCAGGGCTTGATATTTCTCATCCGGAATACCGTGGAAATAATGCTGTTTTGAGAGACAGTACTAAAACCTGATATTATGCAACAGGGCTTGTCTTTCCACAGTATGTTATTGGTAGCTGACCGGGTAAAACCAGCTCCCGAAAAAGCCGAATTAGCTCCACCTTCAGGCGTACAGCCTGGCACACCCATGATACCCGATGAGTTGGAAGAGGGCATCGAGCTCAAGGGGCAATCCGCCTTATGGCTCTCGATTACTGGTATTATCGCTTTCCTGCTGGGGTTCTTTGCCATCGGCTGGATACTAGCCTTCGCAGGTTTTATTACAGCCGGTACTCAGCTCATTTCACCGGAGCGAGGCCGCTACTGGCCCGCCCGCGTGGCTTTAAGCCTCAGCCTGTTCTTTGTGATCAGCCTGCTGGGGTTTATCCTGTACTACGGTTAAGCCCTTTGCCCTTTCTGACCAAATCCAAAACCAAAAGCCATGGATACCATCAATAAAATCCTCGTACCAACGGACTTTTCCGACACTGCCCTGAATGCGTTCCGGTATGCGCTCATGCTGGCCGATAAATTCGAAGCAGATATAGAACTGCTGCATGTGATCTATCCGGAATACGAAGCCCTGGACTTACCCGTGATGGCGGCTCAGGCCACCAAGGAAAAAGCCGCTGCCGCTGGTGAAGCCATCAAGGAATTTGTGGAAATCGGCTTGACGCAGATGCATGCCACCGGTCAGTTGTCGGGTGTCCCCAAGATTAACTCTGATGTGGAAATCGGCACCCCAGCCAGCCTGATTGCAGATGTGGCCGGCCGGGACGAAGTGGAGCTTATCGTCATGGGTACCCGTGGGGAGCATAATGCACTGGACCGTTTCTGGGGCAGTGTGACCACGGCGGTGGTAGAACACAGCAACTGTCATGTATGGGTGGTGCCCGAGCATGCCTCTTACCATAATATTAATGTCGCAGGTTTTGCCACTAATCTGGGCGATGCAGATCCATTCCACATTTGGGAGTATGGGAAACTAATGGCTCCGTTCCACCCTGTGCTCAGATGCGCCCATGTCAATCTGGACAACTCTGTGGAGAAGACCCTGGACATTGCCGGCTTATCAACGTTTTTTGACAACCACGCACCAGCCCTCCAGATTAGTTTTCACTCCCTGGAAGGCGCAACAGTTACGGACGGGCTCGAAGATTTTATCCAGGTCTTTGAAATTGACGTAATGGCCATGTATGCCCCTAGACACAGCTGGTGGGACCGGCTGTTCCGCCGAAGCGAAACCAAAAACATGGCCCTGCATTCTAAAATCCCCTTACTGATGCTTAAGCATTAGTAACGTTTACACCTGAAATCTTCATTTACGCCTGACATCAACCTGGCGTTTACAAACACTTTCCTCATGGGAGACTTAGCTGTTAAGCCAGCCTCAGAAAACCGTGCTGCCTATTTGCAAAGCCTGATTAAGGACGTTCAGGCCCTGGAGCGAATGATCAAAGAAGACCGCTTCGAGAAGGGCCATCAGCGCATTGGTGCCGAGCAGGAACTTTGCATGGTTGACGCTGCCCGTCAGCCTTCTTCTCTGGCATTTAGCCTGTTGCCCGATCTCCCGAAAGACTTCACCTTTGAAATCGGGCAGTTCAACCTGGAGGCTAACCTTTCGCCTTACGAGCTTGATCAACTGGCGCTTAAAAAGACCGAAGACCAACTTCGGGCACTTCTCAAAAAACTTAAAGAAGTAGGTGCGCCACAGGGTATTCAGCCCATTATCACTGGCATCCTTCCCACGATCCGCAGACAACACCTTGACCTCAAACACATGACTCCACTTGAGCGGTTTGATGTCCTTAACAGGGGCTTGACAGAACTGCGGGGCGGGGCTTTTGAGATTAACATCCACGGAGCTGATGAGCTTACCACCTCACTGCCATCGGTGATGTACGAGGCGGCCAATACCAGCTGGCAGCTCCACCTGCAGCTTGACCCCAGGTCTTTTTCAGAAATGTATAACTGGGCTCAATACATCGCCGCCCCTGTCTTAGCGGCTACCGCCAATTCGCCTCTTTTGTTTGGGCGGGAACTCTGGCACGAAACTCGTATTGCCGTATTCCAGCAAAGCATCGATACGCGTCGGTCGGCCAATCAGATCCGGGACCGCCACAACCGCGTCAACTTCGGACGGGAATGGTTGCAAGGTTCCCCGGTGCAGCTCTTTAAAGATAATATCACCCGTTTCCCCCTCATCCTGACCGGTGATATTCAGGAAGATGCCTTGCAAATGCTTGATGAAGGACGCACCCCAAACCTAAGGGCCTTGCGCTTGCATAACGGCACCATATATAGCTGGAACCGCCCCTGCTACGGTGTGGGTGAGGATGATCAGGCTCACCTTAGACTGGAGAACCGGTATATCCCTGCCGGCCCTACCGTAAAGGATCAAATGGCTAACTTTGCCTTTTGGATCGGGCTGATGAAAGGGATTCCCCCACGGTACCTTGATTTGCATGATACGGTCTCTTTCCAACACGCCAAGAGCAACTTCTACCGGGCAGCCCGGTCGAGCCTGTATGCTTCGCTTGGCTGGAATGGCAAACACCGTCCGGTCCGCCAGATCATCATGGAAGAATTATTACCTCTGGCTGCCGAGGGGCTTGCTAAGTGCGGGTTCACCAGCGAACAAGCAGCATCCTATCTTTCCATTATTGAGCGAAGGGTTATGGGGCATGCCAATGGTGCCTGCTGGACCATCAGGAACTTCCGCAATCTCAGAGAACGCTACGGTGCCGGTGTGGCCGTGAGGGAAGTGACCGATGCTATGATTCAGAGGCAGGAGGCAGATATCCCGGTGCACGAATGGGGTGATATTGATGCAGCGCAGATCTACGTTTTCAAAAAAGAAACGACGACGATCGGGCGAGTCATGAAAACCGATTTGTACACCCTAAATGAGCAGGAGCCCATCGGACTGGCTAAAGCGATTATGGAATGGAAACAGGTCCGGCACCTGCCCATCGAAGATGACCATGGCAATCTGATGGGGTTAGTCACCCGTACTAACCTCGAAGCTGCGGCTACAATTGACGATCACGAAGCGGTCAGCACTATAATGGCCAGCGAACTCATCACGGCTACCCAACAGACCACTCTGGAGGAGGCCGCCCGGCTGATGAAGCAACATAAAATTGGCTGTATGCCTGTAGTACGGGAAGGGCAACTTATTGGCTTGCTCACAGACTCCGACTTTAGAGCATTATTTGGCAACCAGTGGTAAATCTATTACCTTAAGACCGGCGCATGGGCGTCTGGCAATGCAAACGAAAAACACCCCTTATGAATGTTTCATCCGGTGCCTTCGCGCCACCACCGCATCCCGATACAAAACCTATGCAGCTAATTTACAATCCCGTTGTTCTGGAGCACGATACCGGGCTGCACCCGGAAAACAGAAAACGGTTTGAGGTGATGGGCGAGTTACCGGAAACAGAACTGATTGACGGGGCGCCTTTTTTACCGCTGATCCATACCAAAGACCATATCAAAAGCATCAAGTCTGCCTGCGAGTTCGCACAAGCGCTGGATGGGGATACGCCTACTTCTCCCGGTAGTTTTGAAGCTGCCCGGTTTGCAGTTGGCGCCACCGTTATGGCTTCTGATACCAATGGTTTTGCTTTGGTCCGTCCGCCTGGGCACCACGCTTACGCCCACCGGGGCAGTGGCTTCTGCCTGTTTAATAACGTGGCCGTAGCAGCGCAGCGGCTGGTAGAAGAGGGCAAACGGGTCGCCATCTTTGACTTCGACGGGCACCTGGGCGATGGCACTTCGGAGATTTTCTACAATACCGATCAGGTCCTATACTGGTCGATGCACCAATACCCGGCTTATCCCGGGCACGGCTTCGTTGAAGAAATCGGTGTAGGCAAAGGTAAGGGGTTTAATATCAACGTGCCCCTCCCGCCCGGCTCTGCGGATGACATCCTTAGCGAGACCCTGGATTATTTCTTCCCCATCATCGAGCAATTCCAGCCCGATGTACTGGCTCTTTCTGCCGGCTTCGACATGCACCAACGCGATATGCTACTCGACCTGAAAGCCTCGTCCGGCTTCTACTACAAGCTAGGGCAACGGCTGCGCAAACGCTTCAGCAATATGTTTGCCACGCTGGAGGGCGGGTATAATACCGACGAAATGCCCCGCTGCCTGTTCAACTTCCTCGCCGGCATGAACGGGCTCGACAAGCCCTACCATGAGGAGGAAACCCTCTCCGGTATGCGGGTGTGGGAAACTTTCGAAATTTACGTGCACGCTGTGATGGGCAACTTACGTTCTTACTGGAAATTCTAATCATGCGCAAGCAACTCAAAAAGCTGTTTCAGCCCCGCTCTATTGCCGTTATCGGCGCCTCTGATAAAACTACTTCTATTGGCTTTACTGTGATGCGCAACCTGTTGGAAGGAGAATTTAAAGGCGTCATTACTCCAGTCAATATACGGCACCGGGAAGTCTTTGGGCTAAAGAGCTACTACCATATTGGCGACGTGCCCGAGGCACCTGTGTTGGTCGAGGGGCAAATGGGCATGCAGGCCATGGCCGCCGCAA
>CAZNHN010000112.1:0-15832 GCA_964572415.1 uncultured Phaeodactylibacter sp.
CCTTTCCAGTCAGTCTTATAATCGCGCCCGTCCTTGCCGATAAAGTTGCGGAGACTGCCGGCAATGGCGACCTCCATAGCCTGCCCGGTGGGATTGTGCACTTCCATTTCAAAGACGGCTATGGGGATGCCCGAAGCATCCGAGTCTCCCGGGATGAGCGGATTGTAGCCGATCAATTTGATCTGGGTAGGAAAATGACGGTCGGATAGATTCACAATTCCAAATGGATAGGTGGATTCAAAAGAAGCTTCCCGGAATCGGGGCAGTCCGTGGTGGTTGACCGACCGACCTTCAGCATGCTGGTACTCGGAGTCGTAGAGCGGGCCCAAGAGCCCCTTTGTGATGGGGTCTCCGTTCTCCGGCTTTGCATAGATGGCAAAAAATGGTGCATCGTTGCCATCCGTGACGGTACTGTAGCCTTTAGCAGGCACGTTCATGATTTCCCAGTCGCGCAATTCCCCGCGCCCGCCCAGGGAGACGGTGCCAGTTCCGATGCCCCCCAAAGGCAGCGCTACTTGCAGGAGGTGGTCGGCATCGTAGGTTTTGAGTATGGGGATGCGCTCGCTGAGGAGGGGCTGCTGGGCTAAAGCCGTACTTGCCCAAGAACAGGCAATCAGGATAAACAAGATTTGATAGTTATTATGCTTTTTCATTTTCAAACTTTTGATTTACCTACCAGGGTTGGTGGGGCATCAACGTGGTTAAAGTGGTATTACTCATCTTTCCGTTTTGAATCACCTTACTTCCTTGTAGGGGAGTTGCTTATTGTACACATTTAAATTCCTGAAGTGCATATCCGTATTGACCATACAACGGAATGCAATGTGCCCATGCGTGAGCACTGGGCCGTTGTTAGCAAATGCTTTATCAGTTGCCTCGAACAGTACCTTGCCATTGATTGCGCAAGTGAATTTGTTCCCTTGTTGAAGTACCTGCATTTTGTGCCATTGGCCTACTTCCAGCACTTTGTCCAATGTGCCGTAGCCCAAAGGGTACTCGTAAGGATTTTTAATCATAGCTACGTTGGAGTTGTCATTCCGCACCGCGTTCATCACGCGGTAATATTCGATGTGGTAGTTGCGGATATCGGAAGAATGTACCCATCGCATGGTGCCCGTAGTGCGTGGCGCATAATCCTTCATGAAATCTTCGCGTGAGGTGCCCGAAGCCTGTAAGAGGAGGAGCGTCAGTCCGAATTTTTGATTGGTGCGGAATTCATATTCCACGTAGATATCCCCTTCGAAAGTACGCTTGCTCCAGAGGTACATTTGGTCATTTAGGTGCTTTGGTTGATAAGGGACTTTAAGGGTTTGAATGTGCACCCCTTCAGGCGTGACGGCTACGGTATCTACTACCCCCTGCACATAAAAATGCTCTAGCGTATTAGGTTCGGTCAGGGATGTTTCCCAGGTTTTTTCCCAGTTTTCGTCAGGTTTCCAAGTGAATTTTTTCAGGTCTTCCCCCGCATGAATGTGCCGAAGCGATGCCTGCAACGCTTCATCAATGACGGTAGCCTCCTGCTTAAACAAGGCAGCCACTTGTGCTTCCGTCAGCACTTCATCGTACATATTCAGCTCCCCGAAACACATGAGCGGCTTGCCTGAGTAGAGGGTATCAGACGCCAGACTGCGCTCAAAAGTGGGCGTGTGCTGGTCGGCAGTGCCCACCAACACCCCGTTGGCATAAAGGTTGATTTGCTTGCTGGGCATATCCCAGGTGAGGGTAAACTGGTACCACTTGTTTTTGTGCATTTCAAATGCAGAAGCCATCGCATAGGCTTTTTTGGGCGGACGAATTGCATCTTCAAATACATCTCCTTTGTAAAACTTGGCGATGAGCGAAGGGTGCCAACCCGTGTAAAAAGCCAGATTGAAAGCGGTATTATCGTAATCATCAATTTCGGGAATGTCGCAAAGGAAAGCGTAAGTCCAGGTATTAAGGTTCTCTTCGTTGAATATGACCGACCGCTTTTTGAAGGCAGAGAGCTCTTCCAGCGAAAAGACCCAATAGGTCAGCGTTCCTTTTTCCTGGTTCAAATTGTGTTCAGGGAATTTCAGCCGCGTGTGTATGCTGGTCGGGTTGATGCCCTTTCTGCCTTCCAGTTCCAACACCCTATAGTCCCCTGTCACCTCTGCTTCTACAGCTTTGCCATCCTTCAGGTAACTGTGGATAGGAGAAGGCAGGTTTTGGGCGAGTACGCTGCCAGAAACCAACCATAAAAGGATAATCATTTGTTTTTTGAGCATATCAATATTCAATTCATTTTGTTACTTTATTGGGTTTTCATACCATACAAAACCTAAACCTGCCTCGGTATCGCTGTTATCGTTCTCCTCCGTGTTCAGCACATCCAAATCCCCGTCATTGTCCATATCTGCGAACAGGAGCAAATCGAACTTAGGGCCAGGTAAACCACTTATGGCAAAGTGCTCCCAGCCATCCCCGCCTTTTTTGGAATAGATGATGCCGTGCGCCAGGTGGGCTTCGTTGTATGCCGTCACGATTTCGTTTTCCTCGTGCCCGTCCAAATCGGCAAGGGCGATATCCTTCACCCACTTACCGCACCCTTCAGGTATGGCAAAGAGTTTTTCTTCTTGCCAACTACCGTCAGGCTTTTGCAGGAATTTATAAAACCCCTGGTCTTTTTCGCTGGCATATATTTCCCAAAAAAACCCGATTTTATAGGCATTTAAAAAGAAAGGATGCATTCCTTCCAAGCCTATCAAGTGCTTTTCCCAGGTTTGGGTTAGCGCCTGTCGCCCAGGGTTTTCGAGCCAATGGACTCCTGAGCTTTCACCCCTTCTGTCCGAGTACAGGATATCCATATCTCCATCGGTATCTACATCCAGCAATTTGATGCTCATCACCCATCCCGCACCCGCTAACCTTACAGACTGCCAAAGCCCACTTTCTTTTTCAGGGTGAAGGAAGAGGGTAATTCCGGCCCGTTCGCTTTTTTCAATGTCTACCCATTTAGAGCCCGCCACGACATCTTTCTTGCCATCCCCATTGAAATCATGGACTTCCCCGTACATCCATTCCTGTTTCAGGTCACCAGAAATCACTTGGCTTTCTACTTTGGCTTTTTTCCCCTTTCCATGGGGGCGGTGCCACTGTATTTGGTTGGCGGGCAGTTCCTGAAAGGTGAGGACTTCCCACACTCCGTCCCCATTGAGGTCAGCGGTCAGTGCATCTTCCACGCCTACCGAAGGGACTTGCCAAACCCATTTCTTTTTCATCTTCCGATTGAAAAAATAGAGACGGCTGTAGCCACTCTGCTCCCAGGAAACTGTGAAAATGGTGCTTTTTTCATGCTGATACAGGCGCACACCATCTGCCCCAAAGCCTTCTTTATCAATGGTATGTATTTTCCAGGGTTGCCCGTTTATTTGGGCAAAGCTTATATTCGTAAAAACAAGGAGGAGACCCGGAGAAATTGGGAAGAGATAAGCTGGCCAAGCGGCAGGCAGGAAGTTTTTACTCAAAAATAATGAAACGATTTGTTGGAATATGTGGAGTGTGTGCTTATTCATACCCAATCGATTCATAGTTGCCAAAAGTGTAAAGGCTGTCGAATTGAGGGTTGCGCTCCGTAGGGATTTCTGCCGCCGTAGCTTCGTGCCATGCCCGCAATTCGGTTAAAAGTTGCTTTGCCCGCCCGGGCTGTTCATTACTCAAATCGTGGGTTTCCCCCAAATCTTCGCGGAGATTGTACAGTTCCGTTTTGCCTGTGCCATAAAACCAAATCAGCTTTTCATCGCTTTCGCGAGTGGTGGCGGAGGGCGTCATGCGAAAAGCAAAATCGCCCTTGTTGGGCAGATAAACGGGGGCATACCAGAAAACCGCCATTCCTTTCAGGGGCTTTCCTTGCAGTAAGGGATTGAGGCTGATGCCGTCCAGTGGATGATTTTCGGGTGGCATCGCCCCTGCCCAACCGGCAAAGGTGGGATACAAATCGGTGCTGATGACGGGCATTTCCACCGGGTTTTTGTTTCGGTATTTGGCAATTAGCGAATCTTTGGCTTCAAAGGGAGCGTGCACCGCGTAGTAGGACAGGTAGAGGAAGAAAGGGTCTTTACTGGCATTTCGGGATTGAATATATTTCATGGCTTCACCTGGCACAGCGGTCAGAAAAATCAGATAATTATGTAGCTTTTTTGAGGCCATATATTCAAGTTATCGGTTTGACAGGATTTGCAGGTCAGAGCCTTTCGTTACAAAAGCAGGGAGATCTGGTGCAGATGCTTTGGCCATTGGTGCAAAGAGGTAGCCTCCCTCTACATTATTACCATAAAAAGCGTGAAACTCTGCCATCTTCACCCGGTAATAGTCCGGAAGGTGAATCTTATCCATTTTTCCATTTTCAATACGCCCGCGTGTTTCTCTCCGGTGATGGAGCCTTCCATATCCTTCGCCAGAATGTAGTAGGTACTGTCCTGTTTCCAGATTAAGGGGTCTTCTACAATAGCAGAAGCAATGGGCGCTTGCAGGATTCTCCGGCAAGGCCCCTCCGGCTTTTTACTCACTGCATGCACCACTTCCGAATGGTAAACATATCCCTGATTGAACGGATATTGCTTAAGCCAGCGGGAAGCAAAAAGAGGGTACTGTCCATCGGGGCCTTTGATGGCTGATCCACCCCAGATCCAGTATTCTTCCATTTTGAACCCGCCAATTACAGGCGCAGGGAGGAGAAGGTTAGAAAAGTCTGTGATATGCCCACTTGGGTTTTCCGGAGCATTACAACTCAGGAAGCCGCATAGTGGGATTAGTAATGATAGTAAGAACTTGTTCATGTTAGTCAGTCTGTAATGAGAGTGGATAATTCCAGATTATTGCTTCAGGCCTGCTAATAAGGTTAAGTAGATCCTGGTTAGGTAACCTCGGCTCTTGTTATTAATTAGTTGTTATATCCATGCATTTGCTCGCTATTATCACGGATCGAAAACGAAGTACGTCGAAAAAGGGGAAGTAAATAAGGTGGCTTTTGATACCTTAGTAGTTGTGCATTTTCTTTTTCCAGAAGCCCTTAGGAAGCTTAAGTCTCCAAAATGGATATACCATGAAGCTAATCTTGAATGTTTTGTACTGCTTTCTTCTTTCTGCCCAGGTATTTAGCCAGCAGGATGATTTTACGCTGCAGAAATTATTCACGGAATTAAAGCAGAAGGATAGCCTGGTTTTCAACCTCGGTTTCAACGAATGTGATACTGCCCAGTTAAGAGCATTGATTAGCGATGATTTTGAGTTTTACCATGACCAAAGCGGGCTCCTGGATTCAAAGGAAAATTTCATCCGGAACATCCCCAACCTTTGTAATATGAACTACAAGCCCACTCGGGTTTTGGTGGATGGAAGCATGGAGGTCTTTCCGTTGTATTCCAATGGGGATTTATATGGTGCTATTCAAAAGGGAGTACATGAGTTCTATGGAGAAGAACCTGGGAAGCCTAAATATTTGACGAGTACGGCTAAGTTTACCCATGTTTGGATACTTGAAAACGGCGAATGGAAGTTGAAACGGGTACTGAGTTACGACCATAAATCCCCTGGGAAGTAAAACAAGCAGATAATCTTGTAAATCGTAAACTATAACCGTTCCCTTTCATTTCAATTTTCAAATGAACCGTTAACGCTATGATAAAAACAGAGCATTTCGAAAAAGTGGAGGTCAAATCATCGGAGGAACTAAGGCAATGGCTACTGAAAAACTACGCTCAAAAGGATAGCGTTTGGCTCGTAACCTACAAAAAATCAGAAGTTGGGAAATACGTTTCACGGGAAGAAGTCCTGGACGAATTGTTATGCTTCGGCTGGATTGATGGCATCCGCAGAAAGCTCGATGAAACACGTACCATGCAGCTTATCGCGCCCAGGAAAGCGCAGCATTGGGCAAAAACATATAAAGATCGCGCGCAAAAACTGATGGATGAAAACCGTATGCACGAGGCGGGCCTTCAATCCATTCAATCTGGAAAAGAAAGCGGGCTTTGGGATTTTATGGATGATGTGGATAATCTGGTGATCCCTGATGATCTGAACGCTGCATTACAACAATTAGAGGGAGCAAAAGGCTTTTTTGACCAAATCAATGATTCAAGTAAGCGGTTCGTACTGCGGTGGATCAAACTGGCTAAAACGCAGAAAACCAGAATGAACAGGGTCAATAAAATTGCACATCTTTCCTCCATTGGAGAAAAACTGCCTGGGAGTTGAGATGAAACAGTTTTGATTTGCTTTTGGCAAGCAGTATAGTAACTCACAACCCTTACTTTTTAACAAAAGGCGCTGTTTCTAATATCTGCCCATTCTCCAACGAACGGATACTTAGGTGGTAAAGACCTGGATTAAGTCCGCTGACTACAATGCAATTGCCGTTAGTATCTCCGGTTTGCCAAAGCAAGAGTCGACCATCTGTAGAAAATATTTCTACAACAGTATGCTCCCAACTCGTATTTGATGGCAAGTCCACAAAGATCTTTGTGGTAGCAGGATTAGGAAATACCCTTAATGGAGTTTTATTATCCATGCTGATCGTCTCACTGTCAACCAGTAGGCCGTCAGCATTAGTTCGGGCAATCAAGCACTTGTTCCCTACACCCTGCTCGAAAAGCCATCCGACAAAAGTAATATGATAAGCTGAGGCAAGGATGCCGTAGCCGCCTCCATCAATGGCTAGCCCATCAGTACTTTCAACAATCCGCGACCAAATAATATCCCCGTTTTGATCCATTTTGAGCAATACTGGACCGCCACCGGTTGCCCAACCGCAGAGCACCATCGCTCCATCAGGTGTCTCTGTAATGCCGTACGCAATTGCTCTGCCGGGGAAGTCGTAAGAACGTGTCCATAACTCCTCACCTTCGTAGCTCACTTTTTTGATTACCATCTGCCCCTCGGCGATGCCAAATGGCCCTTTTCCACCAACCACCACAAGCCCATCAGGTAGCAAGAGTGCATCCAAAAAATATATGTTATCATGATACTCTCTTGTCCAATATTCCTCTCCATTAATGCTCATCGCTTTTAGAAAAGAGCGAAGATTGCCTGATACATTTGGGCCATAACCGCCTACAAAAATTGTATCTCCCTGTCCCTCTATAAAGCTGATCATGGTCTCATAGTGGATACTAGAATTCTGAAAGGTATGGGACCACACGATACTATCTGCCTCCATATTGTAACGCCAGACAAATCCTTTTTCTAGGAAGGAGTGTTCTCCATCCTTCGTACCTCCGAGGATATAGTCGCCATCATCAATAACATGCAGCCCGGACTGCAATTGTAAATTCGGAATATTGAGAACAAAAGAGTCTACTGTACTACCTTGCAGATCAGTTTCATATAACATTGTATAATGATAACCAATCAAAGTATCAGTAGGGTGGGTGACATTACTTAGGACAAACCCTTGTTGACCAGGGCGCTTCTCAAGGTTGTCAAGAGGAAAGCCATTACTATTGAGGTAGTCTTGTGGTCCGTACTGCTGCTGCCATTCATATTCACCTTCAGCGTTCACCTCGATGAGAAACGTACCGTTGAGTCCACCAAAGACTAAAAATTTCTCATTTTCCAGTGGAGCTAAACTGTAGGCTACTCCGGGAAAATCTGATTTTATGAAAAGGGGTTGACTGACTCCCTGGAAGGCAGACAAAACAAAGAAAAGCGTAAGCGCAGGAACAAGAGATTTCATAGTGAGCGGGTTGATTTACTTGTAATCACTTTAAAATACGCATTTTCGATGAAAATAAGTTGTTTTGCCCAGCAAAAGTAAACGCCATTACGCTGAAAAACCTCAATCCTCCGCTTTGTAGTTTTTAATCTTTAGCACCACTGGATTTGCCCATTTGTTTTCGACACGGTACAAGTTATAAAGGTTAACCATCATGGCTTTTCAAAGCTTAAGATCTGCCCCACCTCTTCTAAATCCTTTTTGATACCAGTATACTCCACATCCTGGACATCAAGATTGCCATCTATAGCATGTTCTGCAACCACGGCAGCACTTTGGCCCAATATCATGAAAACCGGCTCCATCCGAATTGAACCAAAGGCAATATGAGAGCTGGAGACTGCCACCGGGACGATTAGATTGGTGCAATCAGCTTTTTTAGGCAGAATAGTTCCCATAGCAATTTGATACGGCTGTTTGGGCTTAACCCCTATATCGCCTTCATTTTGGACATAGCCTTCAGGCGTAATGTAGCGCTGGGTATTGTGGGAGTCCATAACGTAAGAGCCCATGCCTATTGAGTTGGGGACTTGTTTGTTGCCCAGAACCTCATGCTCTGTCATGACGTAGGAACCAATCATTCTCCTCGCTTCCCGCACATAAATCTGGTGCGGCCAGTGCCCATTGTCCGTAAACTCATCTTTAGCTAATCCCCATTTATTCATTTCCTCCTGAATGGCAGACGGGACTCTGGGGTCGGTCTTGTAAAAATATAGCAGCCCCTTTTGGTAGTTTTCGTGCTCCTGAATGATGGCTTTGCGTTCCTCATAGCTAGCCTCCGGATAATCGTAGTTCATCCCAATAAAATCGAAGCTGAAAGGCCCATGGTTGTTGACATCTGTTTTCAGGTTGGGGATCGGATCAAATTTGTTAAAGGTGCCATCCCAGCCATTGTCCAAAATTCTGACCAGGAGCTCATAGTTGGAAGGGTCGTAGTTTTTAGGTTTTGGGATGGGAACTTTGTTTTCGTCTACTTTTGTCAGGCACATCCGAAAACAGTACGCCTGTAGCCTGTGATCACCGGCGCCTTTCTCTCCGGGAGGCGTGGGGGAAACACCGTAGAGTAGCCCACTCTCAAGATCATCAGGCAGGACATAAGGGCTGATTTTCGTATCCCCGAAGTGGTGTTGGTGGTGGAGTACGCCTACCTGGATACCGTTCCAGGTTTCATTGTAGGTGTCGTTGGATTCTCTGCCAACATGATAGCTGACCCCGGCTGCTGCCATGAGGTCGCCCTCATAGGTAGCATCAATGAAAACTTTGCCTTTGAAAATTCGCTCGTTCAGCATTTGAATGGAGACAATTTTTCCTTCCTCCATGCTGACGCCATTTTGCCGGTTTAACCAATGGTTTCTAAAGACTTTAATGCCATATTCCTCAATGAAATTATCAAATACGCCCTCCGCAACGTGCGGTTCAAATATCCACATCGTTCTTTTATCCCCGTCGATAGCCGGGGTGCCCTGGCCGACATTCCCATATTCTGATTTGGCTTGCCACCTCCAGGCTTCTTCTTTTTGATAATGGTCATATATTCTCTGATAAAACTCTCTCGCGAGCCCTCCAATTACTGCTTTGTTGCCAGTATCTGTAAAGCCCAAACCTCCGGAAGACAGTCCCCCAAGGTGTTGATCAGGACACACAATAACCACCTCCTTTTCTGCACGCGCCAGTTGGACTGCTGCCATTACGGCAGCAGAGGTGCCTCCGTAAATGACCACATCGGCTTGGATAATTTCGGCCTTCCCGGGGAGTTGCAACCCCAGAAAAACAACAATAAAAGTAAGTCCTAGTAACGGCTTGATATTCATGGCCAATAGTTTTTTTCCCCGGTATTTTAAAAGGAAGAATGATTCTTCTGCAATTATCTTCTTTGCCCAGGGTAGTTGAAGGACTCAGAGCTTTTCATAATGTCATCAAAAGCAGAAAGGCACAGCCGGTAGGAGCAACTTTTCGGTTGTCATCGGCTAATGTATTCCAAATCACACCAACACCTCCCCAACCCGTACCCGCCACTTCGGAAACCCATCCACCAGCCCGGATTCACTGTTTTCATGGTTCACTTTGCTGAAAAGGAGGTCTTCATTCCGGGCATGGTCCAGATAGACCCGGCGGCCGTTTTCGCGGATGAAGTTGATCTCCCGCTCAATAAGCCGGAATTTATGCTGCAGGGAAGTCCCCGGGCGATCTATGCTCCAAATGTAGGTGGCGTGGCTGTTGAGCAGCTCCCAGATGAAATGGCCCATGGTTTCGCCCTCTACGTGAAAGAGGAAACCGAACTTGGGGCTAAGTGTAAACCGCAACCCGGTGCGGTCGCTTTGGAGCTGGCCGGACAAATACAGTAATTGCTTGCGGTTCCTGATTTTTTCGGATTCCAGCAGGTCTGTCAGCAGGTCTTTGTCGCTTTGGCGGATGGTGTTGCCCAGTTCTGCATCGTCGAAGCCTTCGAAGTACTCCTCAGGGGTGAAGAGGCTCTTGTCTACGGTGATTTTTTTGGGCTTGAAAATTGCATCCTCGAGGCGCAGCTTTCTAACTGTCGCAATGAACTTATCATTGATTTGGCTGATTTCCCTGGATTGGCAACGGATTTCAACGTGGTCCGAATCGTCTATTTCCAGATATCCGCGCACTTCGATCTTTTTCCTGCCCAGCGCTTTGGCAAAAAAAGGCTTCACATGGTCAAATTCGGGTAGGATATTGGGGTTCTCAATGGGAATGGTCAGGGTTTGTTCCGGCAGCTCTTTTACCTGATGCTCCACCTCTACACAGCCCATTTTGAAGACGGCTTTGTGCAGCGGATACTCAAAGTGCAGGTCAATGCGGGTCTTTTGCTCTTCCGGCTCCGAAAAATCCACCCAATCCTCATCCGATGACCGGGTCATGCGCCAGGTTTTAGGGGATTCCAGAATGGGCTGGAATAACTGCTTGTTGTAAATATTCATCAGAGGTTCCAGCGCCTCCCACTGTAAGGGGCTGAACAACAGGTTCCGGAAAGGGAACTTAGCCTTTTGCCTGGAAAAAGCAGCCCGCTGCCCTTCTGTATCATAGTCCACGATTGCTACTTTCAGAAGAGACCGGCCGGCATCAAAGGAAAGCAGCCGGGCTTTCCAAAAGATTTCAGACCGCTCATTGAAGTTGAAAGTCTCTTTTGGTGGAAAATTGGTATGCGCCCAGGGAATACGGGCGTCTTTATTGTAGAAAACACCCTCATTGGTAATGCGAAGGATAATATGTTTTTCCGGTTTGCCCATTATTCAAATGTACTCAATCTCAGAACAAAAGTAATATAGCAACCAGTAGATTAGACATTTTGTTAGCTTTACAGTTCAAGTATAATTTATGACACGGCGAGAAGTAGAGGATCTGCTAAAAGATATGGAGTCGGACCGCATTGAGCGTACAATAAGCTTTCGGGAAGACAAGCTTGGTCCGGCGGTGTGTGCATTTGCCAACGATCTGCCAGGATTTGGAAAGGCTGGCTACCTCTTGTTGGGCGTTAAGGACGATGGCCGTTTGGCTGGACTGACTATTGGTGATACGGAGTTACAAAAAATCGGCGATGTTCGCCAAAATGGTAATGTGCTACCCCCGCCACAATTAATGGTCAGCCCTGTTTTTCATTTTGATGAAGGAGATGTAGTTGTAGTCAAGGTTGATCCTGCCGATTTTCCACCCGTTCGTTACAAAGGTAGGGTCTACATCCGGGTTGGCCCCCGAAAAGGAGTAGCGACGGAGCAAGAAGAACGCCGTTTGATCGAAAAGCGGATTGCACATGCCCGCACCTTTGACGAACAACCCTGCCTGCAAAGTAGCATGGAGGACTTAAATATGGAATACTTTAAGCTGCGTTACCTCCCCACTGCCATTGATGCAGAAACTTTAGCGGCCAACCATCGCGACAGCAAGGAACAACTCAGCTCTTTAGGGTTTTTCGATTTGCACCAAAACTGTTGTACCAATGCCGGGATATTGATGTTCGGGCGGGATCCCCGCGCTCACCTGCACGGCGCATATCTCCAATATATCCGATTCAACAGCAATGAAATGGATATGGGCGCTTTACGGGCTGAGAAAGAGTTTTCGGGTGCTCTGGTAGCTGTGCTCGAGCAAATATCTGACTTTGTAAAGGTTAACATTATAGAAGAACGGACAGTAGCTAAAGATGGATTTCAGCAGGAAAAAAAGGTGAATTATCCCCTATGGGCGCTACGTGAATTAGCCATGAACGCGGTCATGCACCGCAGTTATGAGTCCAACGCACCTATTTACATATACCATTTCACGGACCGGATTGAAATCATAAATCCAGGTAGCCTGTATGGTGAAGTACGGCCGGAGAATTTCCCGGGAGCCAGTGATTACCGCAATCCTGTTTTGGCAACCGCCATGAAGAACCTCAACTACGTGAACCGTTTCAATTTTGGCATTTTCAATGCGCAGAAACAGTTAGCAAAAAACGGCAATCCTCCTGCTGAATTCGATCTGAGCTTGCAAACCAAGTTCAAAGTGACGATATGGATCAATCAAAACTGGTAAGTCCAAAAAATTAGTTCTCACCCCTTCATCACCTCCTGTAGCTTATACAGCAGCTCCACCCGGTTGTGCACATCGAATTTCCCATACATATTTTTTAGATGGAACTTCACGGTATTGATGCTGATAAAAAGGGCATCTGCTGTGGCTTGCGCATTTTTGCCCTTGTAGATGCACGAAAGGACTTCCTGTTCCCGGCGGCTTAGGGGGGCAGTCAGGGTATTATTGATGCGCTCCAGGTCAAGCTCCGGTGCCAGGGTTTTGGTGCGTTGAGACCAGGCAATTTCAATAGTGGAGTACAATTGCTCCCCGGTGAAGGGCTTGACGATGTACCCCAAAGGAGCCGTTTCTTTGACTTTCGCCAGGGTGCCGGCATCTGAGTAGGAGGTCAGAAAGATAAACGGGATGGCATACTTTTCCCGCAGGTAGGCGGCGATGTCCAGCCCGCTGATTTGATCTTCCAGGTTGATATCCAGCAAAACCAGCTGCGGGCGCTCCGACTCAATAAGCGTAAGGGCGGGCCCGCCGCGGTGAGCAATACCGCAGACTTCATAGCCGTTGAGCTGGCAGAGGTCGGCAATATCCTCTGCAATGAGGGGCTCGTCCTCCACAATCAATATCTTAAGTCGGTCTTCCATAGGCGGTATAGGTTTGCTGATAGCCGTTTGCAGTATCGGGATGCCCGGTTCCAAATATACGGTTTCGGATGAAGTTGCCGGATTATGGCTGTGGAGGTTCTCGCCTGCTCCTGTTCACGGATCAGTGTGTCCACTTCCTGCCAGGTGTTCTCCAGTTCGGACAGTAGCATTTGCTCAAGGGTGTCGGGTGATAATTGCGGGTATTTCATGCTTTAGGGGGTTATAAAGTTCAGTACCTGCCGGCGCACGGTGTCACAGCGAAGGTTGTGCCCCAGCCCGCTCGTAATGATGGGCTTTACATGCGGCAGGGCGTTCAAAATAGCTTGGGTCTCCTGATGGGGCACAACAATATCTTTTTTATCGGCTACCAGCAGGGTATTGGGCGGTCCGAGCTGCTGCAGGTGCTCAATGAGGCAAAAATAGCTCAGCGGCTTGCCAGTATATTTGGGGATCCATGCCCGGGTATCCGATAGTACGGTCTCAGATACGCCGAGGCAGCGGGCAAATTTGCTCATCAGGGCATCGCAGTTGGAGAAGGTGCTCATGAGGACAAACTTCCCAATACGGACTTCACGGGCTTGCTCACTCGCACTGATCACCCCGGCCAGGCTACCCATAGAGTGGGCCAGAACGGCGTGCCAGTGCGTACGCGACCGGATGAGCTGCCCGGCACAGCGGATGTAGTCTGGCACCGACAGAAAACGCCCGGGAGATTGGCCGTGGCTGGGCGCATCCATCACAATAGCCTGATGGCCGGCGCGGCACAATTCCTGTACGTAGGGTGCCCATCGTGCGCCGTTGCTGCACCAACCGTGGAGTAGCAGTACGGCCGGGCCCTGGCCAAAGGTATAGGTGTAGAACCGGTGCCTGCCACAGCGGTGCTCCTGCCGTTGCCCACTTTCGTAAAATGCCCGGTCGGCAGCCCTGACTGGCCTGCGGACTGCCACGGAAAGCGCCCCCATTGTCAGCCGGCAGCCCGCCTTGGAGTGCACCTGATGCACCGTATTGATGACCTGCCCCACCCGGTGGATGTAGGGCGGGAAAAACCGGGATGCCATCAGTTGGGTGTTATCGTTAGCCGGTGCCTGACCGGACTCCCTGGCTGGCAGTAATTGATTGGTGGATAGAGATGTTGTCGTAGTTTTCATAGGATAGGTCGGATTAGGTGTAAAGCTATTCTGCTGTTGGACTTGAAATGCCCGAAAAAGCTCTGCCCGGATCCGCCGAGCCAGCCGCCACTGAGCTCTGCCCGCAGGGGTGCCCAGGCTTTGCAGATCAGCCGGGGCTCCAGGTAAAAACCTTCAGCCCGGAACTCGGCCACTGCCCGTAGAGCGGCTGACCAGTTGTAGTTGATTTGCCATTCAGTATCCATCAGCAGCGCAGTTTGAAAAATATGATCGATCTCGGTGGGCGCGTACGTTCCACTTTGGTGCGGAAAGACCTGCAGGAACTGCGCCACCAACCTCAGGTGCCGTTCCGGGTGCTCAAAGGTCCAGAAGCGGTCCGCTCCTAAGGAGCAGAAGGTATACTGATCGGGGGTGATTTCACCGGTCTCGCCGATGCGTTTACTGTCCACAAAAGCCGCTTCTCCCCAGAGATTCCACTCACCGGCCCAGGTGCTCAAATTCAGTGCACTGATCATCATAGGCTCGAAGTGGAGCTGCACCTGATAGGGGACCGGGCGGGTACTACTTGTCCGGAGTTGTATTTGGCTCAGCGGAATATCGTTGTTGCCATACAGCCAGCTGCCGCGTACCTGCACCCGCCCCACTTCCGTGGAAAGGCTGCCGCTGAGCAGGGGCAGGCGTTTTTGGTAATGCGAAGTTGCGCCTTCGTAGGCCATTGCCGCTTCTCCGCCCGGTACAGCCATACGCTGTGGCAGATTTACCCAGCGGTTGTCTTCCAGGTAAAGGCGGGAGCGGTTATCGGGATGGAAAGCCCGCAGCATAAGTTCCGTACGCCCTTTGCTGTAGCGGGCTTCCAGACCCCAAAGCCCTAGTCGCTCTGCTTCCGTGTCGAGCACATCGTAGTAGTCGTAGCGGTTGGCGAGGTCCATAGCGCTGAACCCGGTCAGTGCGCCCCACTTGACCGTTTGCTTGCCGGCTTTGAGGAAGTAATGCCCCTGACGGTAGTACAAGTATGCCTCATTGGCCCACAGACGGTTGCGGCGGCGCTCATCCGGATTAGCATTTGCGATCACCACTGCCCGCCCTTTCCAGTATTTGCCGTAGGTCACTTCGCCTTCCAGCTCTGCCCGGGCTTCGCCCTGCCAGCGGTACAGGCCAGCGGGGTTTTGACCGGTATAGTACCGGCTTAGTACCCTGGCCTGGCCGTGAAGTGTGGTGGACCAGTCGTTGTCTGCTTCCTGAGCAACGGTAGCGACCGAAAATCCGGCAAAGTATAACCCCAGCAGGGCTTTAAGTATGTATTTCAGGTACTTCACGGATTAACGGGTTTCCATCCAGGTCGTAGAAAACATGGCTGCATCTACGCCAGCGTCGATCGCAAAGCCGCTGTACTGCACCTTTGTGGTATTGCCCGTTTGTACATTCTCCATTTTGATCTGATGTGCCCGGTGGTGCCCGCCTGAGCCGACTGACCGGATATCTGTAGCGGTGTAGGTTTTCAGGTGTTCGCCTTTGTGGCCGTAAAAGCGGGTTTGTACCATCAGGTGTGTGGCTTGGTCAATCCATAGCAACCGTTTGCCGTATTGGGTACGCAGGCCCTCGCGGGGCAGCGCTTCGAGCTTGTAGGCTGGTCGGCCGTTGATGGTTTCTTCTCCCAGCAGGGTATACTGATAGTCGTCGATGGGTTCCGAAAGGTGGCCGGAGAGGTCTTCGTAGGTGATCTCCGTGCCCATAAACCGGTCGGACTTTTTGCTGGGCGAAATGCGCTTACTCATGCGCAGGGCAGGCAGGTAAAGCCACTG
>CAZNHN010000112.1:15842-17987 GCA_964572415.1 uncultured Phaeodactylibacter sp.
CTTTGCGCTCCTGCTGAATCGTTAGCGTTGCCGTGCCGGCCACGTCCTGCGGGTCTGTAAATTCCAGCAGCAGGTTGTAAGTGTAGTCGCCCTTGTCGGTACGCAGGATGTACTGCTGTAGGGTGCGGGTCTGTTTTCTGCCCGACTTGCTAATATTGGTGTACGTCAGCTGCCCGGTGAGGTCTTGCACAGCGGTAGCCTGACGGTGGGCTTCCATGATGGCCGCAGCATCGGGCAGTACAAAAGTGGAAAACAGGGTTACAATCATAGTGAATGCCAAAATCATCGTATCGAATTTTTGGGGATTGAAAAATGAGGTTATGCAAATTCGGGGGTAGCCAGTTGCCGTTCTTTTTGCGTAAGCATGACCGGGTACAGCACCATGGTATTCAGAAATATGAGCAGCATAGACAGGGCCAGCAGCCAGCCAAAGTGCTGTACCGGCAGGAAGCCCGAAAACGACAGCACGCTGAAGCCGGCGATATTGGAAGCGGCATCGTAAGCAATGGCCTGCCCGGTGTGGAGGCTGTTGTGGGTGATGGCTTCATCTGCCGGCATTTCCTCCCGGTCGCGGAAGTAGCCCACCAGGTAGTGCACGGCAAAATCCACGCCTATGCCCACAATCATGGCGGTAAGCAGGGCAGTGCTAATGCCCAGCCGTATGCCGATTACGCCCATCAGCCCGAAGACCATCAGAAGGGAGACGGTGATGGGCAGGAGTGCCATCAGGCTCTTGGGCAGGGACCGGAAAATGATCAGGCAGCTGAGAAAAACGATCAGCAGGGCCAGGATGATATTCTGTACCTTCCCCTCTACGATGTAGGTGCCTAGGGCGATGCGGTGCATGACGTCTCCGCCGAAGGTCAGGGGCGTAATCCCTTCCGGGAAAAAGCGGGCCGCATCACGCTGTATATCTTCGTAAAGCGACTGATGCACTTCGGGGTCTGAGGATTTCAGAAAGACCTGAATCCGGGCCTGATTATCGTCTTCGGAGCGCAGCGCAAAGACCTCGCCCGGTGTGGCCGACATCTCGTGGAGCATCAGGTACTGTGCAATTTCGGAGCTGCCGGGCAGGGCATCGGTTTCCCCGTTGAGGTTAGCGCTCAGGTGTTGTACCACATCCCGGTAAGAGTAGGTATGCCCGACCTCTTCGTAATCCATGAGGTAATCCTGAAAGCCGTTCAGATTTTGGAAAAAGGCTTCGTCTTTAATGCCGCCGTAGGCCGTGGCATCCACCACGATATCCATGGTGCGTACTCCGCTGAGTTTGTCGTTGAAGGTCTCCGCAGCGATGCGCCCCTGATGGGATTTGGGGAAGAACTTCAGGTAGTCATCCCCGATTTTTACCTGGCCTATGAAATAAACCGCACCGGCAATAAGCAGAAGATAGGCTACTGCAATAGCGCGCCGGTATCCCTGTGCCATTTGCGTAAGCGAACGCAGGAAGCGCTGCAGCCCGGCTGATTGGTAAGCTTTGCCCGCAGGAGGCTTCATAAGCGCACATACCGCCGGCAGGAAAGTCAGGCAGATCACCGTGGCTAATAAAAAGCCAACGGAGCCGATAATACCAAACTCCCGCAGTGAGGTGATTTTGAAAATCAGGAGGCTGGCGGAGCCCAGAGCTGAAGTCAGCCCGGTAATCAGGATAGGCAATCCGATTTTTTGCAGGGTGGCTTCCGCCAAAGCGGGGCCGGTACTGTGCTGATCCGCCAGCCGGTAGTAAGCATTCATGAAGTGGATGGCGTAGGAAGAGGCAACCGCTACCATAATCACCGGCAATGCATTGGAGACCACGGTGACCGGCAGCCCGGCGTAGCCCATGAAACCCATCGTCCACAGTATGCTCATGATGACCATGCCCACCGGTAGCAGCACGCCCGGCAGCCTCCGGAAGGAGATGTAGAAGCCAATGAAGATCAGTACAATGGCAATGGGTATAAAGCGGCGGGAATCGCCACTAATTCCACGCTGCACATCTTCTACCAGGACCGGCGCTCCGGTAATGTGGATGCGTTCCGGGCCCGCATAGTGATCCGCGAGCTCCGAAACAGCATCATACACCGTACCTCCCTCGAAGCCCTCTTCAAGGGCAGCTGCAATAACCATGAGGGATTCGTCGGCACTAACCAGTCGGTCAAGGACCAT
>CAZNHN010000113.1:0-11253 GCA_964572415.1 uncultured Phaeodactylibacter sp.
TACCTGATCCTTATCTCCGGCCTGCATGGCCTGGTTCTGACCGGTGACGCTTTCAATCTCTATGTCCTGCTTGAAATCACATCGATCACTTCTTATGGCTTGATCGCCATGGGTCGCGGCCGAGCTGCACTTTCCAGCTTCAACTACATCATCATGGGTTCGATCGGAGCCTGCTTCTATCTGCTCGGTGTCGGCTACATCTACATTCTCACCGGCACCCTGAATATGGCGGACTTGTCTGTAGCAATTGCTCAGCACCCCAATCAGGAGCTGATTACCGTCTCTGCCGTGTTTTTTCTTACCGGATTTGGAATCAAGGCGGCCCTGTTCCCGTTTTTCTCCTGGCTGCCGGCCTCCTACCCCACTCCACCAATATCAGTGGTTGGGCTGATGGCCGGATTGCTGACCAAAGTCGGAGTATATGCCTTAATCCGGTTTTTCACCCTGCTCTACACTTATGATTTGCCAACTACCCATTCGGTCTTGCTTATCCTTGCCGGCCTGACGATGTTCTTTGGGGTTTTAGGGGCCATTGCCCAGCGCAATTTCAAAAAAATCCTCTCTTTTCATATTGTCAGTCAAATCGGTTATATGATTATGGGGCTGGCACTGTTTACCCCGCTGGCCATTGCCGGTTCCATCTTTTACATCATCCACCATATTCTGGTCAAAACCAACTTGTTCCTGATCAGCGGAATCGTCAAAATCACTAATGGTCATTACGCTTTAAGCAAGCTGGGAGGGGTGTACGACCGCTACCCTTTTGTTACTGTCCTGTTTGCCGTTTCTGCCTTTTCGCTGGCCGGTATCCCTCCCCTTTCGGGCTTCTGGGGCAAGTTTGTACTGGCGAAGGCAGGCCTGGAGTCCGAAGCGTATATTATCGTTGGAGTGTCCCTGTTGGTCGGGCTGTTGACGCTCTTTTCCATGAGCAAAATCTGGGTATCCGTATTTTGGTCTGCAACACCTGAATCCGATAGCAATCTACCTCAACTTGATGGTCGAACGCTCTTCCGACGTTACTACTGCCTGTTACTTGCTTCAGTTTTCCTGACCCTTTGCACGCTGGGCATCAGCTTTTACCCTGATTTTTTAATCTCTTTTTCAGAGGAGACCGCTGAGCAATTGCTCAATCCGGATTCCTACATCAATGCTGTACTCAATCCATAAAATACATGGTCATACTGATCAACATATTCGTCGCCGTACTGATGACCTGGTTTACCCAGACCATCTATCCTGGCATTCCAAATAGCGGATTTGCCACTCTACTGCTGTTTGCCGGCTGGAATGCCGTGCTGTGGCTGCTCACCTATTTTCTAAGTGAGCATTCTTTCCACCGGTCGCGGCAGATTGGCTCCCTCGTCCTCTTCTACCTGAAAGAACTCCTTACCGCTTCCCTGCGCGTCGCTTACGAGGTGCTCACCCCGCAGGACCATATGCAGCCTGCGGTAATCGCCATACCCCTGGAGGCCAAGACCGATTTCGAAATCACTCTGCTGGCCAACTTCATCACCCTGACACCGGGCACGCTGAGTATTGATGTCTCCAAGGACCGGAAGACACTCTACGTACATGAGGTCTATGTGAAGGCAGGAGATACCGATAGAGTAAAACGGCAAATAAAGGAAGGGTTTGAGAAAAAAATTCTGAAAATCACCAGAAATCCGAATCAAGCATGAGCCTTTTCACCACCGCAGCTTACATCGCTATCGCCATCATCAGTATCAGCACGATCCTGACGCTGGTTCGGTTTTTCAAGGGGCCGAGCCTGCCCGACCGGGTGATTTCACTTGATGTATTCTCTGCCAATCTCCTTGCTGTACTGGCGATCTACTCTGTATTGTCTGAGGAGAAAGCCTATCTGAATGTTGCCCTCATCATGTCGCTGATCGCTTTTGTGGGCACCATGACCTTTGCTTACTACCTGGTTCAAAAACGGGAAAAATCTAAGAACTATGATCAATGATCTATTCAGTGCCGCTTTTATTCTTGGCGGCTCCATCTTTATGCTAATTGCCAGTATTGGCATGGTAAAGTTCCCGGACTTCTACATCCGCAATTCTGCCAGTACCAAAGCCGTTGTTCTGGGCGTTTTGCTGATCCTGCTGGGCGTGGGCATCCACTACAACGACACGATGATCTTTATTGAGATTTTTGCCATACTCCTTTTTATCTTTCTGATTTCACCCTTAGCGGCTCATATTGTTTCCCGTGCGGCAGTCATTACCGGCGTAGGGTTCTGGGAGAAGACTGATCTCAAAGAACTTGAAGACTATAAGAAGGAGCAGGATAAAGAGGCTAAAATCACAAAAGTGGAGTAACCCTTTTGGAATTACTCCACCATTCGGCATCTGCGCGTTCACGCCCTACTTCAAATCCGCGTAGTGCGCAAAAAAGTAAGGTATCGTCTCAATACCTTTGAAAAAATTGAACAGTCCGTAGTGCTCATTGGGCGAGTGGATGGCATCGCTGTTGAGCCCAAAGCCCATCAGGACACTCTTTGCATCCAACACCTGCTCAAATAAAGCGACGATGGGGATACTGCCCCCTTCCCGGGTGGGAATAGGCGTTTTACCGAATGCTTGTTCCATCGCATTGGAAGCTGCCTTGTACTCCGGTGTATCGGTTGGCGTTACGGCTGGCTCACCGCCGTGGTGAGGCGTTACGGTAACTTTCACGGAAGCCGGCGCAATGCTTTCAAAGTGTTGCTTAAACAACTGAGTAATCTTGTCCGGATCCTGATTCGGCACCAGGCGCATGCTGATCTTCGCATTGGCTTTGGAAGGCAGCACCGTCTTCGCGCCTTCTCCTATGTATCCGCCCCAGATGCCGTTGACATCCAGGGTTGGGCGGATGGATACGCGCTCCAATGGCGTATAGCCCGCTTCGCCCTGTACGTCCCCGATTGCGAGGTCTTTCTTGTACTTTTCCAAGTCGAACGGGGCTTCATTGAGCTTCTTCCGCTCCGCCTCCGACAGTTCCACCACATCGTCGTAGAATCCGGGAATGGTAATGTGCTTACGGTCATCCATCAGGGAGCTGATCATATCACAGAGGACATTGATCGGATTGGCTACGCCACCACCGTAAACACCAGAGTGCAGATCGCGGTTAGGGCCCACCACCTCCACTTCGAGATAGCTTAGTCCGCGGAGACCAACGGTGATAGAGGGGACATCATTGGCGATAATGGAGGTGTCAGAAATCAGAATGGTATCACACTTGAGCTTCTCCTGATTCTTCCGGCAAAATATACCGAGATTGGCTGAGCCTACTTCCTCTTCGCCCTCGATCATAAACTTGATGTTGCAGGGCAGGGCATCCTTTGCCATCATCGCCTCAAAGGCTTTGACATGCATGAAGAACTGCCCTTTATCATCACAGGCGCCACGAGCGTAAATGGCACCGTCCGGATGTGCTTCCGTCTTTTTGATCACAGGCTCGAAAGGCGGGGATTCCCAAAGTTCCATCGGGTCAGGCGGTTGTACATCGTAGTGCCCGTAAATGAGTACAGTGGGCTTGGCGGGATCGATCATTTTCTCACCATAAACGATGGGATAACCAGCGGTAGGGCAAACCTCTACGCTATCGGCACCTGCCTTCCGAAGGCTCTCAGCCACAAAATCCGCTGTTTTGAGTACATCTCCTTTGTAGGCAGGGTCAGCACTTACGGAAGGTATCCGCAACAGGTCCAGCAGCTCGTCCAGAAAGCGGTCCTTGTTTTCCTGAATATAGTCTTGTACAGCTTGCATAGGCTTAGTATTTGGCGGGTTGGTTAACGCGCCAAATGTAAGGAAAAAACGGGAACAGATCGGGCTGTTTCCTCCTATCCTGATGCGGCAACGGACTCCAGTTCCTCTTCGAGCGCTTCCCGAAGTGAATAATGCAGGAGCAGATATCCTGATGAAGCTGCCACAATAGAGCCAATTAGTATACCCAGTTTTGCCTGGGTCAGCAAAGCAGGTGCTTCAAGAGCAAGATTGGAAATAAAAAGCGCCATGGTGAAACCGATCCCGCCCAGTAAGCCCAGCCCGACCATTTGCACCCAGCCCGTTCGCAGGGGCAGATCCGCAATCCTCAGCTTTACAGCAAGCCATGAAAAAAGAACAATCCCGATCACCTTTCCAAAAAGCAATGCAACCGCGATGTTCATAAACAAGGGCTGACTAAAGACCTCACCGCCTCCACCAAACTTAATCCCGGCATTCGCCAGGGCAAAAAGCGGCATCACAAAAAACGCGACAAAATCATTGAGCTGATACTCCAAACGCTGTAGTGGCGGGAGCACGGAGCGGGCCCGGTTTCTCAAGTCCTGCAACTGATGTACTTCCGGGTCAGGAATAAAAGGCCCACCACCGTCAGCTTTCTCCAACCTGAATTCATCCAGGAAATCTTCAATACGATCGGCAAACCGTCGGGCCCGCAGCTTATTAGTAGCTGGTACCGCCATAGCCACTAATACCCCGGCTATGGTCGGATGAATACCCGACTTAAACATATAGTACCATACTCCCAATCCTCCCAGCAGGTATATCCAGTTCCGTTTGATGCTGAACATATGATTGCACAAAAACAAAAAGGCCAGAATTCCTCCCGACATCGCAAGGGCACTCCAGTGGACTTCATGGGAATAAAATATGGTGATGACGAAAATCGCCCCCAGGTCATCCACTATTGCAAAGGCAGTCAGAAATATTTTCATACCCAGGGGCACCCGGCTGCCCAGCAAGGATAGTATTCCGATTGAGAAGGCAATATCAGTCGCCATGGGAATGCCCCAGCCCTCCATGCCCGGACCTTCATCCTGAAGTAAAAAAAACAAACCTACCGGGACGACCATGCCTCCGACAGCGGCCAAAAGGGGCAATGCAGCCTTACGCGGCGTGGACAATTCCCCGTCAATCACTTCCTTCTTTATTTCCAACCCTATCGTAAAAAAGAAGATAGCCATCAATCCGTCATTCACCCACAGCAACAGCGGCTTTGAAAAGCTATCTGCCCCAATGGAAATGCTGACCGGAGTATCCCATAAATCAAAATAGACAGGAGCCAGTGGAGAGTTCGCCCATAACATGGCAACCATAGTAGACAGGATAAGCAAAATCCCACTGGAAGACTCGTTACGGATAAATTGTCGGAATGGAGCGGCAATGGACTGGAGAAATGTTTTAGGCTGCATGTAGCGATTGGCGTGTTAATCAGTTGATTTCCAATAATTTTGAACTGTCAATTACTGAACATGGAAATCAAACCCCATGTTCTAACAGTGAAATCAGTAAAAAATCTTAATATGCTCAACCGACAAACCTTTCATACACTTGCTCAGGTCAATACTCCTAACTGCGTAAGCATCTACGTACCCGGACATCCTTCCGAGCAGGGCATGGAAAGCCGCTCCTTTCTGAAAAAGATGCTCAATGATGCCGCTGACCGGCTGAAGCAAAGCGGGATGTCAGATAAGGATGCACGGGCCTATCTTTTCAATGGTTATGAACTACTTAACGAAACGGAACGGTGGAAACAGCTTGAATCCAGCTATGCCCTTTTTATCGGTCCGGAAATATTCGAAGCCCTGGAGCTTAATCGTCAGGTGTCGCCCAGATTGATTGTAGACCAGCGGTTTTACCTGTTGCCCTTAATTAGCGAAATAAGTACTGCCAGCGAATTTTACGTCCTTGCGCTGGGCGAATCCAAAGCCGGTCTGTACCGCGGTGATGCCAACTCTATACAGCCTGTACCTGCCGACGAGCAACTCCCCGCAAATATGGACGCTGCTTTGCAAATGGATACGGAAATGCGCAACGTGCAAATGAACCGTGGCGCTGCCGCCTTCGACACTCCCATTTTCGAAGGGGATGAGATGGGGCATGACCATCGCCTAAAGCAATACAAAAGATACTGCTATCAGGTGGATCAGGGTGTGCAGGCCATACTGGAAGACGCCAATGCCCCTGTCGTTTTGGCAACGACCGACCAAATAGCGCCTATCTACAAAGAAACCAGTGACTACACAGATATTGCCCCCGTTCATATCAGTGGTACGCCGGAGCAGTTGTCCCACAAGCAAATGCATAAGCAGGCACTGGAAATCATTCGTGACTTTCACCACCACCGGAAAGACCGGAAAATTGAAGGCTTCAGCGACTATGATGAAAAAGAGCTCGCCTCCTCTTCGGTATTTGAGATTTTGCCCCGGGCGCACAAAGGCGAAGTAGAGACCTTATTTGTGGCAGAAGGACAGAAACGGTGGGGTACTTTCGACCCCAAAAGCGGTAAAGTCGAATTGCACAAAAGCCGCGGTAAAGACAGCGAAGACTTAATCAACCTGACTGCTATGTACGCTTTCCTAAAAGGAGCAAACATCTTTCTGGTGAATCAGGATAATCTGCCCAATTCCAGCAGTCCGGTAAATGCTATCTATAAGTCAGGCAACGAATCCTGATCTTCAGGGGTCTGACTTGCATAACAAAGAATTGATTCCCCCCAACCGGTCGTCTGCATCATTCGTGATGTGGGCGGCTGTTTTTTTTAGACTATGTTTGGAGCGGGTTCGTCATGAAAATCAAGGAATTGTGGTTCTGGCTAAATCTTTTTTAGCGCGTTTGGCGGGTGTTTACATCCAGACATTTATCGTCAGGGCCAAATAAACTAAAAAAGATGACGTCCCGGTTTGACCGGGATTCATAAGTCCTTGGTTTGCAATAGGAGCAAGCTCCAAACATAGTCTACAACGCTGCCTTAGCTTTTTGTGCCCCATTGACAGCCAGCGTACGCCCGGGCCCTCTTTCCTGAGCCATTTCATACATTTTCAGGGCTTTGGCATAAGTTTCCTTCTCCATCAGGTAATCTGCATAAAATTCATAAGCCGGATACACGATCTCTGGTGGTCCATAGCTGTAGTCAATCCTATGCTGCGTATTGACCGCCCTGACCATATACTTTTCGGCTTTCTTCTCGTCTCCCCTCAGGCGCCAAAGCAGTGCCTTCAGTTCCACTTCCATCACTTCAGCCTGTTTGACCTCCACTTTATTGGCACTGCCCCAGGCGCTGCTAGTGCTGCACATAGGGGCTCCCCCCGTAGCCATGATCATAGTGGCCTGCTGCCGCTTGTCCGCCAGTGTGTCAATAATGCCAGCCAGCAGGGTTTCATCCTTCTGCCGGTAAGCCTGATAGCCTTGCAGGAAATACCCGACCGCCTGATGGCTGATATTCAGGTCATCCAATTCCACTTCCGTAGACGCCAGCGGGTGGTCCCAGTTGCCGGTCTCCACCAGAAAATTGCCTAGCATACGGACCAGGTACGAACGGGCTGTAACCGAAGGCAACTCTGTTGTATAATCTGCCATTTCAGTCAGGATTGCTTCTGCTTTCTCAAAATCACCCTTTTGCAAATAACCATACTGCAGCCAGTGGAAAGCGTGGTAACTCCGGGCATCGTTGTCCAGTCCCTTTGCTTTCATGCGATTCACACTGGCATCGTAGGACGCAATATTCGAGGCCACGACTTCGTCCCACATACCCATGGCCACATAAATATGAGAAGGCATATGCAGGGCGTGGGCTGCATCAGGGGCAACCTTGGCATAGCTATTGGCGGCATCGAGCGCCAGACGGGCGTGCCCCGGATCATCGTAGGAATGAATAAGATAGTGCAGCGCCCCCGGATGAGCCGGGTTTTCACGGATAATGCTCTGTGCAATACCGGCGCCTTTTTCGAAGACCGCCTTATCCCGGCCAGCCTGCACACTCCCCAGCAGGGACAGCGCGTAGAACGCAGCTACCTCCTGCTGTCCCGGATACTTTTCGTACAGATCGCTCATAAACTCAGCGTAAGCCTGATCACGGTCCGCCTTTTCGCCTTCACCGTACAGTACATGCAGTGAACGGATCAGGTCTTTTTCCAGGTCGGTTCCTGCTTTAGCCAGCTGCTTATCAAGATTTTTTCCCAGGCGTTCCATAGTACTTCTGCCTTTTTCTGCCTGCTGCCGGTGCCAGATCGGCTGATTATAGGTCATTGCTTCGCCCCAGTAAGCCATAGCAAAGTCAGGGTCCGCCTCCTGTGCCTGCTGGAATGCCGCCCGCGCATCCTCATACTCAAAGCTGTGCAAAAGCAGCAGCCCCTTCTCAAATACAGGTAAGGCCTCAGGTGCCCCGCTAACCTTCATATCTACCTCTCCCAACTGATAGGCTTCTGACGCCGAATCAGCCGGAGCACCTGACTCACAGCCCGTTAAACCAGCCAATAGCAACAGAAAAAGACAAGTATTTTTAAACATAACCTTGTTTTTTTTGCAAAACTACACATTAATTTTTTCATAAAAACCGCTCTCAATATTTGAAAAAAAACTCAAATATCATTTATATTGTTGTGCGAAAAGACATATGCCTTTTATTCCCTTCAATTGCCTGTGACAAGCCAAGTAATATTGCGCTAAGCAAACGCTTCACAATCCTACAGTATTCAACAATTTACCGTTCCTTCACTATCTGAACGACAGCATAGCCTCAGCTGCAACATCCCCTTTTGGGATTATCCACAGGTTGCCGTGCTAATGCTCAGCATAAGCATTGGCGGAAGCTGTTAACAGCCGGAAGGAATAATAGCAACATTATCTACTTACTCAACAAACTTGACCTATGGCGAACCTAAGTCCCCGGCCGGGACTTCTTGGACACAGGCTTGCTGCCCATCTGCTCCGGCGGGCTTCCTTTTCTGTCTCCAAAGACCGGATAAATGTTTTTGCCGCCATGACGGCAACGGAAGCAGTGGAAACACTCCTGGCTATACCTCCCCTTGTGCATCCCGAAGGGCCCATCAACTGGATGGATGGCACAACGCCCTGGCTCACTAGCGGACTCTATGACAGTGGCCCCAATACCTTCATGGGCAGAAAGCGGCGCGCGGTATGGCTTTGGGTGGTGAATGAAATGCTTCATGACCCGTCCGTGCGGCATAAAATGGCGCTGTTCTGGCATAGCATTTTCGTCACAGAGGAAGACCGCGACTGGTCTGAATTTGACCTGTTCAGGCTGTTCCAAATGTACGCCACCGGCAACATCAAAACGCTGGCCTGTAAAGTCACCCTCGACAATAAAATGCTGCGCTATCTCAACAATAACAACAACCGGCGCGATAGCCCCAACGAAAATTACGCCCGGGAATTCCTGGAGCTTTTTACCATCCTGAAAGGGCCCGTGCAGAGTACCGGCGATTACACCAACTACACCGAAGAAGACATCAAACAGGCCGCCCGTGTCCTCACCGGATTCGACGATGAAGGCTTCGATAATAAGGACCCGGAAACCGGGCTGTCCACCGGACGAGCCATCTACAACCGGCACCACGCGGGTTTCAAGACCTTTTCCGCTGCTTTCGGAAATCAGACCATCACCGGCGCTACCGACGAGGCGGATATGTACCGCGAGCTACAGGACTTCGTGGACATGGTCTTCAACCAACCGGAGACCGCACGGGCTTACGTACGGCGCCTCTACCACTTTTTTGTAAAAGACATCATCAGTGAGGAAGCCGAGCAAACGATCATACAACCGCTTGCAGACCAGCTCTACAATGATGCATACCATATCGAAAACACCCTTAAGACCCTGCTGTGCAGCCGTCATTTCTACGATGAAGATGACAGCAACGCTAAAGACGAGGTGATCGGTGGAAAACTAAAAAGCCCACTGGATTACGTCCTCGGCGCCATCAACCTCTTTGATGCCAATAAAATGGGAGTGCTCAATGACAACGCGGACCACTACGACACCACCGCTCAGCGCTTTTTGTACAACCACCTGGAGCACATCGGTTTTACCTTCTACCCCCTCTCTGTTGAAGGGTATCCGGGTTTCTTTAAAGCACCCAATTACAGCAAATTCTGGTTCGATCAGTCCACCATCGCCTACCGGTTCCGCCTGCCCTATGCGCTATTGGAGGGCAAAACCGTTCAAAACAACCGCGACATCCCGTTTCAGATTGACCTCGTCCCTTTCTTCCGGGATAATTTCACCAATCAGGAGTACGCAGACGAACTGGTCCGGCAGTTTTTGGAACTCACTTTACCGGAAATGCCACAAGGCGAACGATTTGACTACTTCCTACAGAAACTGCTCGGCGACCTCAGCCCCATCAACTGGATGTTTGAATGGCAGGGCTATCTGCAGTCCGGCAACGATGAGTCCGTCAAAGTCGCCCTCACCGACCTCTTTGAAGCCGTCGTGGGCTCACCGGAATTCCAAACTTTCTAAAACCGACCAACACCGAAATCATGAACAGAAGAAACTTCCTTCAACAATCGGCAGCACTGGGGATGTACCCCCTACTGGCCGGCGCGATGCCGCTGAGCGGAATCGCCTCGACCACGCCTTTCCTGCCCAACCCCTGCGAAGTGACCGACCGGAGTGTCGTCATCATATTCCTTAACGGTGCCAATGATATTTTCAACACGGCGGTGCCTTTATCCCAATTTTCAGCTTACACCCAATTCCGCCCCTCCATCTACTTGCCTGAACAAAGCCTGATTACCCTGGACGACAGCCTCAGCGACGATCAGGCACTCGGGCTGCACCCCCGCCTTTCGGCCTTCAAAAACCTGTACGATGATGGCTTACTGACGATGGTGCAGGGGGTGGGCTATGATCAGCCCAACCGTTCCCACTTCAAATCTACGGAGAACTGGCTGACCGGTAGCGGTGGCGCCCTGCAAAATGAAAGAAGCGGCTGGATGGCCCGCTTCCTGGAAGACCGCTACCCGGGCTACAACGGTACGCCTTTTGACGGAGAGCCGGATCCCCTGGCCCTCCTCTTTGGCAACACTATCTCTACCGGCTTCCACTCTGCGGCCGAGCACCGCCTGGAGATCAACCTCTCCGGGCAGGACCCGTCCGGCTTTTACACCATGATCTCTTCCCTGGGCGGTGCGCCGATTATGGACATTCCCGATACAGACCACGGTGCTATGCTCAACCACATTCAGACCATCAGCAATAGTGTGAATATCTACGCTTCCCGAATCTCGGATACCTTTAACAACGGCACCAATTCGGCAGACTACCCCAATAGTTCCCTCGGTAATCAGCTCAAAACCATTGCCCGGATGATGGCAGGGGGCAGCCGCACCAAAATCTATATGGCTAGTAAAGGTGGCTGGGACAACCACAATAACATGGTGCAGTACAACAACAATACGGAAGGCACCCACGCCAACCTCCTCGGCGACCTAAGCGAATCCGTGGCGGCTTTCCAGGAAG
>CAZNHN010000113.1:11263-13354 GCA_964572415.1 uncultured Phaeodactylibacter sp.
ACCAGCACCGGCGCGCCGTCCAGCGTTTGCACCATGTAGCCATCGGATGTGACGGTCGCAACCTGGCGGCTTTCCAGGAAGATATCCAAAACATGGGCCTCGACAACAAGGTGCTGACCGTAATTTTCTCAGAATTTGGCCGCAAAATCATACAAAACGGCAGCCGCGGCACCGACCACGGTACCCTCAGCTCCATGTTCCTCATCGGCCGGGGCGTGGACGGTGGCGTGATCGGCAACAACATCAATCTGAGCGATCAGGACAATCCCGGTGCGCCCAACCCTGAACAAATTCAGTACGACTACCGGCAGGTGTTCTCTACTGTCCTTCAGGACTGGCTGGGGGCAAATGATGATTCCCTCAGCAGTACCTTCAAGCGGCAGGAATACATCACCAACCGCCCCACTTTTATCAACGAGAGCAACCTGGTACCTGACTCCTGCTACTATACCCCTCAGCCACCCGTGACCTGCGCCTGTATACGGGTGCGCTTGTTCCTTGAAGGCTTCTACGATCCGCAGCTGCAGCAAATGCATACCCAACTGCTGGACCGGAATGCATTGCCGAACACTCAGCCCTACACTGCCGCCCCCTTCAACTACAACGGCACCGAAACTGTAACTACCTGGCCGGAAGATACCGTTGACTGGGTGCTGGCCGAGTTGCGCACCGCCAATAACCTCGCACATACCGTAGCCCGCAAGGCTTTCCTCCTTCGCGCCGATGGACAATTGATGGGAACTGATGGTACCGCTGGTATTTCCTTTGATGGCGTACCGGATGGCACTTACCACCTGGCGGTATTCCACCGGAACCATCTGGCCGTCGTCTCCGCTCAGCCTGTTCCCACAGACAGCCCGAACTTCCAGTATGATTTCACAACCAGCGAAAACCGAGCCCTCGGTGACCGGCAGCTAAAAATCACCGGACAGGTTTGGGCCATGCGCAGCGGTGATGCTGACCACAACCACATCGTCAACAATCAGGACTACAACCTCTGGACCACCCAACAGGGACAATCCGCTCATTACGACAACTATGACCTGAATGCCGATGGCCAGATTGATGCCAACGATTTCCAGCTCTGGCGCGGTAACCGCAGCAAACTGGGCCAACTAAAATAACCGAACGATGAAAAGAACGATCACCTATATTTTGCCGCTGGTATTCAGTCTTTTCACCAGCGGTCAGCTGCTGGCCCAAAGCGTTGCCCTGCAGCTCGAGGCCTCCAAAGACTGTAACCTTTACCGGTATTGTACAGATATTATACTCGCTTCCGACAGCGGAGAGCCGATCCGCATGGGCACCTCCTCCCTGCTGCTGACTTACAATGCCGAAGCACTTGCGTTTCAAAGCTATGAGCCCCTGGCTTACAACGGAGGGCAAGACTGCCTGGATGGTACGATGAGCCCATGGTCAGCCCATGAATTTGACGCCTACTCCCACCCGGGAAAGTTCAGCCTGACCTTACTGCTCAACGATGCTATGCCACCCTGCGCGGAAATGGACGAAGCTCCTGCAGTAACCATAGGTACGGTTTGCTTTGATGTCAAACAGCAGGGGAGCGCCCCGGAAATCAGCTTTGATGCCGCCCACACCTCCCTCAACAGCCGACAGGCCAATAACGGAACGGCCGCATTGCCCGTTTCCTCCTGGCCCACTTTATCGGAGGCAGGGAGCCTTGCTTGCGACTGCCCCGGAGCAGGAGCGGCCTGCGATGACCACAACGTGTACACCGTCCACGACCAGTACGACGACAATTGCGACTGTAAAGGCACCGTACTTGATTCGGATGGGGATGGCATACCCGATGGCGTAGACCCCTGCCAGAACCTGGCTTATGAAGCAGAGCACTACCAGGAAGGATTGATAGATGTAGATAACCACATCCCGCATTTCCATGGAGATGGCTTCGTCGATTACACCAATGACACCACGGAGTTCATCCTCCTGCCGGTGGAGACGAGTATTGGTGGGGAGTACCAATTTACTTTCCGATATACTTCAGACCACCGCGACCGTTTTTTACAATTCATTATTGACGGCAACGTGGTTGTACAGGAACTTTTGTTCCCGGAAACAGCAGACTGG
>CAZNHN010000113.1:13364-14703 GCA_964572415.1 uncultured Phaeodactylibacter sp.
ATCAGGCCTTACCGATCGGCACACATGAGGTCATACTGCGCCCGGTGTATGGATGGGGCCCGAACCTCGACCGCATGGTGGTTTCCATTTGTGATGGCTGTGCCGACAGCGGCAGCCCCTGCGACGATGGCGATCCCTGTACGATTGATGATGTACTCGACCGGGACTGCAATTGCGGTGGCTGGGTAATTGACGAAGACGGGGATCAGATTCCTGACCTTTGCGACCCGCACGTAGGCACTGCGGCTGATTTCCCCCTGGAAACCGGCATCGCTCCAGCTGTTACCGAAAACTGGCAGACGATTACCCTGGCCGAAACTTACGATTCCATGGTAGTCATTGCCACCCCGCACCTGATGCACAAAACCGACTTGCCAGTTGTAACCCGTATCCGGAATGCACAAGGCAACAGCTTTGAGCTGAGGATTCAGAACCCGGGTGGGACAACTTCCGCTAACTACGCAGTTTACTACGCAGTGGCTGAAGCCGGTACTTACTCCACTGAGCACGATGGCGTCAAAATGGAAGCCCGCCTGGAGCCCGCCACAAAAACAGCCGATGCTTCCAACTGGTGGGGCAACCGGGAGCAACGGACTTTCCGGCAGTATTATGAGAATCCGGTCGTGCTTGGGCAGGTGATGACAAGCGAGAATGATGCCTGGTCCGTATTTTGGGCCTCACGGGGCAATCATTCCGCCCATCCCCCGGAAATGAACAACCTGTCCGCCGGCAAACATAAAGGCGAGGACTACCACACCACCCGCACGGATGAAATGATCGGCTTCCTCATCATCGAAGCCGGCTCCTATCAGGTCCGCAACCGGATCCTGGAAGCCGGACTGGGCAGCGACATCATCCGTGGCCCCAATAACAATGGATACACCTACGACCTGAATAACCCTGAAATCCGGGGTGCGGTGCTGAGTGCTGCCGGCATGGACGGCGGCAATGGCTACTGGCCGGTCCTTTTTGGAGAACAGCCCATAGAGCCCGGACTGATCCGAATGGTAGTGGATGAAGATCAAATCCATGATACAGAGCGCGGGCATACCACCGAACAGGTTGCCTACCTCGCCTTCGAAGACCGCATTTGCCGGTACGATGCTGATATGGATGGTATTTGCGATGCGGAAGATGTGTGCCCCGGCTTTGACGATATGGCTGACGAAGATGAAGATGGCCTACCCGATGCCTGCGATGACTGTAACGACAACCTGATCGGCCGCCCCTGTGACGACGGCATTGCCTGTACGATTCTCGATGTCTACACCGAGGACTGCGGCTGTGCAGGTATCCCTATGGACAGCGATGGGGACGGCGTCTGCAACTGGGAAGACAT
>CAZNHN010000113.1:14713-16994 GCA_964572415.1 uncultured Phaeodactylibacter sp.
CCGACAGCGATGGCGATGGTATCCCCGATTACCTGGAGTCCAACACCACCGACACCGATAACGATGGCATACCGGATGCCTGCGACCCGAACGTAGGCGATGCCACCACGATGCCCATAGAAACCGGGTTAATCACGGGCGTTTCAGATACCTGGCAAACGGTTACCCTCAACCGGAGTTTTGAAGACATGGTTGTTGTCGCCACCGTGCAGCTACCCAGCTATGACTACGCCCCTGTGGTCCCGCGGGTACGCAACGCCAACGGAAACACCTTTGAGCTGAAAGTCCAGAACCCAGGCGGCGCTACCGACAGCCTCTACGATGTCCACTTTGTGGCAGTGCAGGCCGGTAAGTACCAGGCTGCGCACGATGGCGTTACTATGGAAGCCGGATTCGTGAGCGCCCTTGAAACGGCGAATACCGGCTCCTGGTGGTCTGCCCGCGAAAAACGCGAAATAGAACAATCTTACACACAACCAGTGCTGCTGGGGCAGGTCATGAGCGAAAACGATACCCGCTGGTCGGTATTTTGGGCATCAAGGGGCAACCATTCCGGCAACCCGGCTGAACCTGACAATTACGCTATGGGCAAGCATGTCGCTGCCGATACCATAACGGACCGGGCAGTGGAGACCATCGGCTACCTCCTTATGGAAGCCGGACAGTACAACCTTAGCGGCGTTATGCTGGAAGCTGGAGTCGGCTCTGCTATCATTGGCGGGCAAAACGCGAGTGATACCTACAATACAGTCGTCCCCGCCCCCAATGGTGCTGTTCTCAGCGTAGCAGGCGTTAAGGGGGGCGACGGGCATTGGCCTGTCCTCTACGGTGCGGAGCCTTTCGGCAATCAGTCCTTCGAGTTATCCGTAGATGAGGATCAAATTTCCGATAGCGAGCGCTGGCATATGGACGAGTCCATTGCCTTTATTGCCTTTAACAACACCAACGCGACGATTCCGAACCTGGCGCTGACTACGCCTGACACACCGGAGCCGGCGAGCCAGATTGCAGCGGTTAGTCCAACGCAGGAAGCGCCCATCGCCCCGGGTGCCCGACTCCAGGCTTTCCCGAACCCGGTTTATGATGCGGTAACGGTCAATGCGAACGTCAAAAGCGGCACTCCGTGCACCCTGACTGTAGTAGATATGAATGGCAAGGTCCGCCTGACCCGCATTCACCCTCAAACCAATAGTGCGCTACTACAAGAAACCCTGGACCTCAGCCACCTGCCCAACGGCTACTACTTCCTCCGGCTGACCGATGGCGGCCGGGACCGAACAATCCGGCTGGTAAAGGTTAACGGTCAGTAAAAAGATTATTCCCCCCTTATTATCAACTATTCCCGGACCGTATAGCAATATGCGGTCTGTTTTTTATTAAAAATCAATCCCAGCGCTCCTCATCGTACGGTATAATGTAAGCCTTAATGGTCGTGCCGTCGAAGTCTTCCTGTCCCTCGCGCACAATGTCCGGGTAGGCAATATTATTGGGGCAAAAGACGAGGTACAGCCCGGTGGTGAGGCCGAGGCTTTGACAGTAGTAGGCCAACTGCCGTTTGCCGGATTCAAACTTTCCGGGGCTGTAATAGACCTTTGTCTCAATGACAAATTCCTGCCCCCGGATATTGATAATCATATCGCTTTTACCAAGGCCGGTATCGGCTTCCCGGTAAATTTTACCGCTCAGTTCCTCGACGATAGCGTGAATATAAGTCTCAAAACTGTAAATCAATGCCGCTTCCCGGATGGATTTATAGTTACCATCGGAGTCTTTTTCCCGGAAAGGGGCAAAACCACGGCGTTTGACGTAAGCCTTGTAGGCAGCGATCAGCTTTTCAAAATGCAATCCGCCCTCAGGGGTGAAGTACTCCGGGGCATAAATGGAGCGGGTAATGCGCTTTTGCTCCCCGTTGGTGTAGGGATAGAAGGCATCGTACAGGCGCTTTTTGTAAAAAGGCACCCAGAAGGTTACGAATCCATCTTCGTCTTTTCTTATCAAGCCATTAGTGTGCAGGTACTTGATACTCGGGCGGTCAATTTTAAATGGGATTTTATCCTCAGTAAACAGTAAACGCTCTACAAGCCTGCGCTCTTCTTTTGCCTTGTTGTGAATATTTTCAAAGTTCTTGTCTATCGATTCGGTGAGATACCAATCTTCCACCTCCAAATAAGCAGCCTCATCCAATACCGGGCGATCCGGAAAAAACTCTACCAATTTAGCTGCGAAGCCATTAACCAGACCTGGTTGATTAGCGGTGATGGTGCTGACTTTTCGAATGGTC
>CAZNHN010000113.1:17163-17905 GCA_964572415.1 uncultured Phaeodactylibacter sp.
TGATCAGGACAAGTTTTTCTTCTTTGAGTTGTTCGATGGCGTGGAAAAGCCCGGCCATATCTGTCTGCGGCAGAGCCGTTCCCCACTGCCGGTCCAGATCGCTGGCAAATATCTCGAGAAAGGTGGACAGGGGAGCATTCCGCAGGCTTTCCAGATTAGTGTGCGCCACTTTATAACCTTCTTCCTCCAGAAATCCTGCTAACTGCCGGAAATAGGTGCTTTTACCCGTTTGGCGGGGTGCCCAAATCGTAAAATACCGTTCCTGCGCCACTAATTGCTGTCCCTTTTTGATAAGAGGGGTACGCTCTATCGTGTAGTGCTGCTTTGGATTATTCGGACCTGAAGTATTGAAGTACCGCATCAACGTTGATTACTTTTCCCGAAGATAAGGACTTTTCTAAAATCTCTGCAAGACCCTAAATCCGCTCCACCGCCTGCTCAATCGGCTGATCTCCCTGCAGCATCTCATAGGAGCCCCGGTAGGTATTCGGGCGGTCCAGGATTTCCTTTATAGTGCTGGCCACATCTTCGCGGGGAATTTCGCCCATGCGCTCCTGCGTACGCTCGCCGATGTCTACCTTACCCTTTCCGCTGTCGTTGGTCAGGCGGCCCGGCTTGAGGATGGTGTAGTTCAGCCCGGAGGAAATAAGGTGGTTGTCGGCGGCACGGGCTCGCGCCATCCCCGTATCGCCCGGACAGCCTCAGCGTGGCGCGCAACCTGGGCGTATACTTGCCTTCGCTG
>CAZNHN010000114.1:0-17885 GCA_964572415.1 uncultured Phaeodactylibacter sp.
TTCCGGTATAATGAGCATAGGGCAGGGGCTGCGGCCAATGAGCTGGGTGGTCACGCTGCCGAACAAATGCTCGCGAATGTTGTGCTTTTTCCGCCCGCCCAGTACGATGACGTCAGCCTGCAGTTCGCTGGCGGCCTGAATGATTCCGGAAGCAGGCTTTCCTGCCCTTACGTGAAATTGGATCCGGGGTACTGCTACCGGCTTCCGGGGCTGATCAGGATAGTCCCCGGCCCAGCGTTGCAGCTTTTTCTCATACGCCCGGTTATCGCGTTCTATGAGTGCCCGTCTGTGCTGCTCAGGCAGAGAAGTCTCCGCTTTTACCGCCTTATTGATAAAAAGCAGGTGGATTTCAGCCTGTAGATTGGCGGCCAGTTGCAGCGTGTACTCGAAAGCACTCCGGGCAGCAGGAGAAAAATCAGTCGCAACTAATATTCGGTGCATAAACCTGGCAATTTTAGGCTGAAAAATAACAAAAGCCATGAACATCCCGTGGTAAAGGTTGAATAAATCCCCTCCAACATAATTTAGTTAAAAACATCTGCGTTATACCCGGCGAAATCAACTTCACAACCTATTGAGCGATTTTTTTCATACCCCCAGGTCACGTCTTGCCTATCCGCTTGCCCATCTTTTATCCGGTTTACCGGTGTACAGTCCACCCACGGATTAGTCCGCCAACCGGAAAATTTGTAATTTGCCACACTGATAAAGGAACGAGGACAAACGACCTGTGAAAAACCTGATTCCACATTTCATTCAGCAACAGTTTAAAGAAGGGCACGCCCGGGGGCAGTTGCAAGCCTACACCCTTTTCGTAGACCTGTCGGGTTTTACGCCCCTGACCGAAGCCCTCATGCAACAGGGGAGCCGTGGCGCTGAGCAGCTGACCAATGTCCTCAATGAAATTTTTGAGCCACTCGTTCACCTGGTCTACAGCCGGGGCGGTTTCATTCCTTACTTCGCCGGTGACGCCTTTACGGCCATCTTCCCCGCGGATCGTTCTGAAGAGCGGGGGCAGGATATCATTAAGTTAGCGATGCTGGCCCGCTACCTGTTTAGTAAGCGGGAGTTCCGTTTCAACAACTTTACCATTGGCATCAAATTTGGGCTCTCCTATGGCAACGTGGAGTGGGGGATTGTCGGCAAGACAGACCATAAATCTTTCTACTTCCGGGGTACGCCTATTGATCAATGCGCCGAGTGCCAGGTAAAAGCCAAAGATCAGGATATTGTGGTAGATGATGAGCTGGGGCATCAACTCAAACAGGAAGGCTTCTACCTGAAAAAGCTGGAAGAAGGGTTCTACAAAGTTTGGGGACTGCTGCCTGAAGCCGAACGCATCCTGCCCGAAGCTGTCGAATTACCGGATCTGGACAAGCGTATCGTTCGGCAGTTTTTGCCCGAATCGGTGGCCAGCTATCAGCAAGACGGAGAGTTCCGCACCGTTATTTCTATTTTTCTCTCCTTTCAGGGCGTGGAAAGCCACGAGGTCCTGGATGAGTTTGCGACGATTGTCATTGAGGAAATGCACAACTTCTCCGGCTACTTCAAGGAAGTCGATTTTGGAGATAAAGGTGGTGTGATGGTTGGCTTCTTCGGGGCGCCTGTCTCTTTTGAAAACAGCAATGACCGGGCTTTGGAGTTCATTTTCAGCGTCCGGGAAAACCTGCGGCAGCTACAGTTGGACACCGGGCTGGAGTACCGGGCCGGGATCACCATTGGTACGGCCTACACTGGTATTGTTGGTGGCCGGGAGCGCTGTCAGTACGCAGCAGTGGGTAACCGCGTCAATTTAGCCGCCCGCCTGATGACCCATGCCAAGTGGGGCGATGTGCTTGTAGACAGCGAGATCCAGAAGAACCACCACTTCAATTTTCAGCATAGGGGCGACATCCGCTACAAAGGCATTAAGGGTAATGTGCCCACCTATAAGTTGATTGGCCGCAACTACGAATCCCGTCCGGCTTATTCCAGTCAAATGGTAGGCCGGGAGGAGGAACTCAGTAAACTGCTGGCATTCACACAACCGGTTTTTGAGGGGCAGACAGCAGGGGTAGCTTATATATTTGGTGAAGCCGGCGTGGGCAAAAGCCGCCTGATGCACGAGTTAAAGAAGCTCCTGTTCGAGGAGGGGCTGGTACAATGGCACACCTGCCAGGCTGATCAGATTCTGCGCAAGCCCTTCAACCCGTTTATCACTTTTCTGAAAAATTACTTCGAGCAATACCCGGAGAGCACCTCAATGGCTAACTTCCAGCACTTCGAAGAGCGCTACAATCAGCTACTGGAAGACCTGGAAGACCTGAACCGCCCGGAAGCCAAAACCACCCGCCGGGAACTAGTCCGGACCAAGTCGGTGCTGGCGGCCCTCATCGGGCTCAATTACCAGGATTCCATCTGGGATGTGCTCGATGCCAAAGGGCGATATCAAAACACCATTTCCTCCATCATCAACCTGGTCATTGCTGAATCGCTGATTCAACCGGTGGTGCTGGAAGTAGAGGATGGGCACTGGATGGACGAGAACAGCCGGGAGCTACTCACGGAATTTGTCCGTCAGGTAAGCCGCTATCCAATTGCAATGGTCCTGACTTCCCGCTACCTTGATGATGGTTCCAGGCCTAAATTGCTGGAGCCTGACCTGCTGGAGCAATACAAGCTGCCCCACGTTGAAGTAGACCTGAATACACTTAGCCCGGATGCTGTGCAAGAGTTTGCCGAACTGCGCCTGGGCGGCACCATCCACCCGGAATTCCTGGATACCCTCCTGCGAACCTCCAACAGCAACCCTTTCTACCTGGAGCAAATGCTGGAGTACTTTGCCGAGCGCGATTTACTCGTACAGGAGAACGGGCGCTGGACCATACACGATAAGGATGTAAAGCTTTCCAGCTCCATCAATGCTATTCTGACCGCCCGCATCGACCGGCTAAGCGAGCTGGTGAAGGAAACCGTGAAAGCCGCTGCGGTGATCGGGCGCGAGTTTGATATCCCCATTTTGACGGAAGTCATGCGCAAACAGGATGGCTTTGGGGCAAAGAACGGCGCCGCCTCGGCAGTCCTCCGCGATCAAATCAAGCGGGCTGAGAAGGGACAGATCTGGCACGCCATGAATGAGCTAAGGTATATCTTCCGGCACTCCCTGCTACGGGAAGCCGTCTACGGTATGCAACTCCGCACCCGCCTGGAACAACTCCACGGGTTGATTGGAGAAGCCATTGAAGACCTGTACGCCGACAACCTCGAGGAACGCTACGCCGATCTGGCTTTCCATTACGAACAGGCCAACGTCTTTGATAAAACCTGCGAATACCTCCAAAAGGCAGCCGACTACGCCCGCAGCAACTACCAGAATCAGCAGGCGCTGGATTATTACGAGAAGTTGCTCGGTAAGCTCGGCAAACAAAAAGACAATGCGGATCAGATTCAGACCTACCTCAACAAAGGAAAAGTCCTGGAGCTCATCGGCAACTGGGAGGAGTGTGAGAAGACCTACGAAGAAGCCCTAAGCCTGGCGAAGCTGACCCGGGACGTTCTGCTTTTGGGGCAAGCCAACAACAATCTGGGCCGGCTGCTTATGCTCAAGGGCGATTACAGCCGGGCGCAGCAGTACCTGCAAGTCGCAGCAGGCTTATTTGAGTCTATCGAAGATGAAGCAGGCAAAGCAAAAGCCTACGGCAGCCTGGGGCAGTTTTACTTCCGGCAGGGGAAATACGACGAAGCCAAAGGGTACTTCGAGCGAAGCCTGGGTACAGACAAAAAAGCGTCCGATCCCACCGGAAGCGCTCAGGTAGCTGCCAACCTGGGCCTGACCCACATGAATCAGGGCAATTACGATGAAGGCATCCGGTGCCAGTTGGCCCAGCTGAAAATCAGTGAGCAGTTCAATGACAAACAAGGCATGGCCAATCTTTACACCAATCTTGGGATCGTCTACTTTGAGAAAGGGGACTACGACGAGGCGCTGGAGAGTTACCAGAAAGGCCTGGCCCTGAGCGAAGAGCTGGGCAATAAGCAACTGACATCTATCGCCATCGGCTGTATTGGCAGCGTATACGAACGCAAGGGGGACTACCTGCGTGCCATGGAGAACTTTCAGCATGACCTGGAGTTGGTTGAAGAACTGGGGGACAAGCAGGGCACTGCCATCGCGCTGGGGCTAATCGGAGAGCTGTACAGCATCGAAGGCCACTTCCAGCGTGCCATTGAATACCTGCAGAAAAACCTGATGCTCTGCGAAGAGCTGGGCTATCAGAAAGGAATTGCCAAAGCCCTGAATACGCTGGGCGATGTGTTCTACTTTACTCAGGCTTACGACCGTTCCCTCTATTACTACAACCGCGCCATTGAGGTGACCCGGATGATCAATAATCGCCTCGTACTGGGCTCAAGCCTGTCGGAAAAGGGGCTGGTGCTGCTGGCTCTGGAACGACTGGATGAACTCAGCCCCGTGGCTGAAGAAGCACGGGCTATTGCCGAATCTCTTGGCAATCCTGACCTTCTGTTTGAAACCCGCATGCTGCAGGCTAAGCAACGACACGCCCTGGGCGAACGGGACAAAGCCCTCCAGTTACTGGAGGAACTGCTCAAAGAGGTGGAGGAACTGGAGCAAGAGGCTGCCATTTACTATGAGCTCTTCCTCCTGCTGCCGGAAGTTGAAAAATACCGAAAATCTGCACTCCAGCGGTACGAAGAGCTTTATGCTTCCACACCGAAATTCCTCTTCAAAACCCGGCTGGAAAAGCTCAAGTCTTAAGCAGGTTTCACAGCAAACTCCGTAAACAGACTTTTATTATCGTACAGTCCGCCCTTTCCAGGTGTACTTCCTGACTACTAAAGAGGCCAGGCCAATAAGGGCTATGTAGCCGATGTGCAGGGCTTCCGAGATTATAAAACGGCTCATCAAATGCTCCTGTCCAAAAAAATGGCTCGCCGTTTTCAGTAGTTGATAGTCGGCCCATGATTTCAGCGAGAAGAGCAGCGCAAAGAGCACTATTCCCTGAGCGCCGGGCATCAGGCACAACAAAGGCGAAAGCAGGATTGACCAGCATAACAAAAAAGTAATGCCGAGTGCAAGTGTAGTGCCCATACTTGCAGGTGCAGCTGCATTTTTAGTGCCCCAGCGCAGCCGCTGCCGGAAAAAAGCGCGCCAGTCCTGTGCCGCTGGGGTCCACACTGCTGCTCCAGGTTGTTTTAGAAACTGTACTGCCCGGGGCGCCTGACCACTAATTTTTGCGATCAGAAAAATGTCGTCACCCGAGGCTGTCCCCCGGTTGCCTGCATAACCACCTGCCGTTTCAAAGGCGGTGCGTCGATAGGCAAGGCTGGCCCCGTTGCCCAGTATCCAGGTTTCAGTATGCAGGCCTACTGCCGTCAGCAACATCATACCTGCCATGTCAAGCGCCTGAAAACGGTAAATCGGGCTGTCATAGCCGGTAAGTAATACAGGGCCTGTAGAGGCAGCGAGCTGTCGCTCTTCCAGGTGCCGCACCTGATCATGCACCCAATTTAGCGGCGGCAGACAGTCAGCATCGGTGGTAAGGATGTACGTACTTTGCGTGGCTTCGGCCCCGAACTCCAGGGCTCGCTTTTTTCCATACCAACCGGAGGGAAGCCTGAGCAGGTTAATATTAGGTTGCGGAAAGGATTCGACAATGGCAGCCGTGTTGTCCGTGGAGTGGTCGTCAATCACGACGATTTGCAGGGATTGCTCAGGGTAGTTTTGTTGGGATAAAGCCTGAAGGCAATGCCAGATATTGGCAGCTTCATTCCGGGCGGCTACAAGAATCGTCACGGAAGGGGCAGGCTCAGCCGGGGTGGGCTCAAACATGGGGAGCTTATGCCACTGCCTGATTACCCATTGGATCATTATAAAATAAGTGATGCCAAGAGACAGGCAGGCTGCGCCGATAATCAGCCCGGCAGACATCAGGACTGGCTATCGAAGAAGTCATCGTAATTGCTGCGGCGGTGTTTAGGGTTTTCCTGTTCGCGGAGTTGCTCTTCCAGCCGTTTGAGGTCCATCGGCTCGCTGTCAAGTTCTTCAAAGTCGACATATTCGCCCTGTTGCTGCCGTTCCACTTCCTGCTCGACTTCCCGAACCTTCCTTTTGAATAAAGCCTTACCCAGCAGGAACAGGCACACTAAAGGAAAAGCCAAAACGGTAAGTAATATGCCTCCAATACCCAGTAGCGGATTCGCTTTGACTTTGTCCAACAGCCATTTGCCATAGCCAGTCACCGTTTTATGATCAATGACCAGCGCGGCAATCAGCATCACCGGTGACAGGTAATACAGAATCGTGAAGATAAACCGGGCCACAAAGAACAGCCCCAGCAAAAAAAGGATGCCCAACACCACGCCAATGATGGAACTGAAGGGGTTGTTGTTGGAAGTCTGAAAAGATTTACGGTACTGCATGGTGGATAATCTTACAATGCGTAATTTACGTTAAGAACCTGTCATAGTGATTATTTGTTGTTGGAGAAGACCGTTCTATAGACTGAAACGGAGGAGTTGTCGACGAAAAACAGCAGAAAAGGACGGCAGATAAAAGTAATTCCAGTGGTTTTGCAGCATTAGCGTACCTTTATGGTCGTTATTACGTAAGAAATCCGGATATTCAGTCGTTTTTAACGCAAATTTGTGTATAAAGCGACATCAAATAATACAGAGACATTGAAATTTAACGAATTTGGTTTTGAGCCTTCCCTGCTGGAAGGCCTTAATGCGATGGGTTTTGAAGAGGCGACCCCGGTACAGGAACAGGCGATCCCTCCAATCATGGAAGGGCAGGACGTACTGGCTTGTGCCCAAACGGGAACCGGCAAAACAGCCGCCTTTTTGCTGCCTGTCCTGAACGAACTAAGCAAAGAGTCGTCGGACGATAAAGTCCGCGCACTGATTATTGAGCCTACGCGGGAGTTGGCGATGCAGGTAGACCAGCAACTGGAAGCCCTCTCCTACTTCACCCCGATCAGCTCCATTGCCATTTACGGTGGCCGGGACGGTCATGCCATGGAGCAGGAAAAGCGTGCCCTGAAGCGGGGCGCCAGCATTATCGTCGCTACACCGGGGCGTTTCACCTCCCACATGGATATGGGGTATGTGGACTTTAGCGGGCTGAAGTACCTGATTTTGGATGAAGCTGACCGCATGCTGGATATGGGTTTCGCACCGGCCATTATGAATATCGTGCACAAACTACCGCTCGAACGGCAAAACCTGCTGTTCTCCGCGACGATGCCTTCTCAAATCCGGAAGTTCGCCATGCAAATCCTCAACGGGCCGACTAAAGAAATTAATATTGCCATTTCAAAGCCGGCGGAGAACATCCTGCAGTTGGTCTACGAAGTAGAAGACCACGCCAAAATTGCCCTGACAGAAAAAGTGCTGGAAACCAACAAACGGCTGGAGCGCGTCATCATCTTTGCCGGGCGCAAAAAGACCGTTAAAGAACTGGCGCAGTCGCTGCAGCGTAAGGGTATACAAGCCGGGGCGATCCACTCCGATCTTTCACAGGAAGAACGGGAAAAGCAGTTGCACGGCTTCAAAAGCGGTAATACCCCTGTGATTGTGGCAACCGATGTGCTCTCGCGGGGTATTGATATCAAGGGCATTGACGCCGTCATTAACTTTGACGTGCCAGGTGATGCAGAGGACTACGTTCACCGTATTGGGCGTACTGCCCGCGCTGAAGCCTCCGGTATGGCGTTCACCTACATCAATGGCGAAGACATGTACCGGTTTAAGCGAATTGAAGACCTAATAGAGCGGAAAGTCCAGCGACTGCCGCTTCCCGAGGAGTTGAAAGACGCCAAACCGCAGCCCCGAAAAGGTCGTGGCGGTGGCAAAGGCGGACGGAATTTCCGAAAAGGGAAAAGAAGTGGTGGCGGCCGCAGTAAAAGTGGCGGAAAAAGACGGTAAGAAAATGGGTTGCTGAATGTGTAGGTTTACATCAACAACCCATTTCCAGACTTTTTTCGGGCTTTACTGACCGTAGCCAGGTATTATATTTTCCATTGGTACCCGCATGCCATCCTGATAAGCAACGACCCAGGCATCAGGAATGCCTAATTGCTGCATATAGCTGCGAAGAGCTTCAGCGCTTTCCACATCAGGGTACTTCCCGATGATGATTTTCTGAAGGCCGTCGACCATTTCAAGGTCCATATTGTCGCCCTCCCCGTCGAGGGTAGAAGGCATATTGAGTTTTTCGAAAGCGCCGATTTGCACCCGGAAGACCAGCCCCTGCATGGAGTTGTCCATCTGAGGCTGTGCAGGTGGAGGAGACATTCTAAGCTGATCCAGCTCATTAAGCGTAGCCGCAAGCTTGTCCTGCATTTGAGCGTTTTCGCGCTCCAGCTGTGCGATCCGGGCCCGGCGGTTGGCCTTTTCTGCCTCGAGCTCGTTGATTTGAGCTGCGTACTCGTTGGCCTCCGTTTTGTACCGGTCTACGCTTTCGGAAAGGGACTTTAAGGCAGCCGGATTTCGCTTGAACTCCTTAGCCTTACGCTTCCATTCTTTCTTTTCATCTTTTGAAAGCTCCTGAGCCTGCACGGTTACCGTTGTGCCAAAAGCAAAGAGCAATACCGCAGTTAGAATTAGCATTCTCATATCCAAATAGGTTTTTATCTGATTGCATTAATGATTAACAGAGTCCATTTATTTTCCGGCCATCTGCCAATGTTGTTTTTATTCAAGAGATTAAAGTCGCATTTTTTTCATAAAAAACGGCAGAACTTAAGAAGATTTTAACGCTCATTAGGGTTGCCAGCGCTGTTTTTGAGCCATTCGGAGTCTTTCGAGAAAGCCAGATCCTGACGGAAGTGCTCATTTTTTTTCAATGGGTTTACAGTTTCTGTTCAAATTTCTGTCTCTGTACCTGAACATTTAGCGCCCTACAGGCTTGAAAGAAGAAAAGCAAACAACCTATGTGGAAAGAAGAAAATGACCAGCTCAAAGCAACTTTCAAGTTTAAAGATTTTACACAAGCCTTCAGTTTCATGACTGAGGTGGCCTTTCATGCTGAGAAAATGCAGCACCACCCGGATTGGCATAATGTCTACAATACGGTGGATTTTGCCCTGAGCACCCACGATGCCGGTAATAAGGTTACTGATAAAGACCGGGATTTGGCTAAAGCCATTGATGAGGTATTTGAGCGTTTCAAATAGGCGGCTTGCAAAAACAATGGCACTAAAAATACAGCTGCCTCAAACCATAATGATCCCTTTTTGTTTGAACCCTTGTTTTATTTGGGTTTACTAATATTGTAACCCTGTTGCCACTAAGCAAAAGGCAACCCTAGCCACAAGCCAACCAAACCATCAGACTCGGTCGTCCGAAGGCCTCACCGCCGGATTATTCCCGGATTACGGCAAAGCTATCGGCACCAAAGCAATTAAAAACCAAGGGATTATGCATGGAGTGAACACCGTAGGCATTGACGACATGGCTGCCTACATTCCCAATCTGTACCTGCCAATTGAAGACCTGGCCTCAGCAAGGGACCTAGAATATGCGAAGCTCAACAAGGGACTGGGATTAACCGCTATGTCGGTGCCCGATGCCCACGAAGATGTGGCTACAATGGCCGCAAATGCCATACTTGAGCTGTTGAAGCGCAATGCCCTTCAGCCGGAACAAATTGGCCGGATTTATATGGGCACAGAAAGCGCTTTAGATGGGTCTAAACCTACGGCAACCTATGTGCAGGATATGCTCAATCAGTACTTCAAGCCTACGCATGGCGAAGGCGCATTTCTGAACTGCGACGTGGTAGACATGACCTTTGCCTGCATCGGCGCCGTAGATGCCCTTCAAAACACCCTCGACTGGGTGAAGGGCGGAGAGGATCGCATAGGTATTGTGGTGGGATCAGATGTAGCCCGCTACGAGCTGAACTCCGGTGGCGAGTACACGCAGGGCGCCGGCGCTATCGCTGTACTGGTTCGTCAGCAACCCCGGCTTCTGGCTTTTGAAGATGCCTGGGGCGTGGCCTCCCGCCCCGTGCACGATTTCTTCAAGCCGGTGCGCCGTTTTTCCAAAAAGCAGATTATTGAAGAGGTTCTTCAGCTAGCCGAAGTGACGAATGTAGATGCCGAAGGGCTTCTGGCGAAGCTCAAAACAGGTGCCCCCAACTCCGTGCTCCACCACAATGACGCCCACGTGGACATCCACCGTGATACGCCTGTCTTTGATGGTCCTTATTCCAACGATTGCTATCAGCAACGCATCGGTGAGGCTATGCGGCATTACGCGCAGCAGCTGGGCATTTCTGAAAAAGAACCGGTAACGGATGATTGGCATCGCATGGTTTTTCACTTGCCTTATGCCTATCAGGCGCGCCGAATGTTCTCAGAAATCTTTAGAGAGGAAAGCCGCAAAAGAGGCGATTGGGAACGCACCGCTGCACTAATCGATCAGCCCTGGCCGGATGCTGCAGACTTTGAATCCGATGCCGCTTATCAAAAGGCAGTCAGTAAATACCTTCGTGCCATCACCAAGACGGACCGCTACCGGAAATTTGTGGCGGAAAAAATCGAAAAAGGAGAGCGGGCATCCTCCCTTGTTGGCAACCTCTACACCTCCTCGCTCTTCCTGAGCCTGATGAGCACTCTGGAGGCAGACCTGCAGGAAACACAGCACCTGACTGGCAAAAAAATAGGCTTTTTTGCTTACGGCAGTGGCTCTAAATCTAAGGTTTTTGCAGCCACGGTGAGCAGCGACTGGAAAGCCATAGTTGAGCAGTTCGGGCTCAACCAAAAGCTGGCAGAGCGCCGGGCATTGGATTACGCCACCTACGAGGCCCTGCACCGCGGGCAGCAGACTACAAGCGTGGAACCACCCGAAGGTACGTTCTACCTGAAAGCAGTCAACCGGGAGCCGGGCGTACAGGAAGGTGCCCGGGCTTATGGCTGGCAGCCCTATGTTAAAGTGCCGGCTACATCTACACAAGCCTGAGACATCAAACACCGCAACTGAGTATGGGTTCTGTAAGAGAATGCCGTGACACAGTGGGTGCCATGGAAACCTCTTTTACAAAGTAGAATACTGCTATGCCTATTGCCCTTATCGTCTATGCCACCCTGATTTTGACCATGGTATTATTCCCCTTGGTGCGGTCGGACTACTGGGTCTTCAGGTCTATGGAGTACCCACGGCTGCAAAAATGGGTGCTCGCAGGCGTTGGAATGGTCGCCTGCCTGGTTTGGGGTGATTATTCGGGCTGGTTGTTCTGGGCAGGGCTGGGTGCTTTTGCCTTGTCCTTTTCTTTTCTCAGCTATCAGATATACCCTTACCTGCCTCTGGCCAGGCGGGAAGTGCTGGAAGCCGGTGCTACTGATGAACCCATTAAAGGGCAACGCCTTAGCCTAATGATTGCCAATGTCTACCAACCAAACCGGAAAGCAGAACGAGTCCTGGACCTTGTATCAAGGCTGTCCCCGGATATCGTGCTCCTACTGGAAACCAACGACTGGTGGAAAACGCAGATGCAGCCTCTGGAGGAAGCCTACCCCTATATGGTGCTGGTGCCCAGGGAAAACACCTACGGCATGTTATTGTACAGCAAGATCAAGCTGGAAGATACTCAGGTGCATTACCTGATTGAGCCGGATGTGCCTTCTATTGAATGCCGGGTGTTGCTGAATTCAGGGCATAAAGTCCACTTCTTTGGTGTACATCCCCGCCCGCCGGCCCCTTCCGAAAGTATGACCTCTACGGAAAAAGACCGGGAACTGCTGATCGTAGCCAGGAGGGCTAAGGGTTCTCAACTACCGGTCATCGTTGCGGGAGACCTCAATGACGTGGCCTGGAGCTATACTACTGAGCTTTTCCAGAAAATGAGCCGCCTGCTGGATCCCAGAAAAGGCAGAGGTTTTTACAATACTTTTCCAGTTCAGTGGCCGGCCCTTCGTTTTCCGTTAGACCACGTTTTCTGTTCCCGGCATTTCGAACTCCGTCAGTTGCGCCGGCTGAAGTCGATAGGGTCAGACCACTTTCCGGTATTTATTTCGTTCCAGCTTTACAACGAAGTGGTACAGCCTGAAAAAGCCCCGGAGCTGCAAGAGAGAGACCTGGCGGCTGCAAAAGCTAAATTTCAGGAATAACCCTATCTTCCCCCTCCGAACAAAACTGATGGATCATGAAGTATTTAGCGCACTATCTCTGTTGGGTGACTTTGTTTATGCTCAGCGCCTGTGGCGGATCAAACCCGGAGACTCCTGCTAGCAGGTCATCGGCATCACCCGAAGCGTCTCAGCCCACCTTAACCATTGCCACGGCTGCTAATGTGCAGTTTGCCATGGAAGAGTTGATCCGGGAATTTAAAACACAAACCGGTATTGACGCAACATCGGTTGTCAGTTCTTCCGGCAAGCTCACTGCCCAAATCATGGAAGGTGCGCCTTATGATTTGCTGGTTTCTGCCAATATGAAGTACCCAACGTATCTGCAGGAGCAAGGTGAAACGGTAGGAAAAGTGAGCGTCTACGCTTATGGCATTCTCGTCGCCTGGAGCATGACCGGGCATAATATACGAGTAGCTCCGGAGTACTTGCTTGAGGAAGGAGTATCAAAAATAGCTATTGCCAACCCCAAAAATGCGCCCTACGGCGAACAAGCTATAAACTACTTCAGGCATTACGAGGTGTTAGAGGAAGTAAAGCCGAAGCTGGTTTACGGAGAGAGCATAGCGCAGACCAATCAATACATCACCTCCAAAGCAGTAGATGTGGGGCTGACCGCCAAATCCGTCGTCCTTTCACCCGATATGAAAGGAAAGGGAGAATGGCTAGAACTGCCTGGCAATAGCTACGCCCCAATAGAGCAGGGTGTGGTAGTCACGCGTTATGGCAATGAAAAAAATGCTAAACAAAGCCTCGCATTTTTTGCTTTCCTGTTTTCGGAGCCCGCACAGGAGATTTTCCTGAAATACGGCTATAAATTACCTGATCGGCAATCCACGACGCAATAAAAACAAGGATCATCGAAAAGCGCATTACCTTACTTGGCACTGGCACATCACAGGGCGTACCGGTCATCGGTTGCGACTGTGCGGTCTGTCAATCGGCAGACCCAAAGGACAAACGCCTGCGCACAGCGGCCCTGCTGCAAGTGGAAGGAAAAAACATCGCCATTGACTGTGGCCCCGACTTCAGGGCACAAATGCTCCGCACGGGTATTGACCGGCTTGATGCCATTCTCATTACCCATCAGCACAATGACCACATCATCGGGCTGGACGATGTACGCCCGTTCAACTTTCGCAATAACATGGACATGCCGGTCTACTGTACCGCACCGGTCGAAGCTGAGCTGAAGCAACGGTTTGCCTACATCTTTGAAAGCCAGAACCGCTACCCCGGGGCGCCGCAGGTACAAATCCACCGCATTTCCAAAACCCAGCCTTTCGAGGTGGAAGGGCAGCGGGTGATTCCGGTGGAGCTGAAGCACGGCCGTATGCCTGTGCTGGGGTTTCGCTTTGGCGATTTTGCCTATCTGACCGATGTTAGAACGATTGCTAAGGAGGAACTGGCGAAGCTAAATGGGCTGGACACCCTTGTGCTGAGTGCGCTCCACCATAGTGAGCATCATTCGCACCTCAATCTGGAGCAGGCCCTCGACCTGATCCAACAACTAGCTCCCCGACGGGCTTTTCTCACACATATGAGCCACCGGATGGGGCTGCATCAGCAAGTTTCCCGAAAATTGCCGGAAAATGTAGCCCTCGGCTACGATGGGCTTACCTTTACGGTTGATTAAAACGAAGTTATGAGATACTCAAATTGGTTGTTCCCGATGCTGTTATTGCTCCTTTCAGGGTGTGGGGAGGTAGGTCCTCAGCAGCAAAAAAGTGAAGCGCCGCCCCTGCCGGGCCACGAAGAGCGCTGGTCGGTATTCTTACGGCAGCAGCTTGCCGGGCCTCAGGTCATTACGGTAGATCAGGGCTGGTCAGAACAGGCCCCGCTACAGACGCACCCACGCCTGCTAAAAGTTACCGTAAAAGCAAATGAGACGCTGCCCACCGGCTTTCCCACCGAAGCAGAAACCCGGATGGCCAATGAATTACAGGATCAACTGCTGCAAAAGCTGGAACGTGGCAACTTTGGGATTTTTGTGGGGAGTATCGTTGTGCCCGGCGAGAAGCAGCTGTATTACTACCTGCGTGCAGAGCTCCAAGCCGACGAGCTGGCACAGGAAACCGTAGCGGCATATACCAAGCGAAAAGTGGAAGCCAGCATTGCGCCCGACGACGCCTGGTCCGCCTACACAGAACAACTCTTCCCCAATCAGCGCGAACAGGCAGAAATCAATAACGATGGCGTGCTCATCCGCCTGCAGGAAGCCGGCGACCCGCTGTCTCAGCCCCGGCCGATTGAGCACTGGGCGTACTTCAAATCCACCAAAGCCCGCAGCGTCTTTCAGGACTCCCTGAAACGGTACAGCTTTGAGCCCATCGCTTACGATACACTTGCGCAAAGCCAAATGCCCTATGGAATACACTTTGTGCGGCAGGACAGCATTCACACCCCATACATTCACGACCTCACCTGGGGCCTGACTCAACTGGCGGCAGGGCTGGGCGGTGCCTATGATGGTTGGGAAACGATTGTGGTAAAGCCCCGGCAGTAGAACAGGGATTAGCCTTTTTCTGCCACCTCCCGAAAGCCCTCCATGGTACGCATCATATTGGAGCGCACGATGGGGTCGGTGATAAAGCGCGGCAGGGAAGATGCCTTCGTCGTCTGTATAAAATAGCGGACCTCAGTGTAGCCATTGGCCTGCTTTTCAAATTCCCAGCGCCCGGACAACCCGGTGATGCGCTCAATCCCATCTTTGACAGGGTATTGCTTCAATGCCACCGATTCAAACTGAATGGTGGTACTGCCGGCAGCACTGCCGGTTTGCCGGTAAGCGATGGTACAGTCATGGTCGCGTGCCGGCCATGGCAGACCGTAGTGCACGTAAGCGTACCAGTGGCGCTCATGTTGCCCGGGGAAAGACCGGACTTCATCCACCCGGCGCATCCACTTTTCAGCTTGTTGCTCTTCGCGCAGGGTACGCAGTAAGGTGAGGGTTGGGGCTTTTACTTTAAGTACGGTTTTGAGTTCGCGGTAGGCATTACCTTCGGCCGTTTTGTGCCAGCGTTCGTAGAGTTGGATGCCGCTTTCTTCATCAACAAGCTCGAAGGAGGAAGCCGGTGAGACGGCAGGCGTGGCCCAGGCAAGGCTACAGCTGAAAAAGAGGAGTAGGAAAGACATAAAACAGATTGAATGAAAAAATTAAGGTACGCTTTTTATCGCCTAATTCACAATTGAATGTGGATGTGGTCGTCGTGACGAACCGCTGCACAACCGTGGAAGCGGACCTTTTTCTGCCCTTCCAGCCCTAATCTCGTTTTCAAATGAGGCTCCAGGAAGATTTTGCCTATTGCAGGATGCCGCGCCAGGCGGAGGAGCAGCTGCTGGTTTAGTGAAGCCGAAAAATCAAGATTCTTGTCTTGCGGGACAAGGCGGGATAATAAACTGTACTGCCAATAACCCCGACCCTCACAATTCGCTGGCTGATCATACTCGCCTGCTTTTGGTGTTTCCAGGTAGCCGTAGCCTAGCCAGGAAGGGCTCCCAGACAAGAGTTTACCTGTGACCGGGTTTTCATAAATAAAAGCCAGGTCTAATTTGCCGCCATCATCGTGGCTGCGGTGGGGCAGTAGCGGGAAACCATCGAAAAACGGAAAGTTGGCATCCAAATAAAATAAGGTAACGGAAGTATCCATTTGATTGGCGACATCCAATGTGGCTTTGAGCAATGCCGGTTTGACATAGTGCCGGTTGGCTATTACAAAGAAATAGTTGGCTGGCTTGAGGGCCGCTTCGGAAAAGACCGGCAAAGGCACCCGCCCGTTCAATCGGGCAAGGGGAGGCACAAGCAGCAGGCTGCCCAGTGCATAGACCATGGTAAAGGCAAGCAGGCGGTACCCACGCGAACGCCACTTGCCAGGTATCCGCTGGCTGATTTGCCACCGGATGGGCTGATAGAGCAGGTAGAGTACCTCTCCGACCTGGGTGAGTACGGTAAGGATGAGAAAAAGGGCGGCCCGGCGCAAAATGTCAATCACTGTCATTGACCCGTTTTGAATAGAGGTTATGAATACAGGTTTTGTATAGACAATTAATCAAGATTTTTCGTCAGATCAAAGAGCGCCCGGAACCTCGTAGCCTAAGCTACGAAGGTGAGGACGTGATGCAGAGCTGGCGGAAAAGATTATTCAGGGGCATGCAAAATTTGTGTTCATAACCTCTAATGAATGGTTATATTTATTCAAAACTTCCGGATGGCCACCAATATTGTCGAACAGTTGATGCAGCGCCCGGATCTTCCTGTAGTCCTCAAAGAGTTACAGCATCGGCTTGCGATGGAGGAACAGCAGCGTAAGGAATGGCTGAAAGACTGGCGAACAGATACATCCAAAATGGAATTCATCAACGGGCAAGTGATCGTCCATGCTCCCGCTCAGCGTATAGAAGCTTTGGTCAGCGGTAATGTCGCATCTTTGCTTCGTACATCGGTATTGCTTCGACAAGTCGGGGAAGTTCATCAGGAGAAAGCCATGATCCGCCTCACCCGCAATGACTACGAACCAGATATTTGCTACTTTGATACCGCACAAGTCGCTGAATTCAACGAAGAGACCAGCTTGTTCCCGGCTCCACGACTGGTGGTGGAAGTACTCTCCCCAAAGACAGAGGCTCGTGACCGGGGCGTAAAGTTTCAGGATTACGCTTACCACGATATACCCGAATACTGGATCGTCGATCCCCGGAAGCGGACTTTAGAGCAATACATCATGCCCCAGGGCGATACGACCTACCAGCTTCACAAAAAATCGGATAATGGGGGCGTAGAAGTGCAAGCCCTGACAGGTCTAAGCCTACCCATCCCTGCCTTTTTTGATGAGCGGAAAGCGCAGGCGGAAGTAGAACGTTTGCTAACGGCAACACTTAAGTAGATGGTTCAGGAGGTTACCCGGCACTCTCCCGCTGGAAGATTTCAGTAGCTGGCAGCTCAAAATCAGGGAGAACGGGCGCTGCACTACAGGTGTCATTTCCCTTACAAACTTTCATTACCTCCAGTGCCTGCCCATTGTAAACATGCACTTCCCCGTGATTAGGCAGAATATGCCAAACGATTTGAACGCCAGCTGCCCGGTAGTCTTGCATTTTACCGACTACCGTGTTCATCTCATCATGGTTCGAGATGACTTCAATCACAAAGGCGGGTACCTCATATTCCCCTTCTGCCAAAGCATTGATTTGGGCGTCTGTCAACCAGCATATGTCCGGGCGGCGGTGGTGATCGCCAAAAAACAGATCGCTCTCCGGCATTAATTGCCCGGACATCTGCCCTTGAAACTTGAGGCGCATAAAAAAATTAAGCAGGTTGTTGAGGATGTAGAGCTGCGCAGCATTCATGGCGTTTGGGGTTCGTTCTACCGTACCATTCAGCCATTCGTAGGTATAGCTATCTTCCCGGCTGAGGTACTCCCGCTGGAAGGCTTCCCAGGTAATCGTTGCCTCAGGTTGGGAAAATGGCGGAGATGTAGCTATAGATGATGGCATGGCAGAAAGCTTTCTTGCAAGATAAGGTTTTTACCGCTTCTTCGCCACCACGCCCGCTTCCGACCGCTCCCGCAGTGCCCTGTTCATCAACTCAAACCCCTGCACGGTTTCCGCATGGATCATCCTCATAATGGGCCCGGACAACAGCCCGCTAAACTGCTCTCCGTGTATCAGCTCGGTTTGCCCGCATTTAATAAAAGGATACCACACGACTATACTCGGAACGGAGAGGTTTGGGCGTAATGCACAAACCCGACGCAA
>CAZNHN010000115.1:0-8951 GCA_964572415.1 uncultured Phaeodactylibacter sp.
GTCGAACCGGTGACCTCTTGCATGCCATGCAAGCGCTCTAGCCAGCTGAGCTAATTCCCCTGCTTTTTAGCGAATGCAAATATAAGTGCTTTTTGGAAAAGGTGCAATAAGCCTGCTAATTTTTGCGCTCGAAAATTACCACATAGTCACCAATATTGGCCACCTGAGTATAGTGTGCTGCCCGGTAGGCGGCAAAGCGTTCGGTTTCAACGGGATAGCGGAAGACCATGAAGCGGGGGGCAGCGGCCTCAATTTTCGCTACTTCTTTCTCCACATCAATCTCCATGGCTTCGATGTGCTTGTCCAGCCAAAACAAGGAAGGGTGGACATAAGGAATGAGTGGGAGGCGCCGGGTCATGAAGTAGATCGCCTGGTCCTCCTGTGTGTAGATAAGGTCGCCAGGCTCAAGATGCTGATTGAGGTATTGTGCAGCGTAACGGACATTATCCGGGCGGTCGAGATAGTCTTTCTTTTGAAGCAGCAGGTGGGTGACAAAGAGCAAACCCAGCAAGGCATAGCCAATCCGTGGGTGGCGCATCCAGCGCAGCCACCGGGGCACCTCCTGCCGGGGCAGCCCGAAGAATTCCCCGGCCAGGTAACTAAAGGGCAGCATAAACTGAATGTAATAATGCCCAAAGGCATTGCCGGGAATCAGTACGGAGGCCAGTGCAAAGGCAGACCAGATCAGCCCAAACTGCCGAACGGACAGCTTGACGCTTTTGTGCCAAAGCCCTATGACAAACAAGACGGTAACAGGCAAAAACCGCAAGAAGAATTCAAAGAAGAATACGATGTAATGCGAAAACGTGCGGGAGGAAGGGTAGCGCCCGGCTACTGTGATCGAGTTAAACCAAAAGCGGTCGAATTCTCCGATCTGATAATAGTAGCCGACTACCAGGGCAAACGGGATGGCAGCACCCAGGGCCATCGTCAACGCCTGGCTCAGCGCTTTGACCACATTGCCCTCCCGGCGCAAAGCCTGGAAAATAAGGAAAGCCCCAAAGGCAAGCCCGTCAAACAGAACAACGTACTTGATTACAAAACCGACACCTAACAGCAGGCCGGATACGAAAAAGGCCGCATAACTTCGGTATTGGAAGAATAACAAAAGTGCGCCGGCAGTGAAAAAGTTGAAGTAGGTCTCCGTATTGGGGGAAACGCCATAACGGGTGTACAGTGAATTCAGGATAAGGTAAAGGATACCTGCTGATAGTGCTGCCGCCCAGTTACTGCCTTGTATGCGTTTGGCGCGGTAAAGCAGAAAAGCCGTGAAGCCAAGTACCAGGGCTGCAACAAGCCGGTAACCCCAGATAGCATGGCCAAGCAGGGACTTTAGGGCAGCCAGTACCAGAAAAATGCCTATGGGCTTGGTGTCAATATAATCTACCTGATAGGTGTAGCCCTGTGACACGGCATCTGCTATGACGAGGTAGGTAGACTCATCGTGGTCAATGACTGATGGGAAAAAAGAAATCAGGCGGATGGCAACTGCCAGCAGCAGCAAGATTCCTAAAGCTTTGGCAGAGTCGGAAAGTCGCAATGTTGGATGTCGTTCGTTTTGTGGCTAACAATGGAGCGACAAATATAGGACAATTAATCTGCTTCCCAGTCCCGCATTTTGCGCAGCAGCAAGTCAATCCTTGCAACGATGTCTTTTTGTTCACGGCGCCTGAGCTGGGCTGCCTTCCGGGCGAGGTCTTCGTTGCCGGACCGCTCCTGGTTCAGCTCTTTCAGCACATCCTGGTAGTCTCGGGACTCCCAGTAACCGCTTTCGTCTTCTACCTCCAGATCATGCAAATATTTTTCCTGCAGATAGTGCAGTAAGCTGATTACGGCAGCGTGTATCTCCGGCCCGGCAGGTTGAGTGTTCACTGCAATCCAATTTGGCGTAACGGCATAATCGTCAGCTGCACTAACCGCCACCTGAAGCGGAGAGGTCAAAACACCCGAAGCACTAAAACAGAAGTAAAGAGGGGCAGAGTCTTGGTGGATATTCAGAATAATCCCCTTCAGGCCTGAGTCGCCCACGATAGCAGGTACCCCTGCACTGTTGCGCTCCAGGCGGGCGTCGGGCTTGCGGTCCCAGTGCCCGTCAAGTACCTGAGTAGGCCAGTGCATGGACTGTCCAATATCTTCCAGTTCACTGAGGAGTGCTGCGGATTGCCGTTTGTCCGTCAGGGTGCCCCGGTAGTGGATACTTAGCCCCATACGTCAAATTGTTTGCAGCTTAGGCACACGCCGGGCAACTTGCTTAGCGATGACCGTACCATGGTCTCTTGTATTCTCGATGAATAGCGAATTGGTTTTCATACCCGCACAGACCACGCCTGCCAGAAAAACATTGGGCAGGCTGGTTTCCAGGGTTTCCGGGCTGTGATTGGGCACCCGTGCCTCGTCCTCCGGTATCTCGAGCCCAAGACTGGATAGCAGATCGTAATTCGGGCGGTAACCTGTCATGGCGAGCACCCAGTCGTTGCTCAGCTCTACTTCTCCCTCCGGGGTTTGCAGGGTTACCTTATCCGGTTGAATGGATTGTACCGTACTGTTCCAGTAGGTAGGGATGCTGCCTTCTTTTATACGGTTTTCGATGTCGGGTTTAATCCAGTATTTCACGCCCTTATATATGGCATTGCCCCGGATAGCCATCGTAACTTTTGCCCCTTTGCGCCAAAGCTCCAGTGCCACCTGACAGGCGGAATTGGCAGCTCCGACCACAAGTACCTCCTGTCCGACATAGGGGTGAGCATCATCGTAATAGTGTTTGACTTTGGGTAGGTCTTCACCGGGCACGTCCATCATGTTTGGCGTATCGTAGAATCCGGTAGCTACAACGACCGCCCTGGTCTGGTAAGTGCGCTTTGAAGTTGAGATCAGATAGCCGCCAGTGCCATCGGGCTCCATTTTTGACACAGGCTCGTAAGTATGGACATTGAGGGACCAGGCTTGCTGCAGGCGCCGGTAATATTCCAGTGCTTCCCGCCGTGTAGGCTTCTCCGTATGAGAAATAAAGGGTACATCTCCTATCTCCAACCGTTTGGAAGTGGAGAAAAAGGTCATATTGTCCGGGAAATTATAAATAGAATTGGCGAGTACCCCTTTTTCAAGTACCAGGCAGCGGAGCCCTTCCTTATGGGCAGCGATTGCACAGTTGAGCCCGGTTGGTCCGCCACCAATAATGATTAAATCGTAACTTTCCATGATTGTCTTTATTTTAACAGACAATCATCTAACGCAGTAAAGGGGGGCAAGGTTGATACATCAGGACATGACCTGCTGCAGCACTCTTTTGAACAAACTCTCCGGTTTTACGGGCTTAACCACATAATCATTGATGCCAATGGCCTGACAGCGCTCCTGTTCCTGTTTGGATTCATTGGCAGTCAGGGCAATGATTGGGGCTTTGGACTGACTGCGGATTTTTATGGCCGCCTGTATGCCATTTAGGACGGGCATCTCGAGGTCCATCAGGATAAGGTCGTAATCCTTCTGCCCGGCAAGTTTGACCCCTTCCATGCCATTCCTGGCCACATCCACGATTACCTTATCCGACCAGTTCATAAGCATTCGCTTAGTAGCCAGCCGGTGAAGGTCATGGTCTTCTACCAAAAGGATGCTCAGGGGCTGTACCGGCTTTTCCGGCAACGACTTCGGCTGTTGGTGCGGGGTTTCGATCGGAAGCTCAACTTTGACCTCGAACTTTCGGCTGGTTTTGCGCACGAGCTCGAGCTTACCGCTCATTAAGGTAGACAGCTGATTGGATATAATGAGTGGTAGCATACGGTTGGATTCCACGCTATGGTCTTTTATGATATCTTCGTCCTTGATAAGCTCTTTTGCTTCTTCTACGTCAAAGTCATCAGAGTGGAACATACAGCGGATCAACAGCTCCAGGTTGGCATTACGGCTGCCCCTGACTCCAAGGGAAAGCCTTGTTTTAGTATCAGGTATGGTGTAATTGACTGCCAGCTCAATCATATTGTAAATGAGCTGTGTCAGCCTTTGGGGGTCGCTGGTAATGGTATCCGGAAGTTTTTGAGATACATCCAGCTCCAGCTCACTGCCTGATTTTTCGATCCTTATTTTGGAAATGTCAAGCACGGTTTTCAGCATGTTGGATACCTGAATGTTGAAATGGTTCAGGCTTACCTGCTCATTGCGCAACGTGCTGAGGTTGATCCAGTTATTTAGGGCAAAGCTAAGATCCTCCATGGAGGACTTTATCCCCCTGATATAATCTTTTTGCTGGCCTTGCAATTGGGTTTCCTCCAGCAGATAAATGAAGTTGATAACCGAAGCAATTGGGGTTCTCAGGTTATAGGAAAAATCGGAAAACAACACCTTGGGGTTATCCTGTACATTGGGTTGTTTATTTTGGGAGGGGTCCCGTTCCGGATTATTTTGGTCAGGCTGGGGCGCTGCCTCAGGGTCTGGCCTGGCATCGCCCTGGGTTGCTGGCAGAAAAGGGTCAGCAGATTGATGGAACACCTCCTGAATACTGCCCAGGAGCATCATTTGGTTGTCCTTTTCGACATAACTGACCTGTGCGTTGACCTGTACGTGGCGCACTTTTTTATTATCGATAAGAATGCGGTGGTTTATTGTGTGTGGCTTTCCATCGCTCATGGCCACTTCAAAAAACTGTTCCACATCGGTTCGGTCACTGACGTGCACATATTTAAGGTATTCAGACATAGAAGGAAGGAAGCTACCGGGTTGAAAACCAAAGAACCGGAAGATTTCATCGTCCCAGTGCATAGAGTTGTCAACCATATTCATCTCCCAGCGGCCAAACCTTGCTATCTTCAATGCGCGGCGGGTCCGTTCTTCATTTTTACTTAAATCATCGGCTTTTTTCTGTAATTTGGATTGTGTCTCAAATCGTTGCAAAGAGTAATTGATGGTCTTGACCAGAAGCCGGTGATCAAAAGTCCCTTTTACCAGGAAATCCTGAGCCCCTGCCCGCACAGACTGAATGCCCATAATCTCATTCTTGTAGCCGGTCATTACAATTACGGGGGTGTTGGGGGCTTTTTCTCTGAATAGTTGCAGTGTTTTAAAGCCTGTCACGTCCAGCAGGTTAAGGTCCAGCAGTACAATTTCCGGAGCGTATTCCCATAGCTTCTCCAGGCCTTCTGTCAGGGAGTCAGATGTAAAAAGGGTATGCCTGTAATTGGCCTCCTTGAGAAAAGCCTCCAACAATGCAATATCCGATTCGGAGTCCTCAATCACCAAAATTCTTGTATTATCTTTGCTCATAACCATTAAACACTTCTTTCATTGTTTCCTTTCCCAGTAATCACATCCGAATTACAGGAAGCCATCACCTGATGTGACGATAATAGAGCCTTGCATATTTTGTCTTCAGTTGTTGGCATAAAATGACGGCCACTGAAAATTACAGCATGCATGTTAAAGCAGCGATCTGCTTAAACATTAAGTACAGTATCTGGCATTCGAAGGAATGCGCTGTGTAGTGTTTCACGGCAAGTGTTATAACTGTAGCATATAAACCAGTTTTTTAGTGGTTTCATGCCGGGGAAGCCCGATCTTGTTGGTATTAATCGGTTCACTAATCAATAATCGGTGGGAATATATTTAACCAAGGGCCCTCAGGAAACCTTAGTCGGTAAAATTGTCGTGGATAACCAAAAGTCTTCTATCTTATGGATTATCTCGAAGAACTTATCAAAATCAATCGGCTTATTAATGAAACAGTTAGCGTGCAGATCGTAGCTTTTCAGGATATCAACTCCTGCATTAGAGGTGGTGAGCACAACAACGGGTATCCGCTTCAGGGTTTCATCAGACTTGATGACACCGAGAACTTCGCGTCCATCCCATTTGGGGAGATTTAAATCCAGAAGAATTAAATCAGGTAGCGGAGCCTCTGTGTAGGGAGGTTCTTTACGGAGATACTTGATGGCTTCTATACCATCTGTGACAACATCAAGTTTGATATTCTTGGTGCTTTCCCGAAAAGCTTCCTGCGTTAGCCTGACATCCCCCGGGTTATCCTCGATTAGGAGGATATTGTGTGCTTTTGTTTTGTTGACCATATTACCAATTTCGCTAATTGGAACTCGGCTTCAATCCGATTCTATTAATCGCAGTACTTGAAAAACCAATAGCTTTGCAAAACTTTGGAAGGTTCGGCACGGCGAAAACTGATGTCAAATACTTGTTCTGTTTATTCTTGAGCCTATATTCAAATCTTAGTGTAAAGTTAGGATTATTTTCCTAAAATAGTTAAAAGTTTACGGCTTTATTAGGGTTTTTCCTGTCACCTTTTTCTGTCTCTGGTATCAAATGTTGGGCTGGCATTGTGAAATTTTAAGCTGGTTCCTGCTTTTCCGGCGCCACCGCCCCGGATACTGCGTACTTTGGACGTATTACAGGCAGCCTGGCCCTTTGCAGAGTCCGGAGGTCCCGGCTCTTTCCGGATAGTCCTTGTTGACCTCCTGACAAAGCAAAAGTATATAATCTCTTATCGATCCGCATTGGCAGAACCGCATTGCTTGCCTATCTTTGCTGAAATATATAACCGACTATGCTTGAAACCAAAGCGCTTCGCGATGCCTTCGAAGCCTACCGCCAACAGCACGCTTTTACTCGCGATCCAGAGGGGCTTTACAAGCCCGTTGAGTACATCATGTCTTCTTCAGGGAAACGACTGCGCCCGGTCTTAGCCCTGATGGGAGCTGCCCTGTTTAATGGCGATAAAGCGCAAAGCCTTCCTGTCGCTATGGCTGTGGAGATATTTCACAATTTTTCTTTGGTGCATGACGACATCATGGATGAAGCTCCACTTCGGCGGGGCCGTCCGGCGGTACACACTAAGTATGGATTGAATACGGGGATTTTGAGTGGCGATGTTATGCTGATTTATGCTTATCAGTTCCTGAGTAAGGGGGGGCGTACTTCAGAGGATGTTTCAGCACTCTTAAATGTGTTCAACGATGTTGCCATTGAAGTATGTGAAGGCCAGCAGTTTGATGTAGACTTTGAATCCCGGAACGATGTCACAATTCCGGAGTATATTCGAATGATTGAGCTCAAGACAGCAGCACTAATCGGGGGGAGCCTTCAAATGGGCGCCATCACTGCGGGTGCGCCCGCAGCCGCACAGCAGAACCTCCGGTCTTTTGGCCGGAATATTGGGGTGGCCTTTCAGATGCAGGATGATATTCTGGACACTTTTGGAGACCCCGGAAAGGTTGGCAAACGCGTCGGTGGGGATATCCTGCAAAATAAAAAGACTTTCCTCATCCTAAAGGCACTCGAACTTGCAGAAGGCGAGTCTTATGAAACCCTGTACCAATTGATGACCACCACTCCGGATGATGAATCGTACAAAATCAATACGGTCACCAGATTGCTGCGAGACCTGCATATTCCGGAATGGGCGGAGGGCTTAAAACAACAGTACCAGGAAGCAGCATTCAGTGCGCTTTCAGCCCTGGACGCAGCAGAGGAGGGAAAGCAGCAGCTACGTACGCTAGCTGAACAACTCCTTGTACGGCAGTCTTGATTGCCGCATGGTATTACGCCATTGCTGTCTTGATGCCAACATTTTTTTGATGCATAAAAGAAAAGGAGCAACCACCGTAAAGTGGCTACCCCTCACACTATGAAACACTATAAATTAGTCATTTTTGAATGACACATACAATTTTTACCCCTACCCGCGTAAAATCCCACGAACAGGTTAGTCGTATACGGCTTTTCCACTTTGGAAAGCTCCAAAGCCGGAGTACACAGTGACCGTACAGAACACTTGTGTATTTAATTACTTGAATAAGGTAATTACCACAAACCGGAAGGAAGGCCGGGAGGGTAACAGCCTCTGTTTGTTTGTTGAGTAGTTTTCTGGACTTGAAGAGTGGCCATTGTCAGCTACTCTTGTTCAAATGTATTAACTAAAATTAACAATTACAAGAAAATTTTACCATTCCACCATTCCTGCTCAATTGTTGCCGCCTTTTTTTTGTAGAAATCGATGGCAGGATCATTCCAATCCAGTACCTGCCATTTGACCAGGCGGCATCCTTTTGCTTTTGCGGTTTCCACGAAAGCATCAAATAGCCGGCTGCCAATTCCCTGTCGCCGGTGGGTAGCTTTTACGACAAAGTCTTCCAGGTACAGCATCTTGCCTTTCCAGGTAGAGTAGGTCATATAGTATAAAGCCATTCCAGCCACTTCCGGCCCTTGTTCGGCCACTAATACTTCAAATAAACCATCTCTGAAATCTTGCCGGTAGGTTTCCAGAGTGGCCGTAAATTCATGAGCCGCATTTTCGTATACTGCTAGTTCCATTACAAGGTCATGAATGGCAGGTAAGTCCTCAGCGGTGCCCTGACGAATATTGATTTCCATAGCTATTTATCTGATGATCTCAAACTCCTGAAAAGAGGTAAGAGGCTGCGCTTCAACCTCTACGGATTCCACGCGTGCCTGTGGAGGGCCTTCATGGCACCAGTCAATCCACTGTTGCAGTTGTACGTCCGGGCCCTGGCCAGTCGCAGCGACTGTTCCGTCAGGTTCATTTTTTACCCAGCCGGTTATTCCAAGCTGTTGTGCTTTTTCGCGTGTGGATGCTCTGAAGAAAACACCCTGTACCTTACCGGTAATCCGCAGTTTTACTTGCCGCATGCTGTATTGGTTTGAGGGGTAATATACAAAAAAGAGGCTACCACCGGCAGCCTCTTATAGATTGAAGTTGATCGCCAAATTGCGGTATGGCGAAGGAAGAGTTATTGTTTTATTATTTGCTGGCTAAAGGTTGATTCCGTATCCGTAACCTGTAGGAGATAGTAGCCAGCCTTCAGTTGTTTGAGGTCCATTTGGTACTGTTGCCAGCCACCATCCGTAGCCGTTTGCCTGCTGCTTAGCAGAAGCCGTCCGTCCAGGCTAAAGAGCCGGTACTCAATTGGGCCGGCCTCATTGACATAATG